>NZ_JAGHKN010000062.1:0-16637 GCF_023093475.1 Methylobacterium sp. 37f
GGGCTAGGGGTGGGGGTGGCTCCGCTCGCCTCAGTCGGCAGAGGGTCGCCCAACCACCCCCACCTCCTCCCCACGAGCGCGACGGATCTCGGGCAGGCCCGAGTTCCGCTCGGGAAGAGGGCCGCGTCGAGGATCAATGTGTGTCCGGGTCATACGCGAACGAACATCAACCTTTCGGTGACGCGCGAGGCACCCACCGATGATCGCCTTCATCCTCCAGCGCCTGCTCCAGTCGATCGCGGTGCTGTTCGCGGTGGGCCTGATCGCCTTCTCGATGTTCCGCTTCGCGGGCGATCCGGTGAACCAGATCGTCGGCGTCGACACGCCCTATGCCGAGCGCGTCGCCATCCGGAAGGATCTCGGGCTCGATGATCCGGTGGCGGTGCAGTTCCTGCGCTACGCCGGCAACGTCGTGCGCGGCGAGTTCGGCACCTCATACCAGTTCCGCCAGCCGGTCTCGGCGCTGCTGGCCGAACGCATGCCCGCCACCCTGGAACTCGCCCTCTGCGCCACTTTGTTCGCCCTGACCGTCGGCATTCTGATGGGGGTGTACTGCGCCCTTCGGCGGGACACGTGGCTCGCCAAGGTCTTCCTCGCCATCTCGCTGATCGGCATCAGCCTGCCGACCTTCCTCATTGGCATCCTGCTGATCTTCCTGTTTTCGGTGACCCTCGGCTGGCTGCCCTCGTTCGGGCGCGGCGACACCGTGCGCCTTGGGTGGTGGACGACCGGATTTCTCACCGGCTCGGGGCTACGCGCCCTGATCCTGCCCTCCGTCACCCTCGGGCTGTTCCAGATGACCCTGATCATGCGGCTGGTGCGGGCCGAGATGCTGGAGGTGCTGCGCACGGACTACATCCGCTTCGCCCGGGCGCGGGGGCTCACCACCCGCTCGATCCATCTCGGCCATGCCCTGAAGAACACCCTGGTGCCGGTCATCACCATCGCGGGCCTGCAACTCGGCTCGGTCATCGCCTTCTCGATCATCACCGAGACGGTGTTCCAGTGGCCCGGCATGGGCCTGCTCTTCGTCCAGGCCGTGCAGAACGTCGATATCCCCATCATGGCGGCCTACCTGCTGCTGGTCGCCGCCATCTTCGTCGTCATCAACCTTGTGGTGGACGTGCTCTACACCATCGTCGATCCCCGCCTGCGCCTTTCCACCGGACGGGCCACATGAGCGTATCCGTGCAGGAAACCTCACGGGAAGCTCCCCTCACGCCGCCGATGCCGGCGAAGCGCTCCACCTGGGCCCGCTTCCTCGATTCCGACGTCTATGCGAGCTTCCGCCGGTCGAAGCTGGCGATGGGCGCCTTCGCGGTCACGCTGGTCTTCGTCGTGCTGGCGGTGGCGGCGCCCTGGATCTCGCCGCAGAATCCGTACGATCCGGCCGAACTCGAGTTGATCAACTCGAACCTGCCGCCGCTCTGGTACGCCGACGGGGTCGCGCCCTTCACCCTCGGTACCGACGACCAGGGCCGGGACGTCCTTTCGGCGGTGTTCTACGGCCTCCGGCTCTCCCTCATCGTGGGGCTGCTCGGGGTCGTGGTGTCTGGATTCCTCGGCATCGTGCTCGGACTGGTGGCGGGCTATTTCGGCGGCTTCGTCGACACCCTGATCATGCGGATCGCCGACGTACAGCTGACCTTCCCGGCCATCCTCATCGCGCTGGTGGTCGACGGCGTCGCCAAGGCGGCGCTGGGAAGCCAGATGGACACCGATGCCGCCATCGGCCTGATCGTGCTGTCGATCGGTCTGTCGTTCTGGGTGCAGTACGCCCGCACCGTCCGCTCCTCCGTGCTGGTGGAGAAGAACAAGGACTATGTCCAGGCCGGGCGCCTGATCGGCCTGTCCTCGCCGGTGATCATGGTCCGGCATGTCCTGCCAAACGTGCTCGGCCCGGTCTTCGTCATCGCCACCATCAATCTCGCCCTCGCCATCATCACCGAGGCGACCCTGTCCTTCCTCGGCACCGGCCTGCCGGACTCGATGCCGTCCCTCGGCACCCTGATCCGGACCGGCAACCGCTTTCTGTTCTCCGGCGAGTGGTGGATCGTCGCCTTCCCGGGCCTCGCGCTCGCCGGCCTCGTCCTGGCGATCAACCTGCTGGGCGACTGGTTGCGCGATGCCCTGAACCCGAAGCTGCAATGATCGCAACGCCATGACAGAGCCCGTCCTTTCGGTTCGCAACCTGCGCGTCGCCTTCGCGGGTCGGCGCGGCACGCTCACCGCCATCGACGACGTCTCGTTCGACATTGCGCCGGGTGAAATCCTCGGCGTGGTCGGCGAGTCAGGCGCCGGTAAGTCGGTCACCGGCTCCGCCGTCATCGGTCTCATCGATCCGCCCGGCGGCATCGTCGGCGGTCAGGTGCTGCTCAAGGGGGAACGCATCGACAACCTGTCGCCGGAGGCAATGCGGCGCATTCGGGGCCGGCGCATCGGCATGATCTTCCAAGACCCCCTCACCAGCCTCAATCCGCTCTATCGGGTCGGCCGGCAGATCGTGGAAACGATCCGCACCCATACCGACCTCTCCGAGAAGGCGGCCCGGCAGCGCGCCATCGATCTCCTGGCCGAGGTCGGCATCCCGGCCCCGGAGCGGCGCATCGACGGCTACCCGCACGAATTCTCCGGCGGCATGCGCCAGCGCGTGGTGATCGCCCTGGCGCTCGCCGCCGAGCCGGAATTGATCATCGCCGACGAGCCGACCACGGCCCTCGACGTCTCGGTCCAGGCCCAGATCATCGCGCTCCTGAAGCGCCTCGGCAGCGAGCGCGGCACCGCCGTGATGCTGGTGACCCACGACATGGGGGTGATCGCGGAAGCCGCCGACCGGGTGGCGGTGATGTATTCCGGGCGCATCGCGGAAATCGGCCCCGTCCGCGATGTCGTGCAGAACCCGCTTCATCCCTACGCCAAGGGCCTGATGGGGGCGATCCCGACGCTGTCTCAAGACACCGACCGCCTCGCCCAGATCCCGGGATCGATGCCGCGCCTCTCCAACATTCCGCCGGGCTGCGCCTTCAATCCGCGCTGTCCCTCCGTCTTCGGACGCTGCCGTGTCGAGCGACCCGATCCGATCCCGGTTGGCGCGCACCGGGTGGCCTGCCACCTCTACGACCGATCGGAGGCCTCCGCCGCATGAACGCGCCCGTCATGCCCCTGCCCCAGCCCGACACCCGCCCCGGCGATGCGCCTTACGTCGTGATCGAAGGCCTGCGCCGCACCTTCGACGTGTCTCGCCCCTGGCTCAACCGGGTCATCGAGCGTCAGCCCCGGCAGATCCTGCGCGCCGTCGACGGCGTGAGCTTCGCCATTCGCCGCGGCGAGACCTTCGCGCTCGTCGGCGAGTCGGGCTCGGGAAAATCGACGGTCGCCCGCATGGTGGTGGGCCTGCTGCCGCCGAGCGCCGGCGATGTGCGGATCACCGGCGTGTCGATGACCGATCGGCGCGAGGCCGCCGCCCGGCGCCGGCTGCGCCGCCGAATCCAGATGATCTTCCAAGACCCTTACGCGTCCATGAACCCGCGTTGGCGGGTGCGGAACATCATCGCCGAACCGATCCGGGCCTTCAATCTCCTGCAGGGCGATGTCGCCATCGGGCGCCGGGTCGGCGAACTCCTCGGCCTCGTCGGCCTGCACCCCGACGACGGGGTCAAATACCCGCACGAGTTCTCCGGCGGCCAGCGCCAGCGCATCGCCATCGCGCGGGCGCTCGCCTCGGAAGCCGAGTTCCTGGTGGGCGACGAGCCGACCTCGGCCCTGGACGTCTCGGTCCAGGCTCAGATTCTCAACCTGATGCGCGACCTGCAGGACCGCCTCGGGCTGACCTATCTGTTCATCAGCCATAACCTCGCCGTCGTTCGCCACATGGCGAACCGGATCGGGGTGATGTATCTCGGGCGGGTGGTCGAGATCGCAGACGGACGGGAACTCTTCCGTGCTCCGAAACACCCCTACACGCGCATGCTGCTCGATTCGGTGCCGGATATCGGCCTCACCGGGCGCAAGCGCATCCCCGTCTCCGGCGAGATCCCGAACCCGATCGACCCCCCGACGGGCTGCGCCTTCAACCCGCGCTGCCCCTTCGCAAACGAGCGCTGCCGCACCGAGGTCCCGACCCTGGTCGAGGGTGTGGCCTGCCACGCCTTTCAGGAGCGGCGGTTGCCGGCCTGACGGCCGGTTTTTCGCGCGGGCGCGTTCCAGAGCCAGAGCATGAGCACAGACCCATCGATCGCCGTGGCCAAAACGGCGGCTCTCACGGCTTCGGACCACGACATCCTCAGCCTCGGCGCCGTCGACCTCTCGGCCGCGATCCACGCCCGGCGCATCTCCTGCGTCGAGGTCATGTCCGCCTGTCTCGACCAGATCGACCGGGTGAACCCGACCGTCAACGCCATCGTGGCCCTGCGCGACCGGGCCGACCTGATGGCCGCCGCCGAAGAGCGCGACGTGCAAGCCGCGCGCGGCGAATTCCTCGGGCCGCTGCACGGGTTTCCCCACGCGGTGAAGGACATCGATGCGGTGAAGGGCCTGCCCTTCACGCAAGGGTCGCCGATTTTCCGCGACCGGATCGCGGCGGCGGATTCGATCATGGTCAAGCGCCTGCGCAAGGCCGGCGCGATCTTCACCGGCCGAACCAACATGCCGGAATTCGGTCTTGGCTCGCAGACCTTCAACCCGGTCTACGGCGCCACCCGCAACGCCTACGATCCGACCAAGACTTCGGGGGGCTCAAGCGGCGGCGCGGCGGTGGCGGTAGCGCTCCACATGCAGCCGGTCGCCGATGGCAGCGATCATGCCGGATCGCTGCGCAACCCGCCCGCCTTCAACAACCTGTTCGGCCTGCGCACCGGCTACGGCCGCATCCCGATCGAGACCAAGGACGCCTTCACGGCGGGACTCGGCGTCTCGGGCGGAATTGGGCGCTCGCCCGCGGATCTCGGCCTGCTGCTTTCCGTCCAGGCCGGCTACGACGCGCGGGTGCCGTACTCGAATACGCAGGACCCCGCGATCTTCGCCGACGATCTGAAGCGGGACTTCACCGGCGCCCGCATCGCCTGGTTCGACGATCTCGGCGGCTACCTGCCCTTCGAAGCGGGCGTGCTCGACCTCGACCGCAGTGCGCTGTCGGCCTTCGAGGCGCTTGGCGCCAAGGTGGAGTGGGACCGCCCACGCTTCGATATGGCCAAGGTCTGGCGCGATTGGCTGACCCTGCGTGCCTGGATGACCGCTTCCAACCTGCGACCCCTCTACGACGAGCCGGCCTATCGCGATTTGCTCAAGCCGGAGGCGGTCTGGGAGGTCGAGCGCGGCTTGGCGCTCTCCGCCGATCAGGTCACCGCCGCGCAGGAGGGCCGCACCGCCTGGTACGAGGCCGTGCGCCGATTCCAGGAGCGCTATGACTTCCTCCTCATGCCCTCGGCCCAGGTGTTCCCCTTCGACATCGAAGAACGCTGGCCCAAGACCGTCGGCGGCCGGACCATGGACACCTACCATCGCTGGATGGAGGTGACGATTCCCGTGACCATGAGCGGCCTGCCGGCCCTCAACGTGCCGGCCGGCTTCGACCCGGCCGGGCGCCCCTCAGGCATCCAGATCGTCGGCCCCAACAACGGCGAGCGTGCCTGCCTGCAGCTCGGGGCCGCCTACGACGCCGCCACGAACTGGGTGTCGATGCGCAGACCTGCGCTGCTGGACCTCTCCTGATCCGTTCGAGATTCCCCATGACCGACAACGCCCGGCCGCATCACGGCCGCTACGCCTACAGCGCTCTGCCCAACCGGCCGGTCTACGACTGGCCGGGGGGCAAGCGTCTGGCGGTTTACCTGGCCCTCAATCTGGAGGGGTTCGATTTCGGAGGCGGCCTCGGCGCTGAACTGGCGCCCGGCGGTCCGCAGCCGGACGTGCTCAATTATGCCTGGCGCGACTGGGGCAATCGCATCGGGGCTTGGCGCATCAAGGACACCCTCGATGGGCTCGGGATGCCGGCGAGCGTCCTCGTCAACAGTCGCCTCTACGCCGATTGCCCCGGGCTGATCGAGGCCTTCCGGGCGCGCGGCGACGAGATCGTCGGCCACGGCCGCACCAATGCCGAGCGCCAGGGCGACCGCGTCGAGGCCGACGAACGCGCCCTCATCGCCGAGGCCACCGCCATCCTCACCGCTCAGGAAGGCCATGCCCCCAGGGGCTGGCTCGGTCCCTGGATCTCGCAGAGCCGGTTGACCCCGGATCTCCTCGCGGAAGCCGGCTACCGCTACCTCCTCGACTGGTGCCACGACGATCAGCCGACCTGGTTCGCGACCCGCAACGGCGGCCGCATCCTGGCGGTGCCCTACCCCCAGGAACTCAACGACATCCCCGCTATCGTCGCGCGCAAGGAGACCGGCCAGCAATTCGCCGACGCCCTCGTCGAGGCCTTCGACGAGATGCTGGAGCAGTCGCGCACCGCCCCCCTCGTCATGGGCATCGCGCTCCATCCCTATATCGTCGGCCAGCCACACCGTCTGCGTCCCCTGCGCCGGGCGCTCGCCCATATCGCGGCGCGGCGCGAGGAGATCTGGTTGACCACCGCCGGCGGCATCGCTGGCTTCTCCGAAGACAGCGGAACGGCCCTGTGAAGAGTCGCTTGATGGGTCCGTTCAGCCACCGATCAGGCTGGCGCCGCTAAGGGGACGGCTCACGCTGTCGCCGACCTTGAGCCACCCGATGCATGCCGATGCCTTCCTCGCCGCCGCCGAGCGCCTGCCGGTTGCGGATCTTGACGCTCTGATCGGCGGCAAGGGCCTCGTCGTGGTGGCTCCCCATCCGGACGACGAGAGCCTCGGCTGCGGTGGCATCATCGCCGAGGCTCGCGCTCGGGGACGCGACGTGCGGATTGTCATCGTCAGCGACGGCTGCGGCTCGCATACGCACTCGGCACTGTATTCCCCCGAAAAACTGCGTGACCTCCGCGAAACGGAGTTGGTCGACGCAGCTGGTATACTGGGCGTTCCAGCGGAAGCCGTGACCTTCCTGCGCCTGCCCGATGCCGGGGTCCCAAGCACCGGTCCGGTGGCAGAAGACGCTGCCGAGCGGATCGCCGCGATCGCCCACGACGCCGATGCCGGCGCCGTCTGCGTCACCTGGGGACACGATCCCCATTGCGACCATCAGGCCTCCGCAGCCCTCGTCCGCCTCGCCCGGCCAGCGCTCGGCCTGATTCGGATTTTCGCTTATCCTGTATGGGGTTGGACCCTTCCCGAAGGAACCGAGGTCGGCCCCGGCCCGACCGGTTTCCGGGTCGATGTCACAGTCCACCGCGCCGCCAAGACGGCCGCAATCGGCGCTCACCGCTCCCAAACCACCGATCTCATCGCCGACGATCCCACCGGGTTTCGCCTCGAACCCGAGATGATCGCGCGTTTCACTGGTCCCTACGAGATCTTTGTCGCCATGGACGGCCTCACCCCGTGATCGCCGGCACCACCCTCATCACCCTGAACAAGGGTCGCGACGCCCATCTCGCCCGCCTTCTCGAAGGCGTTGCCCGGGGCCCTCACCCTGAGGCCTGCATTGTCGTCGAAATGGGCGCCGAGCCCCCGCCCCTGCCTGATTACGGCTTCCCAATTCGCCGCATCGTCTTGAACAGCCCAGGCCTGCCGCTGGCTCGGGCACGCAATGCTGGACGGCAGGCCGCTGCGACCGGCAACCTAATCTTCCTCGACGTCGACTGCATCCCCTCGGCGGATCTCGTCCCGCGGCTGAGCGCTGATCTGGGCGAGGCTGATGGCCTAATCTGTTGTGAAATCCGATACTTACCGGCTGGATCGGTCATGGATGGCTGGACCGAGGTCGGACTGCGGGCGGCGGGCCATCCTCATCCCGTCCGACACTTTCCAGCCCACGGAATGGCACGCAGCGACAATCCCGGATTGTTCTGGTCGCTCGCCTTTGGGGTCCGGACGGCCACTTTCGATCGCCTGAACGGCTTCGACGAGGGTTTCGACGGCTACGGCGCTGAAGATACGGATCTTGCTTTTCGCGCCGATGCTCTGGGTATCCCGGTGCTGTTCAGCGCCAGCGGACAAGCCTTTCACCAGCACCACGGCGCCTGCGATCCACCCCTCCAGTATTTTGCCGACATTATCCGCAACGCGTCGCGCTTCCAAGCGCGGCACGGGCTCTGGCCGATGGATGGCTGGCTCGATAGCTTCGCACGCCGCGGCCTGATTAACCCCGATTGGCGTAATGCCATCACAGTCCTGCGCCTGCCAACAGCGGACGAGATCGTCGCTGCGCGTGTTCCGTCAGACCAGCCTTTCTGAATCAGCGATCCTCGGCCTAACGGCGCCTCTTGTCGGCTCGCTCAGCCGCTTCCATGATGAAGCCAGCAGTCCGCGAGATCGCGCCCGGTCGTGCAAGTCCACCGATCACGGCTGGATTCAGGTCGAGGCCCGCCCTGACGAGTTCCGGCCATGCTTCGGGGCTGGGCCACATCGGACAATGGATGGCTGCCCCCATGTCTGACAGCGCGAGAGACTTCTCGAATTGCTCATCAAAAGGTCGGGGTTCGGGAAGGCAGATGAAGCGCTTGGCCGCTGCAGCGACGGCGGAGACCACGCCGTCGCCACCACCGCCGACGACCAGAGTGGCCCGCTCTATGAATGGAGTCGGATCGGCAACCCATCCGTGATGGTGGAGATTCGGTGGCAAATCCGATGCGCTTCCACTTGTCGGCCCAAGCACATGCCATGGACGATAGGGTACCGCTCGAGCTGCGGCCGCCAGATCTCTCAGGCTACCGGCAGCGCCACCGCGCCCATAGATGACCAAGATCGAACCATCTTCGTTTGCAACTGGCGTTGTGGGCCTCTCCGATGTGAGCAGGCCGGTGTAAAATGTTTTCGCACGAACCCAGTCAGGTGTTGTAGGCGAGTCGAGTTCCACCGGAAAAAACGCCAGCAATCGATCGGCAGCGCGAAAAGCCTCCAGATGGGGCATATCGCTGCGCGTTCCGGCTAGGCGAACCGCCAATGTCGGGACAGACATCAGGCGGGCGAACAGGGTGATTTCAACTGAGACGTCAATGACGATCAGGGCTGGATTGGCCTCAGCAACCCACGTAGCGAACTGACCCATTCGCGTCCGGACATTGTCAGCACAGACAGGTGCATAGTGCAGACCTAGGGGACGGGTATCTGCTCCGTCTTGCCCGTCAAAGGACACGCCAACGCGATCGTCCGGCAAATCGAGGACGGGAACAGGCGCGGCCTCTGTGTCATTCGTGGCAAACGTTCCGATCAATGTCACAGGACGGTCAAGCGCGCTTGCGATCAGACATGCACGCTGCCAGTGGCCAGCGCCCTGATGATGAACATAATAACCGATTGGTCTCCTGCTCATGACATTCGCGGGTCGGACAATGATCGAAGTTCGGCCAGCATTTCCTCGAGGTTTGCGAGCGCTAATTCCAGAGGCACTGGAACCGCTGGGGGAATTCCCTCCCCAATCGCGGCTTCGACCCGTTCCACAAGCGCAATCGCGTTGGGACATTCTACGAGATCGAGAGATGCGACATCGTCCTGAGAGAGCCCGAACGCTTTCAAGGCTGGGACCATGCGGACAGGATCATCGAAGCATTGAGCTAACTTCTGGCGTCTCTGAATCAAGGTTCGCCAATGGTTTGCATCCGGCAGAAGATAGGCTTCACGGCCGTCGGCAACACGCGAGCGGCGTATCATCTCTGTGGCCATTCCACCGATCACACGCCCAACGCCGCGATCGGAGACCGAAATCCAGACGTCTGGGCAATGCCGAACCCGGCCGCCAAACCAGCGCACCCGCGAGACCAAAGCGTTGTCCTCGCCGCAGGGAAGCGTCGGCATGCCTCCAACCCGACGATATAAATCCGCACCTAAGCTCAGGCTCGCAGCGACATGATCACCGTGCCGGGGTGCTGGATCGTGAAACGGTGGATCAAGGACCTCTTCGAGTTGGCGAACAGCATACCAATATCGCTCAATCTTCGCATGGATTTGATTCAGACGCGGGTCTTCGGTTGCAAAGTCGCTATTAATTACCAGACGGCCGCCCACGAGTTCCGCTGTCTGCAGCGCTCGCAGGTTGGAAATCACCCAGTTTTCCGGCGCGATCGCGTCAGCATCGGTACTTAGAAGAACACCGTTCTTGACACCGTCCCGGTCCAACCAGTCCACACCAGCATCGAGAGCTCGACGACGCGCAGTGCCTACGTGTGCTTGTTCCGATGGGATGGTAACCTCAAGAACCCGCAACTCGATGCGAACAAGCTCAGAGCGCGCGGACAGAGCCTTTAAAGTCTCGACGGTGGTGTCGGTACAATTATTAGCCACGACGACGACACGCAGGCGTGCGCCATCATAGACACCCTTCTGTCGATCAAGGGATCGCAAAAGGCGCGGCAATGTATCGGCCTCGTTGCGAGCGGGCACGCACACGACAGCTCGTGCCAAAGAGGTGCCAAGCTCAGCCATTGCTGACACGGGCAGCGATCGTGGCCTTCGGAATCCGTCCAAGCTCGCTTCTATAAAGGCCCTCGTAGCGATCGGTCATCGTCTCGGCATCGAACAATTGCTCCGCTCGGCGGCGGCAGTCGGTACGCGAAAGCTGTATCGCTTGCGTCACGGCAAAGCCGAGATCTGCAACATCATCCGCAGCAGCCAGCACCCCACACGAGGAATCCAGGATGTCTGGAATTGCACCACGACGGAACGCTGCAACCGGCGTTCCGCACGCGAGAAATTCAGCTAGCACGAGCCCGAAAGGTTCTTCCCAACGAGGCGTACACAAAGCGACGTGGGCCTCTCCTACGCAACGTGCGAGATCATCGTGTCCGAGGTGACCGAGATAAGTGACGTCGTCTCCGAGCCGGGGGGCTATTTCGGCATCCCAATAGGCCGGATTCGAGCGTGGACCAGCAAATTTCAGCGGCAGCTCTGCAATTCGAGCAGCGTCGATCGCTAGGTGCGTTCCCTTCTCGGGAACGAGCCTCCCCATCCAGATCGCGTGTGGCTCGCCCGAAGGGCGCCCGGAGTAGGCGAAGGCGCTGAGATCAATACCATTTCCGATGACATGCGGCTCACTGATGATATCGTACCACTCCCGCGCAAGCGAGGGCGAAACCGCAGCAAACGCCATGTCTCGCGCCCGCGCCCGTACACCCCGAACAAATGGTTCGAACGGAGGGGTATGGAGGGCTGTCACCATGGGGCACGGGAGTTCGCCAGCTCGCAAAAGCGGTAAGAAGTGCAGGCTGTTATTATGCACGAGGTCGAAGCCCTCCACGGCGACCGCATCCATGATCCGGACGTAAGCGGCGTGCTCTGTCGCATCGACGCGAGCCTCCGAGACATCGTCGAACGCGCAACCCGTCGGCGCACATACCGGAACAAGGGCGAAGCTACCGACGGACCCCTCCGATGCGTACAACGTGACCGCATGTCCTCGGGCTTGAAGCGCGGATGCGAGTAAATGTGTGTGCATTTCCAGCCCTCCCGAAAATGGTTGGGCGATCGGAAACTTGAGATGCGCAATGATGGCGATCTTCACAGGATGCGGACGCGATGTTCGAGGAATTGACGTGTGAGAATGAAACTTCACCCGCACCATGGTTTTTGCGCATCACTTGGATGTCGGCGAGGCGTACTAGGCCATGCCGAACCACAACGTAACGTGAACAAAAAGCAAGATCTGTATGTGGTGGACCACCGCTGAAATTTGGTGGGCGGCCGATTGCCCGGCGGAGATATGACCACACGGCAAATAATTCGCCGCACTGTATTTAATACGCTTTGACCAATATAAACATTTTTTTATATATTATTTATTGATATAAAATCAGCATTTACTATGTATTATTGAGATGTGAATAGGATTCACTAAAATTACCACTTTATTTTCAATATATCATGAATCATATAAGGCTTATCGATTGAATAATTAAATAATTTAATCTCACAAGCTGAGTATAAAAACCATATAGTTTTTTACTATGGGTATAATATACATTTATTTTTCTCGATGAAATTTTTTTATATCTACTGATCGACAACTTTCTATTGCCGCATTTCAGGTTGCCAGATTGATTGGAATATCGTTTCCTGTGTCGGCGTATGCAAAAAGATTCACAGTCTGAAAACGATTCTAGTTTATCCGCTGGATACGATCTTCGACGGAGGCCCCTGCCATACTTCATGAATTAACATTCACTAGTATAAAATATACTTTCTCCATTATAATTTACCACATCCATTTTCCGTCGTTTTGAAATTGAGCTTAGCTGATTTAATACGGTTTTTTTGCAGGTCGTCTTGGATCGCTGAGCAATTTAGAAATTGAGAGTTGAGTTAGGAAATCAGGACGCCATGGTGGACGCGGCCATCTATCTACTTACCGACCGGCCAGACCGTAGCGTTGCTTTAGAGACACTGATCAAAACGATTGGACGCTGCGAAGTCTTGAGCAGTGGTCAGGAGCAGCCTTTCGATGTGGCGCCCCGCGCCATTGTCTCGGACATGACACTGAGTCGGCGCGAGGCGGCAAATCGACTCCGGGCCTTTCTACGCCGGAAGGGTGATAGCGCGCTACCGGTTGTTTGTTTGTTGCGGTCGACAACAGATCAAGATCTCCGTCAAGCACGAGACCTCGGCGCTACTATTTGCTTCCCAGCTTACACCGCTCCGCATATTGTTGCTCAAGCTCTTCTCGCGGAAATCACAGAGAGGGAGACCGACGTCCTCACTCAGCCCATTATCAAAAATGTATCGCGCGCGCGGGAAGTTCTGACCGACCTTTTCGAAGGAGTCCGGACCGGTGGACCAATCTCGCTCGCCCAGGTCGATGCAGGCCTTGATCCAATTCTTGCGGCCGTGAAAGAAAACGGGTTGACCCGGTGGTTAGAGACTGTGTGGACACACGACGATGCGACCTATCAACATTGCCTCCTCGTCGCCGGCGTGGCTGCACAATTCGTCTTGCATCTCGGTTTTGGAGCTAAAGATCGCGAACATTTCATCCGAGCGGCACTGCTGCACGACGTCGGTAAGGCGCAAATCCCTCTCGGGATTCTCAACAAGCCCAGCCGTCTAGACGCCGACGAAGTCGCAATCATGCGTCTTCATCCAGTCATCGGCTATGATATCCTTTGTAAGAGCGGATGTGATGCCGTGACCCTAGGTGCAGTGCGCCACCATCATGAAATGCTCGATGGCTCTGGCTATCCAGATGGTCTGATCGCCAACGAGATCAGCGATACAGTCAGATTATTGACGATCTGCGACATCTACTCGGCACTGACCGAGAGAAGGTCTTATAAAGAGCCGATGCCAGCGCGCGAAGCAATTTCTATGCTGACCAGCATGACAGGAAAGCTAGAGGCCAGCCTTGTGCATCATTTCGCCGATGCAATGCTTCGAGATACCAATTAATCCCAAGAAAACAGGATCGACCAGCCTAATTAGGACTGGTCAATCCTGTTCTACCACAATTACTATTCAGCAGCATCAAGGCGTGGACGTTCAATCATCGCGCGTTCGCGCTTTACGAGTTCCGCCGTGAGGAACGCGACTTCCAACGCCTGCTCGGCATTCAACCGCGGATCACAATAGGTGTGATACCGATCGCGTAGACCTTCCGCCGTCAGAGCCCGGGCGCCACCGGTGCATTCAGTCACATCCTTCCCGGTCATCTCCAGGTGGATGCCACCAGCAACTGTACCTTCGGCACGATGGACGCCGAAGAAACTCTCGATCTCCTGCATCACACGTTCGAAGGGACGAGTCTTGTAGCCTCCGGCGGAGATCGTGTTGCCATGCATCGGATCGCAAACCCAGACTACGCTGCGCCCCTCGCGCTCAACTGCTCGGATCAAACCCGGTAAATGCTCACCAACCTTCTCGGCCCCGAAACGGCAAATGAGTGTAAGACGGCCCGCCTCATTCGACCGATTGAGCTTATCAATCAGCGTTATCAGACCTTCTGCGGTCATTGAAGGCCCGCATTTCAAGCCGATCGGATTTCTGACGCCGCGAGCATACTCGACATGGGCGTGATCGGGCTGGCGCGTGCGATCGCCGATCCACAACATGTGACCAGACGTGGCATACCAGTCCCCGCTGGTAGAATCGATCCGTGTCAAAGCCTCTTCATAACCCAACAGGAGGGCCTCGTGGCTTGTATAGAAGTCCGTGGTGCGAACTTCCTGATGTGTTTCCGGGTTGATGCCGATCGCTCGCATGAAGTCTAGAGTTTCAGTCATCCGCTCTGCACAATCAGCATATCGTGACGATTGCGGCGAATCTTTCACAAACCCGAGCATCCAACGATGCGAGTTCTCCAGGTTTGCATAACCGCCGGTCGCAAACGCCCGAAGAAGATTGAGGGTCGCTGCGGATTGCCGGTACGCCTCAAGCTGTCGGCGCGGATCGGGAACGCGTGCCTCTTCCGTGAATGTCAGTCCATTGACGATGTCACCGCGGTAGCTCGGCAATGTCACGCCATCCATCGTCTCGGTAGGCGAAGAGCGAGGCTTTGCGAACTGACCAGCGATACGACCGACCTTCACCACGGGAGAGCCGCCTGCGAAGGTAAGCACGAGAGCCATCTGAAGGAATACGCGAAAGAAATCGCGTATGTTGTCGGCGGAGTGCTCGTCGAAGCTTTCTGCACAGTCGCCGCCCTGAAGAAGGAACGCCTCGCCTGACGAGACTCGCGCCAGGGCGGCTTTCAGCTTCCGAGCTTCCCCTGCAAAAACGAGCGGAGGAAAACTTGCGAGCTGCGATTCGACCAAGTGCAAGGCAGCGGCGTCCGGATAAGCGGGAACCTGCTGGATCGGCAGATTTCGCCAGGTCTTCGGTGTCCAAGGCTCAGCCATTGTCGTCTCCGTTCCGCCTCTCGGTCGGCTCCGCGTGGCAACAAACCCCGCATAAAGCGCGGCTTATAAAGCGGTTCTTCCATGGTGGCGAGAGAGGGATGGGACGCAGAAGAGGTCGTGTCCCAGGCGGTGGTGTAGCTGGCGGGTGGTCATCGGCGATTGCCGGGTAGGGTCGGGTTGCGAGCACCAACCCCGCACCCGAGAGATCCCCGATGACCGACGCGATGATGGCCCTGCGCAGCCTCCTGGAGAAGAGCGCCGACGCGGATTTGTTGCGCGAGATGATCGGCTTTGCGGCCGAGCGCCTGATGGAACTGGAGGTGGGCGGCCTGACAGGGGCGGCCCACGGCGAGAAGAGCGCCGACCGTCTGGTCGAGCGCAACGGCTATCGCGACCGGGACTGGCAGACGCGGGCCGGCACGGTCGAGCTGCGCATCCCGAAGCTCAGGAAGGGCTCGTGCTTCCCCGGTTTCCTGGAGCCGCGCCGGATGGCCGAGAAGGCGCTGATCGCGGTGATCCAGGAGGCCCACATCCAGGGTGTCTCGACCCGCTCGTTCGACGACCTCGTCCAGGCCATGGGTGGTACCGGTGTCTCGAAGAGCCAGGTCTCGCGCCTGTGCCAGGAGATCGACGAGCGGGTGGGCGCGTTCCTCGACCGGCCCATCGAAGGCGAGTGGCCGTATCTCTGGATCGCTGCGACCTACGTGAAGGTGCGCCAGGACGGCCGGATCGTCTCGGTGGCCGTCATCGTGGCGGTCGGCGTGAACACTGACGGTCGCCGGGAAGTCCTCGGCATGGACGTCGACCCGTCGAACGCAACCTAGCAACGCTGCCGGGTCCACTTCATGAGGAATGTTCTCGCCCATGCCGGCCGCTCGGGTCGCCGCGTCGTCTCAGCCTTCATCGCCACCGCGTTCGCTCGAGGCACGACGCCGAGGCGGCCCGTCTGCAATGGCGGCGGGTCACCGATCAGCTCCGCCCCAAGGTGCCCAAGCTCGCGACCCTGATGGACACGGCCGAGCCCGACGTGCTGGCCGACGGGCTTCCCGGCCGCTCATCGGGTCACGCCTCCACTCCACAAACCCCCTCGAACGCCTGAACGGCGAGATCAAACGCCGGACCGAGGTCGTGGGCATCTTCCCAACGAGGCTGCCATCACACGTCTCGTCGGCGCGATCCTGCTCGAACAAAACGACGAAGGGGCCGTCCAGCGCTCCCGCTCCATCACCCTGGAAAGCGTCGCCCCGATCGGCGATGATCCCCTCGTCAGCCTGCCGACCCTGGCCGCTTGATCCTCCCCGCCCAAGCCGGTCCTCGTGGTAGCCCTCACCGAGCCACACCACGCCAAGGGACACGATCATCGCGGCTCCGCGTCAGCGCAACACCGATGCCGAGAAGGCGGCTCCGAAGGAAGGCAGGATCCCGGAGGCGTGGGCGGCAAGACCGAAGAAGCCCGCACGAAAGGATCGCGGTGCTCGCTGGACCCTGAAACGAGCCAAGGCACGGCCCGCAAACGCGGACGGTGTCAAACAGCGTTGAACATTGGTTCATCCGCACTTTTGGTGCTGACGGAGTCAGATTTGGCTCTTGAGCGTTGATCCTCACCATGACCGAGGAGGTGTCGGATGCTGATCTCGAACCCGTCTCTACCGACAATGCCCGATGGGTTGCACGTCGATGAACTGACGCTCGATCCGTCCGGACTGTTGCTTCTTGCCCGGACCACCGCTGCGCTGGGCGTCTGTCC
>NZ_JAGHKN010000063.1:0-14835 GCF_023093475.1 Methylobacterium sp. 37f
GGGGAGGGGGGATCAGGCGGGCCGGCGCTCCGTGATCGCCCGCAGGGTCAGGGTGGCGCGGGCCTCGCCGCTGGCGGGGTCGCGCCGCACCGCGATGGCCTCCATGTCGAGGCGCACGAGGGTGTGGCCGGCGAGGCTTAGCGGCGCGTCGTACAGCAGGTCGGCGATGCGCTCGGCGGCATCGACCGCGCTGCGGATCGAGCCGGGCCGGGCGAACACGGTCACCCCGAGGGCGTGCCGGTGGCGCCGGGTGCCGTCGACGGAATCGTCGCGGATCTCGGCATCGCCGAACAGGGCGTAGACGGGGGCGCTGCCGCGCGGCGGCTCGTCGCCGAGGCGCACGGAGCCGCCCATCAGGCGGGCCAGGGCGGCGTCGGTGGCGAGATAGGCCAGGATCGCGGCGCGCAGGGCGAGCAGCGGGCTGGTGGGGGAGGGGGGCAGACTCATGCGGCACCGGCCTCGCCGACGAGTTCCTCGACCTGGCAGACCACCTCGCGCCGGCGCCCGTCCGGGTCGCCCGCGCTCTGGATGGCGAAGCGGCGCGGCCCGCTCGCGAGCCGCATCGCCGGGGTGATCTCGGGTCCGAACCGGAATCGGATCCGGTGGGTGGCGACCGCCTCGGCCCACCCGAAGCGCGTCCGCGCAACGGGCCGCAGCGGTTCGATCGCGCCCCACAGCAGCGGCCCGGCGACGTAGCGGCGCACCACGCCGCCGAAGCCGTCGGGCTCCTCCAGCGGGCGTTCGAGCACGAAACGGCGGCGCCGCGCGCCGATCGGTACGCCGGTCGAGGGGTCAGCCATGGGACGATCTCCGGGAAACGGCGCTACAGGCGCAGGCGGCGCAGCGGGTCGATCAGGGCGGCGATCGCCGGCGGCGGCGACCCGTCGCCGGGGCCGTCGCCGCGATGCTCGAAGGCGTGCGCGACGAGGAGCCGGATCGCCTGGACCAGACCCGGTGGGATCGGCGGCCCGGCGCCCCCGTGCCCGGCATCGACCTCGATCAGGGCAGCGCGTTCATTGAGCGCCGGCACGGTCGGATCGATGATGAGGCCCGGCGCCTCGATGGGGTCCGCCCCGACCCGCACCAAACCGGGCGCCAGATCGATGACGAGGCCCGCGCCGTCGACCAGCCCCGCCCGCGCCACGGCCACCACGGGGCTCAGGGGTAGCGGCAGCCGGCCGTCGCGCGGCCAGGCCGTGAGCATCAGGCGATAGCGGCCGGGCACCAGGATGCGGCCGGCGGCCAGTTCCACCTGCGCCCGGGCGCTCGCGATCAGGCTCTCCACCAGGGCGTTCTCGGCTCCGCCGTCGTCGGGATCGAGGCGCAGGTAGACGCGCATCTCGGCGAGCGTGACCGGCTCGACGATGGCGGCATCGACGCGTATCGGGGTCATCGTCGTCTCCGTCTGGGACATTCGAAGGAAGGATCGCGATGGCGCGCGGATCGAGGCCGCTTGTCCGCCTGGCATTGCCGGGCGCCCTGGCCTGGCTGGCTGCCGCCGGACCGGCGGGCGCGGTGGTGGGCGGGCGCCCGGCCCCGGAGGCGGCGGCCTCGGCCGTGATGGTGCTGTCCTCGAACGGCGGCGTCTGCACCGGCATCGTGGTGGCGGCCGATGCGGTGCTCACCGCGGCTCACTGCGTTGCGGCCCGGGCCGAGCACCGGGTGCATTACAAGGACGCGGCCGGCGCGCCGGTGCTGGCCGAGATCGCCGCCCGCGCCCTCCACCCCGGCTACGATGCCGGCGCGGTGGCGGGCCGCCGCCGCTCCATCGACCTCGCCCTGGTGCGCCTCGCGGCCCCCCTGCCGGCCCGGTTCGTGCCGGCGACCTTGAGCGCCACGATGCCGGGCGCGGGCGAGCGCCTGACGCTCTCGGGCTACGGCGTCGCGGCCCCGGGCGATGCCCGCAGCACCGGCACCTATCGCAGCGTCGATCTCGGCGTGGTCGCGCCGCACGGCCCGAGCCGCATTCTGGTCTGGCTCGGCGCCGGCCCCGGCGGGGCGAGCGCCTGCCACGGCGACAGCGGCGGCCCGATCGCCGCCGGACCGGCCGTCCTGGCGGTCTCGGCCTGGGTCGCCGGGAAAGCCTGCGGCGGCATCTCGCAGGGCATCCTGCTGGCCCCGCAGCAGGCCTGGATCGACCGCACCCTGGAGGGCTGGCAGAGTGCCGCGCGCTGGTCCGCCCCCTGAGCGCCCGCGCCGCCGCGTGACCCTCGACCTGCGGTGATCGGCCGGCGGGCGGAACCAGAGCTTGGCCGAGCCATTGCGTTCCGGTACGCTCCGTTCCGTTCACGTCCAGACCATCGCCGGACGCGGGAGAGACACGATGTTGCCGACCGCGCCGCGCCCGTCTGCCCTCATCCAAGCCGCTCTTATCCAAGCCGCCTCCTTCGGAACGGGCCGCACGGCGGCGTCCCTGGCCGGGGCCGCGCTCGTGCTGGGGGCCCTCGGGACGCCGGCCTCGGCGGTGATCAACGGTGAGGTCTCGCGCGATCCCAACGGGCTGCGCGCCTCGGTGGTGCGGATCGAGAGCACCCAGGGCGAGATCTGCTCGGGCACCCTGATCGCCCGCGACCTCGTGCTCACCGCCGCCCATTGCGTGATGCACCAGGCCGGCTACAGCGTGGTGGCGGTCGACCGGGCCTTCCGCTCACGCCGCATCAACGCCATCGCGGCCTCCATGCACCCGGATTTCGTGCCCGGCACCACGCCGGAGGACCAGCCGGGAATCGACCTCGCCCTGATCAAGCTGGCCGAACCCCTGAGCGACGACTTCCTGCCCCTCGACCCGCGCGGCGGCGCCATCAACACCGGCGACGCCGTCGACATCGCCGGCTTCGGCGTCGTCGCGGAGAACCGGCGCAACACCGCCCGCACCCTGCGCCAGGCCCATCTCGTCTCGATCGGCTCGCTTCAGGTCGCCAACCGGGTCACGGTGGTCACCGACCGCCGCCGCATGGCCGAGACGGCGGGGGCCGGCGCCTGCCTCGGCGATTCCGGCGGACCGATCCTGCGCGCCGTCCCCGGCGGCTACCAGATCGTCGGGGTGGTGAGCTGGTCGAGCGGCGCCATGCGCCAGGACCGCAAGGCCCGCACCGCCTGCGGCGGCTTCACCGCCGTGACCCCCACGGGCGAGCATGCGGGCTGGATCAGCCAGCGCGCCGCCGAGTTCGCCCGCATGCCCTCCGGCGCCTCGATCGGCGCCACCCGCTCGGACTGGATGGCCAAGCCCGGCCGGCGCTGATCCGGTCTGCGCCGGCGCGACCCCAGTCAGGCGTCGACGCCACCCCGTCATGCGGGTCTCAGGTGCGGTCCTTCACCGGTCGGCTGAAGGTCTGGGCCACCGACGGGAACCCGGCAACCGCCTGTTCACGGACGCCGAGATTGGCGGCGAGCATCGGGCGCGGCACCCGGGCCAGCCAGGTCGCCAGCAAGGTTTCGTCGAAGAGGCCGCTGTCGTGCGCGCCGACGATTTCGGCGGTCTCGGCACCGATGTTCTCCACCGAATGTCCGCAGGCGCGGGGCAGGTAGGCGCAGTCGCCCGGCCCAAGCTCGGCCACGCCCATGTGCTTGTCCTGCGCGAACAGCGTGACGCGCGTCCGGCCCCGCACCACGTAGTGCCACTCGTTCGCGCGCGTGTGCCAGTGAGGGGCGTGCACCGCGCCCGGCGCGAGGCGCACCAGAAAGCCGGTCATCCCCGACGAGACCGGGAAGGCGCCGGCGGGCGCCACCCGCATCGCCGAGCCGGCGCCCTCGGCGCATGCGGCGGCATCGGCCAGCGCGAAGCGATGGCTGCGCGCCGGCGGCAGGAGGCGCTCGGCCCGCGCGGCCACGCTGTCGCGGGGTACGACCGGCCCCTGGATGATGTAGGTCTCGCCGCCCGGCAGGGCCGCCAGCGTCGCCTCCGGCACATTGAGGGCGCCGCGTAGGAGGGTGGGGTCGATCCGGCTCATCCAGTCGGTCAGCCCGAAGGTCCCGTGCTCGCCGAACAGGCCGTCGTCGAAGGCCAGGATGGCATGGCACGGCTCGGTCCCGAGGGTCTGGATCGCGTGCGCGTGGCCGCCCGGGAAGTACCAGGTGTCGCCGGGTCCGAAGTTGACGACCTCCATCTCGCCGGCCTCGTCGATCACCGTCGCCTGGCAATGGCCGGCGATGATGTAGCCCCACTCGGCCGAGGCGTGCCAATGCATCTCGCGCACGCCGCCCGCATTGAGGAAGATGTGGGCGCCCGCGATCCCGGTGGCGATGGGAAGCTGGTGCGTGGTGATCTCCCGCGCCCAGCCGCCCGAGGTCGCCTTGATCGGTCCGCCGTCGAGGGAGGCCGTGAAGGCGGGCGCGGTGCCGGCTTTACGCGGGATCGTGCGCAGGAAGGTGGAATCGGGGGCCACGTCGGCTCCCGACGCATGGCCGTCCTCCACCGCCCGTGCCCCGCCGGCGGCCAGGCTGCCTCCGGCCGCGAGCGCGCCGAGAAACATGCGGCGGTTGGTCTGGTCCATGGTGCCCCCTTCGAGCGCGGGCGCCGCCGCGACGACAGGTCTCCGGCCGGCGGGAGCGCCCCGGAACTGTTTAAGCGCCCGCGTGCGTCTTGAATTTCCTGCCGCGCCCGAGTGTATCCACATCTTGGTCTGACGATCGCGCGACAGCGTTTCCGTTTCATCAAGACCAGGGCCGTGTCGCCCGCGCCGCTCCAGGGGTCCCGGGAGCCTCAGGAGCTTCAAGAGTCGCGAGGAGTCCCCGGACCCGAAGGTCCGGGGCGCCGGTGTCAGGCCGCGAAGGCCAGGAGCTTGAGCGCGTCGAAGTCCTGCACGCCGCCGCCGACGCGCTTGGTGGTGTAGAACAGCACGTAAGGCTTGGCCGAGTAGGGGTCGCGCAGCACCCGCAGGCCGGCCCGGTCGACCACGAGGTAGCCGCGGCGGAAATCGCCGAACGCCACCGAGAGGCTGCCGGCGGCGGCGTTCGGCATCGCCTCGGCCTCCGAGACGGGGAAGCCCAGCAGGGTCGCGGCGGCCCCGGCCGCCAGCGGCGGCTGCCACAGGTAGTTGCCGTCCTGATCCTTGAACTTGCGGATCGTGGCCTGCACGCGCCGGTTCATCACGAAGGTGGCGTTCTGCCGGTAGCCGGCGCGCAGGGCATAGACGAGGTCGAACAGCACGTCCGACGGGTTCGCCGCCGGGAAGGCGCCGGCGACGCCGGTCGACACCGTCCCGAGCTTGCCCGGCACCCAGGCGGTGTTGGCCACCGTCTCGTAGCTGAGGAAGCCGCGCGGGCGGCTGACGCCGTTGCCGGTGACGAAGGCGGTGCTCTCCTGCTCGGCGAAGGCGGTCTCGACCTCGTCGGCGAGCCAGGCGTCGATGTCGACGATGGCGTCGTCGAGCAGCGTCTGGGTCGCCGCCGGCATGGCGTAGAGTTCCATGGCGGGGAAGCTCAGCTCGGACAGGACCGGGGTGTCGGTCTGCGGCCGGGGCGCGGTCTCGGCGACCCAGCCCGAGACGGCATCCCGCACCGAGACTGCGCGCTTGTACTGGCCCGACGAGATGACCCGCACGGTGGCCAGCGCCCGGATCGGCGACAGGTTGGAGAGCCGGGTCAGCACCATGCGCTCGACCTCGGCCGGCACGAGGTAGCCGCCATCCGGGCCGGAGCCGGCCGAGAGGGCCTTCGCCTCCAGGCGCTTGAGGCCGCCGCTCTCGCCGGCCCGGACGTAAAGGTCGAAGGCCGCCTTGTGCTCGATGCTGGCCCCGTCGCGCGGAGCCGGCGCGCCGCCGCCCAGGGGCGGGCGGCGGTGGTCGAGGGTGAGCCGGTCGAGGCGGGTGCGGGCCGTGTCGAGGGCGGCGTCGATGCGGGCGAGCTTCTCCTCGGTGAGGACGTCGCCGGGGGCGCGGCCCTCGAGTTCGGCCAGACGGGCGTCGTTGGTCTCCTTGAAGGCCTCGAAGGCGCGGGAGAGGTCGGTCAGCGCGGTGCCCACCGCCGGGTCGGCGGTGGTGGCGGCCTTGTCCTCCAGGGGCGGCAGCAGGCCTTTCACCTCGGGTGCCGAACGCTGGGGGTGGCCGGGAATCTGGCCGGGAATCTGAACGGTCATGCGAACCTCGCTGAGCGGGCGGGCAGGATGGCGCCGGGCCGAGGCCCGGGCCGGGTGGAGGGAGAAGCCGCGCGCCGGTGCGGCGCCATGCGGTGGGCCAGGGCCCGGATGTCGTTGGCCAGGGCGATGCCCGCGCGGATGCGAGCCGCGGCAGCCTGATTTGGCGTGGCAGCGGCCTGATTTGGCGTGGCAGCGGCCTGGGCCGGCGCGGTGATCCGTGCGCCGGCCTGGAGCGGGAAGGTCACCAGCGAGATCTCCCACAGGTCGATCGCCTCGAGCCGGCGGTTGCCGCCGCGCTCGGGCCGGGCGCGCAGCGTGCGAAACCCGATCGAGAGCCCGTCGAGCGAACCGTCGCGCAGCAGGGCGTCGAGTTCCCGGGCGCGCTGGACCCCGAGGTTGAGCTGGCCGGCGACGCGCAGGCCCCGGGCATCCTCCCGCAGGCTGAGCCAGCGCCTGACCGGCTCGGCCGGATCGTGCTGCCACAGCATGCGGACGCCGGCGACGCCGCGCGCCGCGAGGCTCTGCGCGAAGGCGCCGGGCGCCACCACATCGCGCCCGAGATCGGGCACGCCGAACAAGCTGGCATAGCCGGTGAAGTGGCCGTCCATGGGGGGCTCCGCCGCATGAGTTGGAATTCGAACCGCCCGCGCCCGGCTCGTCGTCCGAGCCGCGCGGGCCGACGAATCTGCGAGAGGTCAAGAACCCGGCAGAGGCCGGATGGCCGTGGTGATCGAGTCCGGACGGCCTGATGGCACGTCCCGTTGACCGTTCGCGCCAAATGTGGACACATCGTGTGTACACGGTGGAGGCAGAGCATGGCCCAGGACGACAAGACGGTTCCGCGCGCGCTCCCCAAAGTCGGCGTGCGCGAATTTCGCGGTAATTTTTCCGGCTTCATGCGCCAGGTCCGTCATGGCGCTTCCTTCGCGGTGACCGCCCGCGACGAGGTCATCGCGATCGTTCACCCGCCCCAGCCCTTGCCCCGGCGCAGGCCTGGCACGCTGCGCGGGCAGATCGAGATGGCGCCGGATTTCGATGTCCTGCCGCCCGAGTTGCTGGCCGCCATGGAGGGACGTGCGATGGACGGAGAGGTCTCGGAGACCGAGGAGGAATGAAACTTCTCCTCGACACGCATGCCCTGCTCTGGTGGCTGCTCGCGGACCCGAAGCTCGGTCCGGCCGCTCGGGACCTGATCGCAGACCCCACCAACGACGTTCTCGTCTCGGTTGCCTCGCTCTGGGAGATCCAAGTGAAGGTGCGCGTCGGTAAGCTGAGGGCCGATCTCGGCGACATCCTCGACGCGGTTCGGAACCAGGGCTTCGAAGTGGTCGGGATCACGCCAGCACATCTGCTGGCACTCGGCGACCTTCCCCGGCACCATGGGGACCCGTGGGATCACCTGCTCATCGCCCAGGCGAAAGCCGAGGACGCCGTCTTCCTCTCCGAGGACCGACACGTTCCGGCCTATCCGGTTGCGTTCGTGACCTGCTCCGGGTCTGCGCAGGCGGGACGGGGGATGTCCGCACGAGAACCGTCGGGTCCGGAGGGGCCCTGAAGGATCGGACCCGCGGCTCGGGTGGAACGCAGGCCGATCCCAAGACTCCGTCGGGTCCAGTCTGAACCAGGCAGATTCTCACGTCTTTCCTGTTCGCTTGTCGTGTCGGGATAACCGGTTTCCACCGATCCCTGACAAACTCTAACGCGGCCCGTAGCCCACCGCCTCGCGCTTTTCCGCCTCGGTCAGGAAATCCGCCGCCTGGACCCGGCGCCACAGGCTCTCGCGCTCGGGCGCCAGGGCCTCGATGGCGTCGAGGTCCGGTTCCAGGCGGATGGGGCCGAAGGCGGGTGCGAGCCAATGGGCCAGGGCCTCGGCGGTGCGGCGCACCAGGGGGATCACGGTCTGGCGGTAGAAGGCGCGGTTGGCTTCGGCGTAATTCGCCAGGGTGTTGTCGCCGGGCAGGCCGAGCAGCAGGGGCGGCACGCCGAAGGCCAGGGCGATCTCGCGGGCCGCGCCGCTCTTGGCCTCCACGAAATCCATGTCCTTGGGCGAGAGCGCCAGGGGCTTCCAATCGAGCCCGCCCTCCAGCAGCAGCGGCCGCCCGGCATTGCCGGCGCCCTGGTAATTGGCCTCCAGCTCGCCCTTGAGCCGGCTGAACTGCGCGTCGCTCAGGGTCGAGCCGGCGGCGGTGGCGAACACCAGCGCGCCGGATGGCCGCGCCGCGTTGTCGAGGAGCGCCTTGTTCCAGGCGCCGGCCGCGTTGTGGATGTCGAGGGCCACCGCCGCCGCCTCCATCGGCGAGAGGCCGTAATGGTCGTCGGTCGGGTGGAACAGGGTGAGATGGAGGATCGGGGCCACGCCCTCCGTCACCTGGTCGAAGCGCAGAATGCGCCCGCCGACCGCGTAATCGTAGGCCACCGGCCAGCCGTCGGGGCCGGGCACCACCCGCATCCGGTCGGGCCGGAGCGCGTGCAGCTCGCGCGGCACGCCGTCGAGGCCCGTCGCCTGGAGGTAGGCGTTGCCGGAAACCATCAGGTGCCCGTACAGCGCTTCGAGCAGTCCCGCCCCGCCCTGGCGCGGGTTCGGCCGGGCCAACAGCGTCTCCAGCGGATGGGGTCCGGCGGCGCTTTCGCCCACCCGTCCGAGCGGCAGGCTCGCGGCGGCCTCGGCGACCAGCCGCACCGCCCGGTGGACGATGGCGTTGCGCTGGAACCCCTCGCGGGCCAGCGCTCCGATGTCGCGCGGCGTCCACGAGGGCCGACCCTCGCCGTAGAAGGCGACACCGAGGCCCGGCACGGGGGCCGCCTTGGTGTCGGGCGCGGCGCGGCGCACGAGCCGGGAGAGGAGGTTCGCCATCGGGGCCTCGCGGAAGCGATGAGAGTCGGTCGGGTGTCAGAGCCGCCGGATGCGCGGCTCCGGCGCGCTCCGCAGCAGCAGGTGCGTCAGCGCCCAGACCAGGGCGTCGAGGCGGTCGGGCGAGGCCCCGGAGGAGAGGCCGTCCGGGCCGAAATCGCAGAGTTCGTCCTCCAGGTCCGGCAGGGCGCCGACATGGTGGACGCGTCCCTGCGCGTACAGCACCGAGACCGGCTCGGCCCGCAGGTACTTGCCCCGCGTGGCCCGCACGGCCGTCACCGGCACGGCGGCATCGACCTGGGCCAGGACGGCGATCGCCATCTCGCCCCCCTGGTTGACCTCGACCACGAGGCCGTCGGCGGAGAGCCGATGGTAGAGCGCCAGGGCCGCCGAGGCCCAGGCTTCCGGCGCCGCCCGGGCGAGGGTGGCGTCGGCGAGCACGTAGGCGTGGCCGGCGGCGTCGAGCCCGGCCGCGACGATCCCGCAGGCATCGGCCCCGGCCCGAGAGGAGGCCGGCGGGTCGATCGCCACGACGATGCGGCGCAAATCCCCCGGCGCCCGCGGGACCCGGTGGGCCTCGAGGCCGTCGCGGGTCCACAGGGCATCGGCCCGGTCCTCGATCAGCTCGCCGTCGAGTTCCTGGCGCCCGAGGCGGGTGCCCGCGTAGCGCCCCACCACCGCGTCGAGGAAGGACGGCGCGAGGTTGGCGGCGTTGTCGGCGGTGCGCGCCCGGCTGACCACCGTCCGCGAATCCGTCAGGATTCGCCGCAGCAGCGGGATCGGCCGGGGCGTGGTGGTGACGAGGCCGCGCGGGCGGTGCCCGAGGCGCAGGCCGAACTGGATCATGTCGTAGGCGGCCTCGGCGTAGCGCCACTTGGCGATCTCGTCGGACCAGGCCGCCCCGAATTGCGGCCCGCGCAGGGAATCCGGCTCCTCGGCCGAGAAGACGAGGCCGACCGCGCCGTTGTCCCATTCGAGGCGTCGGCGCGAGGGCGACCAGCGCGGCCGCCGACCGGTGAGGCCGAGGAGGCCGGAGGGCCCGTCCACCATCACGTCGCGCACATCCGCGAAGGTCTCGCCGATCAGGGCGATGCGCCCCACCGGCCGCCGGGTGAAGGCCGGGTCGCCGAGCGCCAGGGCCCGGACCCACTCGGCACCGGTGCGGGTCTTGCCCGCCCCGCGCCCGCCGATCACCGCCCAGGTGGTCCAATGATCGAGGCCGGGGCAGGGCGGCAGCTGGTCATCCCGCGCCGTCAGCAGCCAGTCCGTCGCCAGCGCCCGGATCAGGGGCGGCGGCAGGCTCTCCAGCAGGGCCGGCATCCGCCCGCTCGCCGCAGAGCGCCGCAGCGCGCCGCGCGATCTCCGCGCGCAGGGCGGGCAGATCGCCGTCCGGCCCGTCGCGGGCGGCCGCCTCGTCGTCGCCGGAGCCTGCTCCATCGCTTCCTCCCGCCGTATCGTCGGTGGTCTCGTCGAGCAGGCGCTTCAGGCCGCCGAGGTCCCGCAGCACGCGAGCGCTGTCGAAGGCCCGGTCGCCAGCGGAGGCCCGGTCGCCAGCGGAGGCCTGCGTGCCCGCCACCCCGTTCAGCGCGGCATCGAAGAGCAGGATCTGCCGGGCGATCTGGGCGCGGAGCGCCGCCCGCATCCGGCGGGGATCGGCCTCCCGCCCCAGGGCACGCCCGACCTCGCCGGGCCGGCGCCCCTCCAGGCCGCATTGCGCGAACAGGGCCTCGGCCCGGTGCCGGGCCGTGCCGAGCGCCAGCGCGAGGTCGCCGATGTCGATCCAATCCTCGCGGTAGAGCCGCGCCACCGCCGCCCGCCGTTCCGGCTTCCACCGCTCGGGCGTGAAGGCCGTGGAGGCCGTCGCCGCGGTCGGGCGCCAGCCGTAGCGCTTGTTCCAGGTCCGGATGGTGGTGACCCGCACGCCGGTCTCGGCCGCGATGGCGGTGACGGGACGCGCGGTGTCCCGCATGGCCGCCGCGACGGCATCCCGGATCGACGCGACGATCGGCTCGAGCTTCGCCACCGCCGCCTCCCCGTCATTCACACTTATGGAGCGTAGGCTCTTGATACCCCAGGAGCGTCGCGCTGTCAAACATAAAGTCCTAATTTCGGACTTTATTCGCAATTATATACGTGACAAAGCACGAATGAGGGGGTAAGTCCTATCTATCGAACGGACACGCTTTGCCATGAACCTATCGGACCCCCGCTTCACCGACGTAACCGCCGCCCGCACGTGGCTTGAGTCGCAGCGTTGGGCGGATGGTTGGGTCTGCCCGCACTGTGGCAATGCCGATCAGGCGAAGATCCGAGCCTTAGCCGGCAAGTCCCATCGCCCCGGCGTCTATCAGTGCAACGAGTGCCGCGAGCAGTTCACTGTCACGGTTGGCACGGTCATGGAGCGTTCCAAAATCCCGCTGAACAAGTGGGTAATGGCGATGCATCTCATGTCGGCTTCGAAGAAGGGCATGAGCGCCCACCAGCTACACCGCATGCTCGGCGTCACCTACAAGACGGCATGGTTCCTTGCTCACCGCATCCGCGAGGCCATGCGTCCCGGTCCCGGCGCGGGTCCGATTGGAGGCGAAGGCAAGATCGTGGAAGCCGACGAGACCTATTTCGGCAAGACAGAGGAAGCCCGCCCCTCTCCGAAGCGTAAGGGCTTGCCCTACACGAAGGGCGGTCGCTCTGGCCCGTCAAACAAGCTCGCGATCGTGTCACTGGTTGAGCGTGGCGGCTCCGTCCGCTCGTTTCATCCCGGCGTTGCCGACAAGGTGGCCGTGACCGCGATTGTGAAGGAGAACATCGCCAAGGAGTCGAAGTTCTTCACCGACGAAAGCCGCCTTTACACCGGCCTATCGGCGCACTTCGTGGAGCACTCTACGGTCAAGCACTCGGTCGGCGAGTACGTTCGTGGCGAGGTCCATAGCAACACGATTGAGGGCTATTTCAGCATCTTTAAGCGCGGCATGAAGGGCATCTATCAGCACTGCGCTGAGAAGCACCTGCACCGCTACCTCGCGGAATTCGATTTCCGTTACAAACACCGCACCAAGCTTGGTTTCAGCGATTACGAGCGTACCTGCCAGCTGGCCCAGGGCCTTGCTGGCAAGCGCTTGACTTATCGGCGGATTGACGAGGCCGGTCGACACTTACATGGCTGAAAGGCGTTTGCGCTGGCTCAGGAACCGCAATGACCGATGGTAAAACATGTCTGTGCAAATGCGATAATATCGCTTAATGCACAGACATGCCAACAATTGAGGCGCTCTTATCCAACGAGCGAGTTTACATCTTCGTCTTCTTCAAAGATTAAGACCGGATAGCTTACCGCTTCTGCGCCCTTTTCAGTTATTTTATACAGACCCGTTCCAACGTTGTTGAGCCATTTTCTCTGCTTATATAAAGAGAGTTGTGATCTTAATGTAAGATCGGAAACGTCCCTACCCAGCTTTCTAATGATATCTCGGAAATCATCAATTGATAACGCCGCCGGGTAGGCTTTGGCTACCTCAACAAGAATTTCACGCCAAGTGTCTGATATCCTTGACGAGGCGGCCTTTACATCAACCTCGTCGTCAACGGGCGGAAACTCTGATCCGCCACCAGAAACGTGTTGAAGGACATCGCGGTAGGCTCGGATCTCAGCTTCCGTTTCAGCACGGGTTTTCTGAAGATCTCTTATCTGGCGAGAAAGCTTGGTGAGAGCTCCCTCTTTCGCTTTAATGCGCTGCTCAAGGAAATCATTCATCGGACCTCTCCAGACAACGCTGGACAAGGCCGCACAGATGTGGTTCTGTGTGCCCGTCTCAGACCAGCTCTTTCGCCGCGCGCGGAGGGTGTGGGGTTCGAACCCACGGGGGTAGTGAAGTACCCCGCTGGATTTTGAGTCCAGTGCATTAAGCCGCTCTGCCAACCCTCCCTCGCGGGAGCTAAACGATCCGGTCCCCAAGACCGGATCGTTTTCGCATGATCTGTCTGACATGATTCGCGGATCAGCGCAAGGGCCGTCCAATGCCCGTCCAATATCTCATCCAACACCAAAATTGTTGGGCGCCAGCACCCGGGCGGGAAAATCATTCCGTTGGCCGATCACGCTCTTTGTTTCGCGGAGGCGTCGTCAGCAGCCGCTTAGCGATCTCGCTCATTCGCGCTTCGTCAGGCTTAAAGCTAACAGCTTCCTTGCTAGCCGCTTCCTTGTCGGCTTCGCTTAGTTGTGAGCCTTTAACGACCGTCTTCGGTTCGCCCCTACGGTCTGTCATGTCTGAAAATCCCCTACCGCCTACCATTGATATAGACGCTCAGCTCAAAGCGCAGAACGAGTTTGAAGCCGCCTTTGGACGAGCCATGCTCCAATGGGCCGAGCTGGAGAACGTACTAGGTCTTTGGTTCTGTGTCGCGACCGGCATGAGCGAGCACATGGGAAGGGCTATTTTCTATTCAACGACAAGCTTCCGCCCAAAGCTTGATCTCTTGTATGCCGCAATTGACGCTACAGATAATCTCGCGGACACAAAGCACTTCTTAAAGTCCGTACTCAGTAAATCTAGAAAATATTCTACTTTTAGAAACGCCATGGCCCATGGCCATGTCCACTACAACATGATCCAGGAAACTGCGACTTATCGACAATTCGTTCTCTCGGATGGTGCAATAAAATCCGCAGAGGATCTTGATGGCGGCATTACTTATAGTAAACTTATAATTGCGATAAGTAACATCACCGATTTAGCTACGCTATCCCTTGATATTCTTCCGGGTCCACGACAAAGCCGGCCGGAAATATCGCCTGAAGAACATCGCTTACGAGTTCATAGGCTTCCCACTGAGGCGTGGTCCGACCAACCAAACCTGAACCACTTACCGCAGCCCCCGCGCGCTCCATCTGTTCGGACGTGATTATCACAGAACAGCGACTTAGATTAAATTCCTGTAATTTTTCTTCGTCCGGCATGGCGAACTCACCTGCTGCGTCAATGGTTTGAGCCAACCATTTGTACGCGCTCGGGAAGCCAATGTCTGCTTTGTCAGGTATATAATTAGGACTTTATTCTGGAACGGCTGAGCGCAGATCGGCCTCCGGTGCTGGGTCTCGGTGGGCGCAGCGAACCGCTCCTCGTACCCGCCCGATCGAACCACGCGGCTTCACGCACGAACAGGTCCCGTCTGTCGGACGGCAGGCCTCTTGGAAAAGAGGCGCGATCGTAGAGGGGGACACGCCGTCATTCCGAGGCGCCGAAGGCGAGCCCGGCCCCGAAGGGGGGCGCCATCGGCGTGCAATCCAGAGCCGCCGACGGCGTTATGTTTTGTGCCGCCGATCGTTCAAAGCTTTGCATCACCTGTGTTTCTGGGTCCCGGGTTCCGCTGCGCGGCCCCGGGATGACGGTGAGCCTTACAAGACTGTTCGGCGTGCAAACTGGCGCCTGCGGTCGGCTTTGCCTTTCAGGAGAGGGGGCTGGATGGGGCGCCCCGCCGATGCGGCCTCGCGTTACGGCGCCTTCTTGGTCCCCATGCAGGTCGACAGGTCGGTGAAGGCCTGCTGCATCGGGCCGAGGGCGAAGGGCACCGCGATGCCGTTCGCCTGGATCACGAGGCTCTTGCCGGTGGTGAGCCGCGTCACCGCTTCGACGGTGTTGGGGACATCGATCGAGACGGTCCGAGCGGTGTCGATCTTGGCGGCGAAGTCGGTGGCCCCGGCCCCATCCACCGTCCAGGCGCCCGCGACGGCACTGCCCTTCGGGAAGGGGAACTTCGCCGAGGTGGCGATGAGGCCGAGACTCGGCCCGACCGCCACAAGGGCGAGGCCCGCAAGCTCGTTCAGCGCCATGCAGCCGGTGAAATCGGCGCCTTCGCCGATGGTGGTGATCTCATAGCGCCCGGCCGGCGCGAGGGCCGCCGGTGCGGGGGC
>NZ_JAGHKN010000064.1:0-14630 GCF_023093475.1 Methylobacterium sp. 37f
GATCCGCCTGTTCGGCGCAGCTTGGCTCATCCAGGCCATCCGAGCCTGAACAAGCACGAGCCGTGGCGATTCATCCGCAGCCGACATTCATAAAGTTCCGCGCCCAATCCGTTTTGACACGGCCTCGGTCGGGACCCGTCCGTCTGCTCTACGACCGGGTAGGGTGGTTATGCGGCGGTCTGCTTTCAGCCCGAATTTTTGAAAAGCGGACGCTGCATAGCACCGAGGCAAACCTTCGTAAGTGCTGACCTGTAACCTTCCAGGCACACATCGTCGGAAAGCCTTTGCGTGCCATTGACGGCGGACGCTTTGATCGCGCTCCTTGTCTCCGACGGTTCCTCCCCGGAGGATCAAAAGGGAACGCGGTGAGGATGAGGTCCGAAAGGGCCTCCCCGAAGCCGCGGCTGCCCCCGCAACTGTAAGCGGCGAGCCCATCATCAACACGTCACTGGGTCTTCGGGCCTGGGAAGACGATGAGAGGGCGGTGACCCGCGAGCCAGGAGACCTGCCGTCAGTCGTGGTCACACGCGAAACGCATCGGGCGGGGTGTCCTGATGGGTGTCGAGGCGTTCGGCTGTCCTAACGGCAGGCAAGCGCCCAGGCCTCGTTCGCGGTGACGTGCCACAGACGTCGCCCGAGGCTTGTCCCGTGTCCTTCCCCTCCCGATCCGCGTGCCTGCGCGCGCTCGCGCTCGCCTCCGCCGCCCTTCCCGGTCCCGTGCTTGCGCAGCAGGCAGCCGCACCCTTCGTCTATGTTCCGCGGGGGGCCGAGGCGGCCGTCACGCTCTCCGAGCTTTCCGTCTCCGCCACCGGCGTCCCGACGCCGATCGACCAGGTCGGATCGAGCGTCACCGTGCTCACCGCCGAGACGCTGGAGGCCCAGCAGCGCCGCACCGTGCCGGATGCCCTCCAGCAGGTGCCGGGCCTCAACGTCGTGCAGACCGGCGGCCCGGGCGGTCAGACCTCGGTGTTCATTCGCGGCTCGAACTCGAACCACGTTAAGGTGCTCATCGACGGCATCGACGCGACCGACCCGTCGAACCCGAACGGCTCCTTCGACTTCGGGCAACTCCTGACCGACGACCTCTCCCGCATCGAGGTGCTCAGGGGTCCCCAGAGCGGCCTCTATGGCAGCGACGCCATTGGAGGCGCGATCTCCTTCACGACGAAGCGTGGCGAGGGACCGGCCAGGGCCACCGCGCGGATCGAGGGCGGCTCGTTCGGGACCTTCAACCAGAGCGGCCGGGTCAGCGGGTCGGAGAATGGCTTCGACTACTCCGTGTCGATCCAGCACTTCCGTGCGGCCGCGACACCGGTGACGCCGCCGAACCTCGTCCCGTTCGGCCGCGCGATCCATCCGAATTTTTACGACAACGAGACCGTCTCGGCGAAGTTCGGCTATCAGTTCACCGACACCTTCCGCATCAACTCGGTGACGCGCTTCATTAATTCCCGTCTCCTATTTTCGGGAACCGATTACAGCACCTTCCCTGCCTTCCCGGCGGCGTTCCGGAGTGCCGCCGACGTGCAGCAGGTCTTCACCCGCAACGAGGCCGAGTGGACACCGTTCGCTGGGTTCCACAACCTCTTCGCGATCAACTACTCGAACCTGTTCAATAGACAGCAGGGCCCCCTCGACCCCCTTGCCACGCCGGACGCGACGACGGGCCTGGGCGAGCGCACGCGCTACGAGTACCGCGGCGACTACCAGCTCTCGCCCGGGAACCTGATCCTGTTCGGCGCGCAGCGCGATGACGAGAGCCTGTCAACCATCGACCCGAGCCCGTTCGGGGCCGGCAACCTGCGGGCGAGGAACGGCAATACGGCCGGCTACGGGCAGGTGCAGCTGACGCCCTTCGAGCGGGCCTCACTCATCGCCAACATCCGCCACGACGAGAACGACGCCTTCGGGCCGGCCACCACCTTCCGCGTCGCCCCGAGCTACATCCTGCCCTTCACCGAGACCCGGATCAAAGGCAGCGTCGGCACCGGCTTCAAGGCGCCGACCCTGAGCCAGCTGTTCCAGAGCTTCCCGGCCTCGAACTTCTTCGCCAACCCGAACCTCAGGCCGGAGGAGAGCCTCGGCTACGACGCCGGCATCGAGCAGCCCCTGGGGGACCGCGTCCTCGTCGGCGCGACCTACTACGCCAACGACTTCAAGAACCTCATCACCTCGAACGCGACGTTCACCTCGAACGAGAACGTCGGCCGGGCCGAATCGTACGGGGCGGAAGCCTTCGTCGCTGTCCGGTTCTCCGATACCCTTACGGGCCGGGTCGACTACACCAACACGGTGACCAAGAACGAGATCACCCACCAGGAGCTCCTGCGACGGCCCCGCCACAAGGGCAGCGCGACAGCCTTTTGGACCCCCCTCCCGGGCCTGACCGTCAGCGGGACCGTGATCGTGCTCGGCCACTTCGTCGACGGCAACCGCGACTTCTCGGTCGCCCGGCTCAAGAACCCGGGCTTTACCCTGGTCAACCTCGCGGTGAACTACGACGTCAGCGAGACGGTGAGCGTGTTTGGGCGGGTCGATAACCTGTTCGACCGCCGCTACGAGAACCCCACCGGCTTCCTCGGGGCAGGCCTCGCCGTGTATGGCGGCGTCCGCCTGACTGCGTTTTGAGACCGCCGATGGCACGACGGTCAGGCTTCGCGGTCCTGACGGTGATGCTGGCGGTCAGCCAAATCTGGTCGATTGCCGCTGGGATGGCCGCCCCGGCATCCGGGGGACCCCGGCATGTCGTCTCGATGAACCTCTGCGCGGACGAGCTCGTACTTCGGCTTGCCGACCGCGATCAGGTCGCCGCCGTGACCTACCTCGCCCATGACCCACGCGGCTCGACCGTCGCGCGGGAGGCCATGGGCATCGCGGTGACACGCGGCCTGTCGGAGGAGATCGTCGCCCTGCGGCCCGACCTCGTCGTCGCCGGCGCCTTCACGACACGGACCACGGTGGGCCTGCTCAAGCGCGTCGGCTTCCCCCTTCTCGAACTCGGCGTACCCAACGACTTCGAGGGGGTGCGGGCCCAGATCCGGACCGTCGCCGCGGCCCTCGGGCACCCGGCGCGCGGCGAGGCGATGGTCGCGGACCTCGACGCGCGGCTGGCCGAGGTGATGCCGGCGGCCAAACCCTTGCGGGCCCTCGTGATGCGTCCGAACGCCTTCACGGTGGCACCCGGCAGCCTCGGCGACGCGGTGATCCGTGCCGCTGGCCTCGCCAACGTCGCCGCCGAACTCGGTCGCGACCGGTTCGGGCAGGTCCCGCTGGAAGCGGTGGCCTTGGCCGACGCCGACCTCATCGTCCTCGACGAGGGGGAGCCCGGCGCGCCGTCGCTGGCCGATGCCCTGCTGCATCATCCCGTCCTCGACGCGCTGCGCCGGCAGGGGCGTACCGTCTCGATTCCGAACCGGCTCTGGACCTGTCCAGGTCCGCAGGTCGCCGAGGTCGTGGCCTTGCTCGCTGCGGCGGCACACCAACGAGCGGCACGATGAACGCTCCCCTCCCGCCTCCCATGCGGGTCGACCGGGCGGTCGTCGGACCCCGCGCGGTCGTCTGGATACTCGGCCTGCTTGTGCTCGTCCTGACGGTCGCGTCCATCACGGTCGGGTATGCCCCCTTCGACGTCCTGGCGGCGGCCGGCGACCTCATCGCCGGACGGGCGACCCTCCCGGCGCTGGTGCTTTGGGAACTGCGCCTACCTCGTGCCTTGCTCGGCAGCCTTGTCGGCTTCAGCCTTGGGCTCACCGGAGCGGCGATGCAGGGCTACCTGCGCAACCCGCTCGCCGATCCCGGCATCCTCGGCATCTCCTCGGCTGCGGCCCTTGGGGCCGTGGTGGTTTTCTATGGCGGCTTCGCAGCCTCGCTTAGCCTCGCCCTCCCGCTCGGCGGGATCGCCGGCGCCGCCGTGGCGGCGCTTGCCCTGAACCTCGTCGCCGCAAGGGGCGGCACCACGCTGGGATTGATCCTCGCCGGCGTCGCCCTGTCGAGCCTCGCCGGCGCCATGACGGCGCTGGCGCTCAACCTGTCGCCCAACCCCTACGCGGCCCTGGAGATCGTGTTCTGGCTGATGGGGTCGCTCGCGGACCGCAGCATGGACCATGTCTGGCTATGCCTGCCGTTGATGGCGGTCGGCTGGGGCCTGATGCTGTCCACCGGCCGCGCGCTCGATGCCCTGACGCTGGGCGAGGACACGGCCGCGAGCCTCGGCTTCCATCTGGTCTCGGTTCGCCTACGCCTCGTCACCGGCGCAGCGCTGGCCGTGGGCAGCGGCGTGGCCGTCAGCGGCGCCATCGGCTTCGTCGGCCTCGTGGTGCCCCACCTCGTGCGACCGCTGGTCGGCGCACGCCCTGGTGCCAGCCTGTGGCCGAGTGGCCTCGCCGGGGCCGCCCTGGTGCTTGCCGCGGACTTGGGCGTTCGTCTCCTGGCGACGCGCCCGGAACTCAAGCTCGGTGTGGTGACTGCGCTCGTTGGGGCACCGTTCCTGATCGTGCTCCTCCTGCGTGAGCGAGGGCGCGGCGCATGAGCCTCGCGACCGCAGCCCTCGATGTCCGCCTCGGCGGGCGTGCCATCCTGTCGGATGTCACCCTGTCCCTGGAACGCGGGGTCCTCGTCGGTCTGGTCGGCCCGAACGGCGCCGGCAAGACCACCCTCCTGCGCTCCCTGGCAGGCTTGGTCGCACCGACCAAGGGCCGCGTGGATCTCGACGGTATGCCGCTCAAGGGCATCTCCCGCGACGCGCGCGCCAAGCGCATCGCGGTCCTTTTCCAGGGCGCGGGGGCCGGTTGGCCGATGCAGGTGCGTGACCTCGTCGCCCTCGGCAGGCTGCCGCATCGACGCCCGTTCGGTGGCCTCGATGGCACCGATCATGCCGCAATAAACCGAGCGATGGCACGGACCGACGTCGCGCGCTTCGCCGGGCGGACCGAACCGACCCTGTCCTCGGGCGAGCGGATGCGCGTCTTGCTGGCGCGGGCGCTCGCCGTCGAAGCGGAGTGGCTTTTGGCCGATGAACCGATCACCGCTCTCGACCCGGCCCATCAGCTCGACGCCATGACGCTGTTGCGGAGCGTGGCCATGGCCGGCACCGGCGTCGTCGCCGTCCTGCACGACCTCTCCCTCGCGGCCCGGTTCTGCGACCGGATCGTGGTTCTGGGTGCGGGACGCCTCGTCGCCGACGGACGCCCGGACGTCGCCCTGACGGACCAGCTGCTCGCCGATGCGTTCGGCGTCACGGCCTGCCGTGGGGCCGGACCGGACGGAACCGCCTATATCCTGCCCTGGAGCCGTTCAGGGCCACATCCGGAGGACATCGATGCAGCCTTCCCCAAACAGCCCTGATGCCACCGTCGCCCTTCTGCACGGTGCACTGGCCGATCCGACCACGGCCTGGAGCCTCGGCAGCTTCGGTGCCATCGCGGAGTTCATGCGCGATCCGGACGAGCCTGTCCTGGCCCTCCCTGACGATCGCCTGGGACTTGCGACCGCGCGCGGGGCCATCGCCTTGACCCCGAGTTCCGACCTGAGGCCAATCGCCTACGAGACCGCGGTCGCCTCGGGCTGGAACCACGCGGTCGCGCTTTGCCTGCCGGAAGCGACATGCGCGATGAACCGCAGGACCGTGGTGACGGAACTCGGGCCCGACCGGAATGCCGCCCGGGTCGAGGATCGCGACGGCATCCTGTTCGACCTCGGTCTCGGCCTTCTCGCCGTGGATGCCTGCGTGCGGGTGCGCGATCCGGAGGCCGTCGAGCGGCTGCGCGCCGGCGTCGGCATGCCGTTGTTCGACCACGCCAACCCCATCGGGCCGCATCTCGTCGCCATGAGCCCGCACCGGGTGTTCCTGGCGCGGGTCGGACGCGTCGAGGTCTATGCCCCGATCCCCGGGTCCGGCGGCACCAGCCCCGAGGGTCCGCACACGCACGTGCTGCCCAAGCTCCTGCGCAGCGGTCGGACCCATGCCGCCACGACGCCAATCCCGGCGGGCTGGGTCCCCTGCGCCGGCCTGCACCCAGCCCATCCCTACAAGGACATGATGGGCGACCGCATCGCCTTCGATACCGGCCGCTACGAAGCGTTCCAGGCGATGCTCGACCATTGGGGTGATCCGGAACTCGTGGCGATCAAGCGCGGCGGGCCCGAGGCACCCAGCGGCACGGTGTCGACCCGCCACGCCCAGGGCGCACGCCGCATCGCTGAGGCCCAGGCTCGTTACCTGCGCGGCGAGATCATCGAGGGCTCGGCGAGCGACGACGAGGATGCGGAGGCGACGGCCTGACCGTGACCCGGACGGTGCCCGGCAGGAATGGTCCGGGAGCACCCCAGAGGGTGATCGGCCTGATCGGCTGCCCGGGCGCGGGGAAGACGACCTACGCCCGCCGCTTCGACCCTCTCGACGGCTGGGTTCACCTCACCCTCGACGACTTCCGGCAGACCCTCTGGCCGCCGCACCGACAGGTCTACTGGGAACTCAGGCAGGGCTCACATGACGATGCGGCCCGGGAAGTCCTGCACCGGGTCAAGGAAGCAGCCCTGGATGCCGCCCTGACGAACGGCTTCAGCGTGGTGATGGCGGACACCCATCTCACCAGACCCGTGTTCGAGCGCGAGCTCGGGATCGTCGCCGGACACGGGCTCACTGTGGAGTGGAAAGTGTTCGACGTGCCGTGGGAGGTCCTCAAGTCCCGCAACGCGGAGCGCGGTCGCGTGGACCCGTCGCATCGCCAGCCGGATGAGGTCCTCCGGTTCACCTACGAGGTTTTCCAATCCCCGGACGCTTGGTGGCGTAGCTTGCCGCCGGAGCAGGTCGAGGTCCTGACCTGACGGACGGAGTGAGCGATCCGTCTTCCCAAGTGTTGCCGGCAGGGCATAACCCCTCGTGCATTGCATTTGGTCCGTTGACGGGCATGGGCGTCGGCATGGTACCTCGGCCGTGACGGTTCCTCCCCGGAGGATCAAAAGGGAACGCGGTGCGGGGGTAGCCCCAACGCCGTGGCTGCCCCCGCAACTGTAAGCGGCGAGCCCTTCGCCACTGACGTCACTGAGCGGCCTCGCTCGGGAAGACGGTGAAGGGCAGTGACCCGCGAGCCAGGAGACCTGCCGTCAGTCGTGGTCACACGCGAGACACGCTGGGCGGGGTGCCCCGGCGGGTGCGGAAGCATGCGCGTTGCGCGTGGTTCGGCCTCGTTCGCGGTGACGTGCCACTGCCGTCGCCCGAGGCCCATCAACGTGTCCCGTTCACCGTCCATCCCGCTGATGTCCGTGCTGGCCTTGTCCTGCGCGATCCCCACCGCCGTCGCAGCCCAGGGGGCGCGCTCTGAGGAGACCGCCGTGGTGCTCGACGCGCTCTCGGTCGAGGGGACCCTCACCGCCACGCCGACCTACCGGGTGCCGGACCTCTACAGCGGCACCAAGACGGTGACGCCGCGTCGCGACCTGCCGCAGCAGGTCGACGTGGTGCCCCGGGAGGTTCTGGTCGACACCGCCGCGACCCGGGTCGAGCGCGCCCTCGACTACGTGCCCGGGGTCGGCAAACAGAACGATTTTGGCGCCCAGAACCTCGCCCTGTACTCGGTGCGCGGCTTCGCAACCCAGGACATTTTCCAGAATGGGTTCAACATCGCCCGCGGCTACAACGGCGCCCCCGACACCCAGAACGTCCAGTCCATCGAGGTCCTGAAGGGCCCGGCCGGAGCCCTCTACGGACGCAGCGATCCGGGGGGCACCGTCAACATCCTGACCAAGCAGCCCGTAGCGCGCCCCTTCGTCGAGATGGGCACGCTGTTCGGCAGCTTCGGCACCGCCCGCACCACGGTCGATGCCGGCGGTGCGCTGAGCGAGGACGGCAGCGTGCTCTATCGCTTCAACGGCGCGCTCGCCCGCCAGGACAGCTTTCGAGATTTCGTCGACGGCGACCGGGTGCTCCTGGCGCCGGTGGTGAGCTGGCAGGTCACCCCCGACACCAAGATCACGTTCGAGGCGCAGTACCTGCGCAACCGCCAGACCTTCGACCGCGGCACCGTCGCGGTGAACAACCGCCTCGGCCTCGTCCCGCGCTCACGCTTCTTCGGCGAGCCGGGCGACGATTCCGTGTCCGAGAGCGCGCTGCTGCAGGTGCGGCTGGAGCACGCCTTCAACACCGACTGGCATTTGCGGGTCGCCACGCACCTCAACACCGGAAGCCTCACCGGCCTGCAGACCGGCGCGACCGGGATCCTCAACGACGGGCGCACGCTCTTGCGCGAGTTCCGCCAGCACGACTTCACCTGGGGCGTCGCCATCGGCCAGGCCGAACTCGTCGGGCGCTTCGAGACCGGGCCCATCGCCCACACCCTGCTGCTCGGCCTGGAGCACGAGCGCTACAACAGCACCGAGAACCTCCTGCGCTCGACCCCGCGTCTCGACCCCTTCGCCATCGACCTGTTCAACCCGGTCTACGGGCAGGCCAAGCCTCCGTTCACGCGCCGCTACAGCGCCAGCGAGAACGTCGGCAACACAGCCGTCTACCTCCAGGACCAGATCGCTCTCAGCCCGGAATGGAAGCTGCTGCTGGGCAACCGCACCGACTTCTACAACCAGACCTTCCGCGACAAGGTCGCGAACGAACGGACCGAGCAGGACCGCACCGGCTTCTCGCCGCGGGCCGGTCTCGTCTACCAGCCGCTGTCGTTCCTGGCGCTCTACGGCAACGTCGCCGCCTCGTTCCGCCCCAACACCGGCTTCGACAGCGCGTCCCGGCCCTTCGCGCCCGAGACCGGGTTCGCCTACGAGGTCGGGACCAAGCTCGACCTGTTCGACGGCCTCAGCGTGACGGCCGCCGCCTTCCACATCGAGAAGGAGAACGTACTCACCACCGACCCGGCAGACTTCTTCTTCCAGATCGCCGCCGGGGCGGTGCGCAGCCAGGGCTTCGACGTCAGCCTGGTTGGGCAGGTCACGCCCGAGTTCCGGGTGATTGGCGGATACGCCTTCATCGACGCGGCGGTCACCCGCGACGAGGTGCTAAGGGTCGGATCACCGCTGCTCAACATTCCACGCCACAGCGGCTCGCTGCTCGGCATCTACGAGGTCCAGGCGGGCGACTGGAAGGGTTTTGGGATCGGCGGCGGGTTCCGCGCCATCGGCTCGCGGCTCGGCGACAGCGGCGTCGAGAGCTTCCGCTTGCCGGGCTACGTCTTGACGGACGCGCTGGCCTACTACCGCTACGAGAACCTGCGCTTCGGGCTGAACGTCGACAACATTTTCGACGAGACCTATTACGAGCGCTCCTACAACACCTTCTGGGTCGGCGTCGGCGAGCCGCGGCGGGTCACCGTCAGCATGACGGCGCGGTTCTGATGGGCGAGCGTCCGGGAAAACCTGAGGCGTCGGCCTGCGCACCGGCCGTGTCCAGCCGCATCGCCTCGATCGATGCCCTGCGAGGGCTGGTGATGGTGCTGATGCTCCTCGACCACCTGCGCGAGACCTGGTTCCTCCACGTGCCCGTGGCCGACCCGGTCGATGCCCGGACCGCCCTGCCGGCGGTGGCCCTGGCACGGCTCGTCGTCAGCCTGTGCGCACCCATCTTCATCGCGCTGACCGGTGTGGCAGCCTTCCTGTTCGGCACGAGGCACACGCTGTCGGAGACGCGGGCCTACCTGCTGAAGCGTGGCCTTGTTCTGATGGCACTGGAGGTCCTCTACCTGTCGGAACTGTACTGGGGCGTGGCCAGCCCAACGCTCTGGCTACAGGTGATCTGGTGCATAGGCGTCTGCATGACCGTCCTGGCGGTGCTGATCGGTCTGCCACGCACGGTCCTCCTCGCGGTCGGACTGCTGATCGTCTGTGGCCACAACCTCCTCGACCCGATCCACCTCCAGCCTGACCAACCGTTTTTTGCGGTCTGGGCGATGCTGCACCAGCGCGACGTCATCGCGTTGCCGTTCGGGCTGGTCGCCAAGACGACCTATCCGGTGCTCCCGTGGATCGGCGTGATCGTGCTCGGCTACGCAATCGGCCCGTGGTTCCTGCCCACCGTAGCGGCGCAAACCCGCGAGCGCCGGTTTCTGGCCCTTGGCTGCGGGATGCTCGTCGCTTTCATGGTCCTGCGTCTGGCGAACGGCTACGGCGACAATCCCTGGTTCGTGGTCGAGGGCGATGCGCTTCGGACCACGATGAGCTTCGTTTCTCTGACGAAGTATCCCCCCTCGCTGCTGTTCCTGCTGCTGACACTAGGAATCGGGTTGCTGCTCTTGGTTGCCCTTGAACGGATGCGCGACGCTTCGGTCGTCTCCGCTCTGGCGGTGTTCGGCGGTGCGCCGCTGTTCTTTTACCTGCTCCACTTGACGATCCTGCGGCTCCTGTATCACGGCGCCGCCGCCATCTGGGGGCCGACGCAGGGCAGCGTGTTCGGCGTAGCAAATTATGGCTGGGTTCTGGCCTGGTATGTCGGGCTGGTCGTGCCCCTCTACTGGCCGACGGCCTGGTTCTCGCGCTTCAAAGTGGCACGTCGCGATATAGCCTGGCTCAGGTATCTCTAGTGGATGAAATCTGACGGATGGAACCCGTTCCCTGGGCCCACGCCCGGCCCCTTGCCGACCCTCGGAAGGTCCGCTCCCGGCCTGTTGAGGCAGAGGTCAACGACCGGGTTGGGTGGTAAGCTGCCGGTCCGCTCTCGGCGTCGTGTCGCTGAAAGCGAACCTCGCGGCCAAAGCTCACGACGCGGAATACTGTCCTTCGGTGACTTGCTCCACCCGAGAGCGAGTGAGCGAGGAAGGGGTTTCCTCAGAGCATCTCGTTTGGGGCTTGAACCTGCGCGCCGCCGAACACGACGGCCTGCCGCAACGACGGTCGGGACAGGCCGTAGATCAGACGCGGCTCCACCGGTGCGCTGACCGCATCCAGGGCGGCGCGATGCTCTGGGGAAAGCATGAGATCGAGCGCGGCGATGTTGTCGGCCACCTGCTCCGGCCGGCTCACCCCCATCAGCGTCGAGGCGACACCCGATCGTCCGACCACCCAAGCGAGCGCAACGCGCGCCGGCGATTGCCCGATGGCCACCGACACCCGGCGCACACCTTCGACGATGTCCCAGTTGCGCGGCGTGAACAGGCTGTCTCCGAACGGGTTGGACCCGTCGAGACGCTTGTCGTCGGCGGGGCGCGCCTCGCCCGACTGAGCGGCATCCTTCGGCAGGCCGCCTGCCCGCGGACCCGCAGCCTCAACCGTCACGCGATCGTACTTGCCGCTCAACAGCCCGTAGGCGAGCGGCGACCATGGCACCACGCCCATGCCGAACTCGGCAGCGAGCGGGACATGCTCGTCCTCCACCTCCCGGTTCACGAGCGCGTAGAAGTATTGCAACGCGATCGGCCCCGGCAGGCCGCGTATTGCGGCCACCGTCGCGAGCTTGGCGACGTACCACGCGGGCGTGTTCGAGAGACCCCAGTACCGGACCTTCCCGGCGCGCACGAGACCAGCCATGGTCTCCAGCAGCTCCTCCGCCGGCGTGATCCCGTCCCAAACGTGCACCCAGTAGAGATCGACGTAATCGGTCTGCAGGCGACGTAGTGAGCCTTCCAGCGCCGCGTGAACATGCTTGGCGCCGTTGCCGCCCGCGTGCGGCCCCTTGCCCGTGGCAAAGCCAGATTTCGTCGCGAGGACGATCCGGTCGCGCAAGCCGCGCTCGCCGATGAAGCGGCCGAGCATCGCCTCGCCCTCACCGCCCGCGTACACATCGGCTGTGTCGATGAAATTGCCGCCCCGCTCCAGGTAGGCATCGAACACGGCGCGGCTGCCGGCCTCGTCCAGCCCCCAGCGCGCGGTGCCGAAGGTCATGGTGCCGAGCGCGAGCGGACTGACCGCAAGGCCGGAGCGGCCGAGCGTACGGTAATGCGTGAGGTCCATTGTTGCATATCCCTGCTGATACCCCACAGGATAGAGCCGCCGTTCGTAGGCGATTAGCCCCAAACATCGGCAAGGGCTTGTGAGCGGAGTTCAGGAATGCGACGGGGCACGCTCGATGATCTCGCGGCCTTCGCGGCGGTCGCACGCACCCGCAGCTTCACGCGGGCGGCGGCCGAGCTCGGCTTGTCCCCCTCGGCGCTCAGCCACGCCGTGCGGGGGCTGGAGGAACGGCTCGGGGTCCGGCTGCTCGCGCGCACCACGCGTAGCGTCGCGCCGACGCCGGCGGGCGAGCGGCTCGTGCGTTCGCTGGCTCCGGCGCTGGCGGAGGTCGAGCGCGGGCTTGCAGCGCTCGCCGACTGGCGCGGCACGCCGTCCGGTTCGCTGCGGCTGACGACCTTTTCCTCGGCCGCGCGCCGAGTGCTCGACCCAGCCCTGCCGCGCTTCCTCCTCGATCATCCGGCCGTCTCAGTCGAGGTCATCATCGACGACCGCCTGACCGACATCGTCACTGCCCGTTTCGATGCCGGCATCCGCTTCGGCGAGACGGTGGAGCGCGACATGGTAGCGGTGCGGCTGGGACCGGACCTGCGCACGGTGGTGGTCGGCACACCCGCCTACTTCGCGCGCCATCCGCGGCCCGGGACGCCTGCCGACCTGGAGGCGCACAACTGCGTCAACTACCGGCTGGTCGGCGGGGGTGGATTGCTGCCGTGGGAGTTCGCGCGCGACGGCCAAGACGTGCGCGTGCGTGCAAGCGGGCAACTCACCGTCAATGATGCGGCCCTCGGGGGGGCGGCCGTGCGGGCCGGTGCCGGGCTCGGCTACATGCTGGAGGAGGATGTGGCCGCCGACATCCAGGCGGGCCACCTCGTGCAGGTTCTGGCGGACTGGTGCACGCCCTTCCCCGGTTACCACCTCTACCATCCGAGCCAGCAGGCTACCCCGGCGCTCCGCGCCCTGATCGACGCCGTGCGTTGGGTTGAAGCACGACCTGTTTAGGTCGGACACGGTCGAATGCTCCTCCGACCGCGGGGAGCCGGAGCGACTACTTCGCGGCGTGAATGTTCGGCGGCCCGAGATGCTGGAGAAAATCCGGCTTGCCGAGGCTCACGCCAGCGCCCCGGAGGATCCCGTAGGCTGTTGTCACGTGGAAGAAGAAGTTCGGAAGCGCGAAGCCGGTCAGATAGGCCTGCCCACTGAAGCGGTATCCCATGCCATTCGGGAACTTCAGCTCCACCTCCCGCTCCGCGCCTGAGGCCAGCGCCGCCGGATCGATGCCTTCAACGAAGGCGATCGTCCTGGCACAGCGCTCCTTGAGTTCGGCGAAGGTCGTCTCGACGTCAGGCATCGAGGGCGCTTCGATCCCAGCCAGCCGTGCCACCGCGTTCTTCGCACTGTCGGATGCCATTTGATACTGAGCAGGCAGAGGCTTCATGTCGGGAGCCAGCCGCTGGACGAGCAGCTCGGCTTCTGGCTTCTCCGATGCCGCCTTGTCGAGCCAAGTGCTCATGTTGCGAAGCGCGTTGACGAAGACGGGGACGCTGACGTCGTAGATGCTGATGCTCATTTGGGCTCCCTAAGGCACCTGCAATAAAAGACGCGGTGAGAAGGCGCACACCGCAAAAGGGTGCATCGAACGAAGACGCTAGACCGCCGACGAACGGCCGCTTCGGAGAAGCGACGGGAGGGGTCCGGGCGGCTAGGTTGGGTCGATAGCCGAATGGCATCTGACTCCAGTTTCGACCGTGGCCGCGTATGCTGCTCAACCGCTCGCTTCAGGTCTCCATGAGTTTGAGACAGGCGTCTCCTTAGGTTGCGAAGCACGTGCTTGACGTCGCCTCGATCCATGTCGGACTGTCCCACGCGGAAGCTTCGCCAGGGTGCGCGGCCAGGGTAGCGCATCCCGGCAATGATCAATCGAGAAATGGCAGATCCCGCCAGCGGAAGGCTCCACGACCTGCTGGGCTACGTCGAACAAGTCGTCAGGCTCGACGAAAGGGCGGCCATGCGGCTGAGCGAGCATCGGCTCCCGACCGGGCAAGCGTTCATCCTGCACCAACACGAACTCCATGCCCTCCCCGGTGTCAGGCATGACCTCGTCGACGAGGAGGGACCGATCTGGCTTTCGGTCCAGCGGTTGCGGCGAAGTGCGGCGCCGGCTCCGCCCGAGGAGGCTGCGGAATGGCTGGAACTCGCTCCTGATCCGGAACGCCGGCCCCGGCTGCTCCCGTTCCTGATCCAAACCATACCGATGGCCGAGAAGAACGCCCTTGTCTCGGCAGGGTTGGCTCGGGTCGAGGATTGCTCCGAGGCGCCGATTCAGCCCGAGAAGGATGTCCATCTCTGGGATGTCCGGCTGCGGATCGAGGACAGGGCCGACGTTCAGGCAGCGGCGGAGGCCTGGATCACGGAGAGGTGGCTGCCCTGGTCCCTGGCGGAGGGGCCGGTACGTCATTCACTGGCGTTGTATCAGCGCCTTTTCGAGGTGGCGCAATTGTCCGAGCTCGGCGGCGGGGACCGGCCGTTCGAGCTCGTCTGGGGCATGGGCTTGGCGCGATGGAAAAAGGATGATCGTGAGATCGATCTGCCCCTTGTGGAGCGTCTGATCGAGATCGAGGTCGACGATGCCGGAGGGGCCGAAATCCGCATTCGACCGCGCGCCGCCGCGGCCGCGGTGAACCTTCGGGCCTATGAGGACATGGGCGTCGAGGGTGTGATGCTGGCCCACGATGCAGCCCGACGCG
>NZ_JAGHKN010000065.1:0-12955 GCF_023093475.1 Methylobacterium sp. 37f
CCTGGGCGCTGCGCTGTGCGCCGACGTAAAAGAGGTTCGGACGAGGCGTGTCGCATACCAAATCCGTTTGATCCCTTCAGGATGACGGACCTGGATTTAGGTCAAGCGCCGCGCGGACTGGCTGATACGGCGTACGCCTTCGGTGAAGGCCGCGGTCGCGATCGCGGCCTTCACCGAAGGCGTACGGCAGATGTGGCTCCGCTCCCGTTCAAGGTCGCGCCGCGCTCACGGATCAGCGCCTGCCCTCGGCTGAGTATCCGACTGTGCACTTGACGCTTAAACTAGTCAGGAAAAGCTGCTCCGAATTTAATCTTCTTGATCTGACAGCCACGCGGCCTTACCGATACAGGGCCACGTGTTAGTCGAATGTTGTAGAATACATCGGTTAGGTTGACAGATCGCGCTTTAAGCGACGTCAAGCGCCATGATCAGTGCTTCGCGGAAGCCCGTGAACTCTACCGTACGCCAGCGGTAGCATTGATAGAACCGAACGCACCCGCTGGTTACGGCCTGCACCGGGATCACGAGATCGAAACCTGCGGTGCGGGCTATCGCCGTGTCCAGATGCGCTTCGATGTCTGGCCGCTCAACGGGGGCACCGATGCAGATCCGGCCTTGTCCGTTTTCTTCCCAGCGAGCTACCACGCAGAGAGCGGGGCCGAGCCTGCGCAGGAAGGCCCAGCCCTGACACCGAACGCGACGCGGGTCCTCCTCAGTAGAGAGCGTCACTACGTTGAGGTTCGGCGCCCGCCGGATCGTTTTGATGAAGCGGCGCCGGAAGGAGGCGGGCAGCGTCTCGGTTTCCCGGCAGCGGCCGGGCTGCTCGCGGATCTGGAGTCTGTCTGGTAGCAAGATCGCCGAACCATTGTCGCGGCCGGTGCGCAGAACAATCTCATAAGGGCAGGATTGCAGTCCGCTTAGTGCAGCCACGAAACGGAGCGTGCCGTCTGGAGCGGCGTGCGCCTCTGCGTCGAGCCGTAGCTTCGTGCCGTCGAGACCCTGAAGCCAGACTTGGACCGCCTCCGCTGGTGCGTTGGGCAGGCAGGCTTCGAAGGCCCATAGCTCCGCGGACGAGCCGAGGAGCACGCCGTCGCAGATAGGTAGGCTCTGCCGAATGCGCTTCGGTGAAGCCCCACGCGGCGCCGTTTCCGGGTCCTGGCCGGACTTCTGCACGGCTCGGAAGTGGCCAGCCCGCGCGACGTCGAGATCGCTGGCGGCGAAAATCCGCAGTAAGCCGCGGATGATAACGCGGTGGGTTGCCGTCACGTGGATCAGGTCCACCGCATGGCTTCCGAAGCTCAGACCAGTCAGGTCTACCTGTCCAGCGAAGCCAGCATCTTGAGCCGCGAAGGCTTGCAGGTGTTCCAGTACGTCCTGTCGGCTCTCGGTTCGCAGGGGAGCGTAGGAGGTGCTTACTCCATCGCTGAAGCGTAGGTAGGTCCGGTAAGGCCCCTGGCTCTCCGAGAGATGCATCCAGCCGCGCAAGGAGAGGCTTCGAAAGACAACGGCGTGTCCGCTTCGGTCCAGGCGGCGGCGCTGGTCAGTCCAGAGACCATCAAGGGCCCATGCAAGGGCCGGATGGCTCAGGGGACGCTCCAGAGCGGGCTTGGCTGCGTCCTCGTCCGGAAGGGTGTCGATGCAGGTAACCGCCGGGAAGGTGTCTGGAAAGCCGCTGCTATCCGGGACGCGGCTTCGGTCCCAGAGGACGTCGCTGCTCACCCAGGACGGCGCGTTCACCTGAAGGGCGAGATCGTCAAAAGACAGATCGTAGGTGTTCGGTCGTCGGTTTGGGATGCGGTCGTGTGGACAGGGCCGCTGGGCAATCAGGCTGGCATACAATTGGTGCAGGGCATCGAGATGCGCTTCCACCGATGGGAACACCTTGCGCCGAATGGTAGCGCGCAGATCTGCGAGGTGCTCCCGGTCGAAATGAAGGGCCAAGAGCTTGGCCCGGACAGCACCGGGATCGTGCGGCCGCACCCGAAAGCCATCAATTCCGTCGCTGATCCGTTCGGCGGGGGCACCGAGGTCGGTGACAATTGGAACGAGGCCGGCCTGCCACGCCTCCGTAAGCGCAATCAGGTAGGTCTCGGGCCAGATCGAGAGGTGAAGGGAGACATCGCAGCCCTGTAGTTGCGCAACGATACCGCGCTGCTCGTAGGCGCCATAGACTGTCACGCGCTCTGCCGGCAGGCCGCGCAGGCGGCCCGCATGATGGGGGCTAACCTGACCGTAGATCCGGAAATGGATAGGATAGGACTCGCAGGTCCGGATCAACTCGATGACGTCATCCCCGCCCTTGTGGTGAGTAAAGTTTCCGATCACCGCGACGACGAGGGGTTTTGGCGCATCCGCGCCAGGTCGCTCCTCGGGCACGGCGTAGGACGGCGTCGGGGTCAACATCGCGATCTCGGCGATGCGGTCGGACGTAACTTGTGGGTAAAAGGCTTGAAGGTAGGCGCCCGTAGCGGGTGTGCTGGTCACGAAGGCATCCACCGCACCGACCACATGCCCCAGGAACGCGTCACGGCGTGCCTTTGCCCCAGCGGGGTAGTTGTGACTGGCGGCGAGGCAGGCATCGCACTGATCGCGCCCGCGATAGGCCACGTCGCAGAAGCGCCCGTTGTGATCGAGCAGGAGCCATCGCTCGCAGATCAGGTAATGGTCGTGAAGGTGATAGACTACCGGCACGCCGCAGGCACGGGCGATGAGGGGCAGGCTCAAGGGCCAGTGCAGCAGGTGGTGGATATGAAGAAGGTCCACCCGATGCTCGAACAGGATGCGGGTGAACTGCCCCTCTACGATTGGATCGGTAAGTCGAGGCAAGCCGACGGGCCCACAGGGTAGGCTCAGCGCGACGCCCGGGCCCTCAAGGCGCATCTCCCACTCTTCGCCCCGGAACACCGGGAACAAGAACAGCAGGTCGTAGCGGTCTGCGAGTCCTGTGAGCGACTCCTGATAGACCTCGACGCCACCGCCCTCGCGTTGGCCCATCCGATTATGAGTGAGAATGAGCACGGTCTTCCGCGGGAGCGTTGCCAGTGTCCCCCCATCGAGGGGGGACACACGCCGTCGATACGCGGCGCTCCGCTCCAGCATCGTTGCAACGCGATGGTCGTAGAGGTGCTCGGCCAGCGTTCGGGCGCGCGCGGCACGAGCTTGGGCTAGACGCTTCTTGGGCGCCGCCAACATGCAGGCGATGGCGTCCGCCGCCTCGGTATCGTCCATGCAGAGCAGAAATTCCACGCCGGCGGTGTAATAGTCCCTTACCTCTGGCTCAGGCGAAACCATGACCTGAAAGCCACCAGCCAGGGCGGTCTCGAACAGGCGCGGCGGCGGCGTCGATCCGGCAGCCTGCTCGGCCGCGCTGCCTGTGAAGACGCGTGGTAGGGTGAGCACGACGCGACTGCGGTTCGCCAAACGGGCGAAATCGACGTTACCGCAGCGCCAATCCGTGGCAATCGAACGATCGTGAAGGTTGGGCGGGCCAAGGTGGACGTTCCAGGGCAGAGCGATCTTGACCCGCAGATCGGCGGGTAGGAGCCCCAAGATCGTGTTCAGGCTAGCGACCCGGTTGGGCCAGGCGGTTCCGACGAAGAGCAGGTCGTAGAGATAATGACGGTCGTCCCCGCCAACGGCAAAATCCTGGAAGAGCGGGCTCGCGGCCAGGGGCAGATGAACGGCGCGGCCCTCGTAGGCGGCAACGCTGCTGCGATCGTTGGTGAAGACGATGTCGAAGCAGTCGGAGAAGCGAACGTTCGACGAGCGCTCGTAGGGGTCCTCGGTCGTCCACAGGATGCTGAGCTGGGCCAGACGCGCAAGCCGGCCAAGCAGGGGCGCGTGCATCTTGGCCCCACCAAAGGCCAGGAAGGTGTCGAGTCCTTCCGTCACGAAGGTCGCAAGCGCGACGCCATGATGCGCGACGACCACCCGCGCCACGTCGGGATGACGCCGTAGAGCGTCTGCTATGGCTAGGGCGATGTAATGGTTGTGGGTCCGCGGCTCCGTGTCGAGGAGCAGGATCGAAAGGCCAGTCATACGCGTACCGATCCATGCGGCTCCATATGGGACCCTGCGAACAAGTCTCCCAAGCCCACGGGTGTGGCGCAGGTACGAAGGCCGCAGAGATCGAGAATACGCTCGGCCCGGCATGCGTAGGTGTGGTCTTGCAGGGCCCGCCGCTGCGCACGCTCGGCGATTGCGAGGATCGTGGCTGGCTCATCCTGTACTCGCTCGATAGCCCGCGCGATGTCGCGGGGGCTATCGATGAGGAGGATCTCCTGCTCCGGTTCGAAGACGTCGCAGATCTCTAGACCAGTAGTGAAGAAGAGCTGCGTCGAGCCCGACAACGCCACCTCGAAGGTACGCGGCCCTGGGGTCGCCTGTGGCAGGGCAAAGCGTCGGTTCGCAATGTCGAGGTCGCGGCCAATGTTCAACGTCAGCCAGGCGGCGGCGGCGTGGTCCGCCATCTCGTCCGCGGTCAGGCGTCGATTGCTCGCGCAGCGCAAATCGGCCGGCCAGTCGCACCCAAGAATTTCCACTGGGTGTCGGGACAGAAGCTCGTCCGCCTGTCGGAGCAGCGCAATGCGGTTCGGATAGGCAACACCACAGAAAAAGACTGCGATATCGCGCGGCAGGTCTGGACGGATGGGACGGAGGTGACGCGTTGGGGATGCGGCCAGCGGAAGATGATGCACTGAGCCGTGCCTGTAGTGGTGGGCTGCCCAGCCATCGTTTGAGAAGATGATGTCGGCGAGGATCTCCGCTTTGAAGGCGTAGTCAAATTCGTAGGGATCTTCGGTGAGCCAGAACGCGAGTTGCCCCCCGACGGCATCGACGGCCCGGCGCAGAGCACCAAGACCAGCTGCATCAGGCACGAGACTGCCAACTGCGATCACCAGCGTTGGGCGCAGGCGTTGCACCCGCTCACACGCCAGTTCCAGCGGTGCGTGAGCGACGGCGGCCGGTCCAACCCGATCTATCAGCCCCTCAATCAGATAAGATCTGATCGCAGGATTGACGTTGATTGCATCAGAGGTCGTACTTGTTACGAAAATACGGACTGTATCAGAATTGATATGCGGTGCGAAATTCATTCATTTCGCCTATCGGCGGCTGGCGTTGCGGGTGTTTGACTTCCTTCTTAGAGGAGTAATAACTTCAACTCCCAGAGTTGTCCATGAAACCTCATGTCAGCTCTATGACCAGGAAAGATAGGCACCATAGGAATTGCCTTTCGGCAATGTGATCGGGATAAAGTGGCAATCCGTGGCGAGGAACGTGTGTCTAAACCGGCTCGTACCGGGCCTGCATCCGAGATGAGTTGCTTATACGACCTTACGGCAGCCAACATCCTGCTGCCTGTCGAGGATATGCTATCTGGGGACGTACTCTTGCTTGGATCGGTTGTGCAGAGTGTACGAGGTCGTGCATCGGAACTTGCGAACTCACTGACCTGCCACAGTCGAATGCCATCCGAGGCTGAGCCTCTTGACGCGTCCCCTGTCTACGACACGATCGTGGCCTTCGATCTCTTCACTATGTTGGACGTCCCAGGCCCGCAGGGTTTTATCCCAACGGACGATCCCGTTCTGCATTGGTTGCGCGCGATCCTGCAAAGCTTACGGTCAGGCGGTCGGCTGGTCCTGGCCTTGGAAAATGGGCCGGTGGACCAACGCCGTGCTTATGCTGCGCAGGACTTCTCATCGCATTCAAGCAGCCGGACGAGCGCCTGGACCCAACTGCGTCAGTTGCTGGAGGGAGCCGGCCTCGTGCACCAGCACTGGTGGTTTCCATTTCCAAATCATCGTGAGGCGCGCACCATCCTGTCCGAACATGGCCTGTCGCCGAATTCGGGGCTTGATGCTGGAGCTTTAGCCGGAGAAGCATCTGACGGGCGTAGGGCTTGGCGGCGCATCGCGGAGGCAGGTGACCTCGCGGATCGTGCACCAGCCGTGCTCGTTATAGCTTCAGCCGTTACGCTCCCAGCGGATCATCGTCTCGCCTTGCACATTGGCCATGAACGACGGCCGGAGTTTAATAAGGTCGCGACTATTTTGGCTCAGAAAGGAGGACCTCCGGTGGTCCTTCGTGTGCCGCGTCAACCCGGGCTGACGCGCAGCGCGGCCGGTATCACCAATCGATTTCCGGCTGAGGCCCTCGCGCCCGGCCAGCCCTGGCCCGAGACTTTAGAGGAAATTTTAGCTTGCAACGGCTGGACCGAGGCCGACGTAGCAACGTGGGCGGAACGATGGATCACCGCCCTCCGCGCCGAATTCCTGGATGCCAGTCCTGGCAACCTGGTGCCCGAGGTTGACACCCGCCTGCCTGGCCACGCTTTTGATGCCATTCCGCGCAACCTACTCGTCGATGGCGACCGGGCTACCTTCATCGACTTGGAATGGAACCTCGACACGCCCCTCGACTTCGGGCACCTGCTCGTACGCGGCCTCGTCGATACCTTCCTCACGACACCCATCACCGGATGGCCCGCACCAGAGATCGATCCGACCTACCTGACCTTGCTGCATGCAGCTACCGCCCCGCTTGGGGTCCATCTTTCCGATGCGGCCATCGCCGAGCGTCTCGACCGAGAAGCTCGTTTTCAGCAAGTCGTGAGCGGGCGTGAGACGAACCGCGACTTTGCTTGGCTCGCCTCAACGCACCCTGCGTCCCGCGCGCAGTTGCTGATGCACGCAAGGGGCCTCACCGATGAGGTTACAGCCCTGCAGACCGAACGGTCTGAACTTATCAATGCCTTTGAAGACGCGCGGGCGCGGACCGACCGCGTCATCGCCTATGCGGCGGAACGCGAGCGCGAGGTGGAGCGTCTGGAGGCCGCGCTGGTACGGGCCGAGGCCAGTCTCGTGATGCCGCCACCGGAGCCTCTAGGCCCGGCCATTCGCCTCGGCCGGGCATTCCGAGGCTTGTTTCCCTCGAAGCGGACGTAGCGCGATGCGGCTCCTGGTTGCCTGCGATCACCTGGCCCTGACCGGAGGGTTGATGCGGTTCGAGCGCGTCGGGCAGATCCTGGCACGTTGGGGCGGCGAACTCGCGTTCCTAGTGCTAGGCGAGGGCGGCGAGCACCAGCCGGCTGGCTTCGCGAGCGCTCTCCGGCAACTGTCGCGCGAGGCCGCGCTGGACGAGACCTGGGACGCTGTCATGGTGCCGGGCGGCGGCTTTCCCGACGCCATTGTGGCGCGCTTCGCAACCCTGCGCCACCCGCGCTTGGGTCTGCGCGTCCAGCATTTTTTGAACGGTCCCGGCCGTCGTGATGCCTATCAACGCGTGACGCAGGCCCTCGAACCCGACCTCATCCTCGTCAACAATGCGCATTGGTCAGAGGCGGATTTGGCCGCGTTCGGCAGACCGTTCCATCAAGTCGTGGGCGGAGTCGACACGACCTTGTTCGCACCTTCCATTGTCCGGCCTCCACGCATCGGGCGATACCGCCTCGGCGCTATTGCGAACAAAAATCCGGGCGCCCTAGTGGGTGCTCTGCGAGAACTCGGCGCCGATTGGGAATTGCACTGGTTCGGGCATCCTGATCCGCGGGAGGCGCCGCCTCCAGACGATCTCCTGGTATCAGGACGGATTGTTCGGCACGGACCCCTGTTCGGAGAAGCGCTCGCCGACTTCTACGCCGGCCTCGATGTATTCTGCAGCGCCGAGCTCCAGGCAGGCTGGTGCAATCCGGCCGCCGAAGCTATGGCCAGCGGAACGCCCCTGGTCACCACCCCGCACGGCACACTTGCCTTCGCTGAGCACGACGTTACTGCCCAGGTAATTGATATCGCGACGGGTCCCGCCATCGCGGCCGCCGTGACGGCCATGCGGGCTGCCCCCGACCGTGCTGCACGATGCGCGCGTGCCGGGCGCACCCGCATCCGTGGCCTCACCTGGGAAGCCTATACAGCCGATCTCCTGGCGGCGATCCGAGGCGGGATCGCGGACGAGACTGGTCCAGCTTGGGCGACGACGCGCATTGAGGAGCTCGTGGTCGAGCATGGCCCTGTACCTGGGGACTTCGATCCTCCCGGATATATCCGTCTACACGCGGATCTTGCAGCCCTATTCGGGCGCCCCTGGCAGGGCGTATTGCACTACCTCGAACATGGACGTCGCGAAGGACGGCTCTATCCCTCAACGCGTAGTCGGGCCCAGGAGAAGACCGAGCAGACCTCGCGCATTGCCCTCGTCCTCGATGGGCTCGACGGCTCCGGCAAGTCCAGCATCGCCCGGGAGGTCGCACGACGGATTGGAGCAACGGTCCTAAATCCTTTTGGCGGTCAGATCGGCGGCCTTATGGTTCTCCTGGCCGGGCGGGGCGAGCACGCCCTGGCCGATGCTGTCGCACATGCAGCTGTGGCGCTCGCCCTTCGACACGCTCCCGACGGCCCAGTGGTCTTCGATCGCCATTGGTTCACCGCATCCCAACTTCTCTCGCCGACCTATCGCGCCGGTTGGGCGCCCTACCCCCGCACGATCATGTGCTGGGCGGATCGGCCCACGACCGTGGCGCGAATGATCGCGCGGGGCGATGTCCACGCCCGCGAGCATATGAGTGTCGAGCGGGTTGAGACATACCGGCGCCTAGCGGAGGAACTCAGTCTTCCTCTACTCGACACCTCACACATTTCTGCGGCGGCAGCCGCCGACCTGATTATAGAGAAAATGTAAAATGATATCAGGCGTTCAGGTATTTAGCTAAGCCTTGAAAGGGAAAGCGAGGCCGGGAAGAACAGCTGCCTCGTCGAGTTTTACGCGGATGGTAAGACGGGCTGGATCACTAAGTCAGTTCCGACAACCAAGGGTTAAGGCACTACAGCCGTCGAGGCTGATCCGGCATCAGGCGCAGAGTACGGGCTGTTGTGGTGGAGAGGAAGCCATCCGCGAGGCTGGCCTCCTCGCTGTCGTCGCACAGCGCCTGAACTTGTCGGAGCGCATCGTCAGCGATCTGCGTAAGTACCACGTAGAAGATGCGTGCGGGTCGGTCGGATACGCTACCAACCTTGCTCACCTGTACAAGGTACGCGACGCGCTTGCACTTCGCCATGATTTCCAGTGCGATGGGGTGGGTTGAGGATCGTCCCCTATCGTACGAAGGAGTCCATGCCCATGCTGAGCAACAGCCAGAGTCTGTTTGCCACCCATCAAGGTTATAGGTCTTCGTCCGTCAAGATGCCGGAAAGCAGGTCCTCTCAGCGCCTGCTAGGGCTCAATAGCAACCTAAACGATATGTCGGTAATTCGATCGTTTTCCTTGCATGCCGGCCGTTGGCTTGTCCTAGCTTAGGTAATTTCGCAGCGGTCATACTTCCAGCAGGGCTGCCGAATACAATTATATCGATAGCTCTTTAACGGTGTTAATTCATATCAAATCGGGATAACAAATCTAAGACAAACAAAACATTGCGCAATATGTATTAAATTAATTTTAAATCGCCTGAGATCTTAAGGATAGTCATTGAATTGCTAATTTATAAGATATTTCAAATTGAGGACCTATTCCATCTAGAAGCAATGTTGAATGAATATTCTGGAAGAAAATGTTTTATGATCTGTTTTGTCGGAATAATTTTTCATTATTGATATATTATTCTATGACACGATTGTGAGCATAGTTTTTTTAAATTTGCGTTAGAAATTCAAAATGATCGTATATAGGCATAAATAGTCAGCTAAACTTGATTTGATACTTATGAAATATCTGAATGAGTATCATATTTGGTGCGGTATTCTATGTATGCTCCGTGTAATTTGGAGCTTAAATAAATAATGACTTATGCAAATTCATCACGTTCACAATATACGGCTGGTACTGCAAGCGCGGACCGGATCGACGTATCGTCACGCGGGACGCGCGCGCAGCTGATCGCCGGCCGGGATGGCGATGACATCATCATCGGTGCGTCAGGCAACGACACGATCAATGGTGGCGGTGGCGATGATACCATCACTGGCGGGCTCGGCGTCGATACCCTAACAGGCGGGGCCGGGGCGGACTTCTTTGTGTTCAGCAAGGCCGATTTGGCCGGCACGTCCACGTCGACGGGAACGGCCCTCAACCGCATCACTGACTTCCAAGGGGCCGGCGCTTCGGGCGGGGATACGCTAGTCTTTCAAGGCTTTGCCACAGATGCCAGCGTGATTGAGATCAGCCGACAGGGTACGCTGCACACCTACGAGATCCGTGAGAACGGCGCGACGGTCGGTCGCTTCAACGCTGTCCATAGTGGTAATTCGCTTACATCCGACGATCTTGTCTTCGAAGAAGTCACAGAAACGCCCGTCGTGGTTGCGCCGCCGGCTGAGACGGGCGAGACAGCTCGCACGAGTGCCACACCGACCCACACGATCAAGGCCAACAATGGCGTCCAGGCCCTCAGCGGCACGGCCGGGCACGACGACATCTGGGGCTGGAACAAGGGTGGTGCGGTTCTGAAGGGCGGTGCCGGCGACGACACCTATCACATCTGGCAATCGAGCGATCAGGTCGTCGAAGCGCCTGGCGGCGGCGTCGATACCGTCATCATCGCTTGGCGCGACTACACTCTGCCCGACAACGTCGAGAACCTGAGCTTCAGCAACGCCAAGAGCGGCACCGGCAACAGCCTCAACAACGTCCTCATTGGCGATGGTGGGGCTCAGACCCTCAACGGCAAGGCCGGCAATGACATCCTGACCGGCCGCGGCGGGGCGGATATCTTCGTCATTGCCAAGGGCGAGGGCAGCGACGTCATCACCGACTTCGCCTCCGGCGTCGACAAGGTCCGTCTCGAGGGGGTCAACCTGCACAGCTTCGCCGAGCTGAAGATGGCGGCCAGTCAGGTGGGTTCGAATACCGTCATCGCGCTCGGTGGCGGCGAAACGCTGACCTTGCAGAACGTGGCGCTCACGAACCTCAAGGTCGGCGACTTCGCCCTGCCAGCGGACCCATCGCATCCGGGCATGAGCTTGAGCTTCTCCGACGAGTTCAACGCCCTCAGCGCTTCGGCTAATGGCAACGGCACGGTGTGGAAGAGCGCGCTGGGCATCGGCAGTGAGTACCGCACCCTGGGGTCCAACAACGAGGCGCAGTATTACTCCGACAAATCCGTCGGCACGAACCCGTTCTCGGTCTCGAACGGCGTCCTCAGCATCACGGCGGCCCCGGATCACGACGGCAACCCGTTGGACTTGGCCTACACCTCGGGTGTGCTCACCACGGCCAAGTCGTTCGCCCAGACCTACGGCTACTTCGAAATCCGTGCCGAGCTACCGGCAGGCCAGGGCATGTGGCCGGCCTTCTGGATGCTGAACGCCGACGGCACTGGTACGACCGAACTCGACGTCATGGAGTTCCTAGGCCACGACAAGGACACCGCCTACGCGTCGGTGCACTCCACGGTCGCCGGCCAGAGGCTGACCAGTACGCCGGTGCAGACGGCAGATTTGACGGAAGGTTTCCACACCTTCGGGGTCGATTGGCAGAAAGACACGCTGGAATGGTACATCGACGGCGCGAAAGTCGCCGAGCTGGCCACCCCCGCAGATATGCACAAGCCGATGTACATGCTGGTCAACCTGGCAGTGGGTGACACCGGCAGCTGGCCGGGCAAGTACGACGCTTCTATGCCGACCACGCAGCTGAACGTCGACTACGTCCGAGTTTGGGCCAACGACGACCTTCTGTAGACCCAAATCGTTCGGTTGAACCTTCAACACGCATCAGCCCGGCAGTTTCATTGACTGCCGGGTTTTCTATGCTTCGTCATCTTATTCGTCCTCGAAACTATGCCTGGTATTTGTCGGTAAAACGACGGTATTCCCGACATCGTTCGTTCGTGAAGCGTTTGCAAGGCATGGCATTCACCCTCTTTCAGGGTTCGGGATACCCAAGAAACTCGCGCTCAGCGCGGACCAGTGTGCTAGGTCAGGGTCAAGTACGTAATCCAAATGGGCAAATTCAGCAGAAAATACGTATCGGTATACTTATAAGTTGACGCGCCTCTCTGGAATTCTTAACGAAAGGTTATGCGCGGCCAAAAGCAAGTCCGCCATTAAGCATTAACAGTTTCGCTGGTTTCAGCATACAGCACCACGTCTTGGCTTGGTGCCCTGGGAGATTATACAATGGCAACGGTCGATGGTCAGGCGGTCGCTCCTGATGCTCATGGAAAAATCCAGGGTAACGGCGGTGATGTAGATAAGATGGCTGGCGACTCGGGCAACAATCAGCTTCAGGGTCATGCCGACTTCAATCAGTACTACGGTGGTGCTGGAAACGATACCTTCGTCCTTGCTGCTAAATACGGTCAGACCACCGACGCTGCAACGCGTGATTTCTCCAAGCTCGCGACCTACATCACCGATTTCCACGGTGCTGATGGCGATGTTGCGAACTCCGGCAACTTTGGTGAGCACGACTTCATCAATCTCAGCGGATTCGGAGAGGGCTCGCAGGTCAAGATGGTTGGCGAAGCTGCCACCCAAGCTAATTCCGGCGCTGCGAAGGTGTACTATTACTCCATCTTCGACACGCACACCGGGGACCACTACAACTTTGCCGTCAACTCGTTAAATGGCAAGGCTCTTGGCGAGCACGATTTCAACTTCTATGCCTCATCGTCCGCCGATCACGGCTTGTTCGTGGCCTAAACTAAGCTTTAGCAGCCCTTGAATTTGAAGGCTGCGAATGACTTCAGAGGCGGCGCTTGCGCCGCCTTTTTGCTTGGTAGGTCTGTATTCTGACATCGCAGCGGTTTGGGTCGTCCACACCATCAGGCCCCTACGAAAAAAGGCGACGCTACCCTTGAGGATAGCGTCACCTCGATCCGATCGCCTCCGCTAGAGCGGTTTCCACCTACTCCGGATCGTAACCGGCGGCAGCGAAGTAGTTTGCGCACTCGGTTGGGGTGAAGGCGTCGAGCAGATTGCCGACGACAGTCCAGAGCCGATCGACCGTGCGCTCGGCC
>NZ_JAGHKN010000066.1:0-11728 GCF_023093475.1 Methylobacterium sp. 37f
ACTGCGTCCAGGACGCGAATGCGCAGATCGTGACTGTAGGCACGGGCCATGGCGATCTCCCTGACGAACCTTCAGGGATCAACGCTCACCTCGCCGCAACGACTCAGGGATCGTGGAAAACGCTCTAGCTACCGGCTTCGGCCGTTCGTCCCAGCGCTACAGGAAGCGAGCCGACCCGCAGGTCGCGCTGCGGATGCGATTGAAGGAGCTGGCTGCAGCACGGGTGCGCTACGGCTACCGGCGGCTGCACATCCTGTTGCGGCGGGAGGGCTGGGAGGTGAACCACAAGCGCACCTACCGGATCTACCGGGATGAGGGGCTGTCGATCCGGCCCAAGCTGCCTAAGCGCAAACGGGCCTGGCGCTACCGGCAAGGCCGGCCGGCCGTCGGCGGACCCAACGAGGTCTGGGCCATGGACTTCATGTCCGACCGTCTCTTCGACGGGCGTCCGTTTCGAATCCTGACCGTCGTGGATTGCCATACGCGAGAGGCGCTCTCGCTCACACCGAGAGCCAACTTCCGCGCCTTCCAGGTGACCGAGGCTCTGGACGCCTTGGTCCGGCTGCGGGGCCGACCCAAAAGCCTGCGGGTCGACAACGGGCCGGAGTTTGCCGGGCGCATGCTTGACCAGTGGGCTTACCTGAATGGGGTCGAGATCGATTTCTCCCGACCGGGTAAACCGACCGACAACGCCTATATCGAGTCGTTCAACGGCCGACTCCGAGCGGAATGCCTGAACGCCTCGTGGTTCCTGTCGCTGGCCGATGCTCGCGACCGGATTGAGGACTGGAGGTACCACTACAACGAAGATCGACCCCACACGGCCCTGGGCGGCTTGACGCCCCGAGCCTTCGCCAACCAAGCTGTCACAGCCCGAGAACTTGCATAGGTCGTGGACCACAAACAGGGTCAACTCCAACAGCCCGAGAACTTGCATAGGTCGTGGACCACAAACAGGGTCAACTCCAGGCTGGTGACCATCGTCATGGGCAGCGGCTCCTCGGTTGGGGGGCGACAATGCGCCAAGCAAAGAGATGCAAGCCTGGCTCGTCGGTTTCGGAAGCGTTGAGAGCAGCGAACTGCTGGGCATCGTCTCTATCGTTCTTAGTGACGATCACTGTGCGAGGAGGGGCAGGGACCGTCTGGCTTGTGATTGGCCCTACCTTCCGCAGGCGAGCGGCTAGAGATGCAAAGCTCGTCATCGGGTTGCCTGCGGTTCGATAGGCAAGAGGCACTCGTTGAGGTTGGTCGCCTGGATAGCCCGCACATAAGCGTTGACCGCTTTGGAGATAACGGCAGCCTCGGCTGGAAAGAGATCGCCAGTGGGTACGGCTTGAAACAAGACGTTGGTAGCCCGCGAACGACCGGCCGCGGTCTCAATCGCGGGTGGCCCTGGTTGTCACCGTCGCTTTTGCCATCCTCATCGCTCGCCTCGGGACGATCAGCTGTAGCTGGGACAGCATTCGTGACAGCAGGTCCTGCGCCGTACGACGAGGTTGGGATCGAGGTGAACCGACGCTTGCTCGAGCCCCCACGCGCGTGGGGTTGTGAAGGCATCAAGGAGCGGTTCCCGCGGTCGGTTCCGCCTTTTGGATGCCAGCCAGGGCACATCTGACACAGAAGCATGATAGCAGAGCATGTTGGCCGCGTAGTTTTAGATCCCGCGGTGCCTGTGATCGGAACAGCCATGCGCGTCTTTCAACTTGTCTTTGTTCTGTATCTCGGCGTCGGACTGCCCTGCACGGCGTTGGCTCAGCCTACGCCTTCGACCACAGCAACGGTCGCGGTCTCAGATCCTGCTACCTTGAAGGCAGCCCGGGAGGTAGTCACCCAGATGCAGGGGGATCGCACCGCGTTGCTCAGCGCGATTGCAGCGCCGATGGTCGGAATGATGCAGCAGATCGGCATCAAGCAGCAGGACCAGGCACAGGCCCTTGTGCAGGAGGTCGTGATGCCAACCCTAACCGAGCACTACGACGAGCTTCTCGATATCCAGGCGCGCAGTTTTGCCTCGGCGCTCGGAAAGGACGACCTGCAGGCGATCGCGGCGTTCTATGCGACCCCGGCTGGCAAGCGACTTGTCACGGCGCAGCCACAGCTCGCCCAGGCTCAACTGGCCGGCACGCAGCAGTGGATGCAGTCGGTGATGCCCGAGATGCAAGGCAAGCTGACCAAGGCGATCCAGGCTCACGGCTGGACGGCCGGCGGTCAAGCCAAGCCGCGCTGAGGCGGCGGAAGCCGATCGTCCGGATCACAGAGCGAGGGCACCATGGCGAACGACGGTAGCGGCGCACAGGATCGGCGTGAGACGAAGGCTGCCAAGCATCTGGAAAGGGCTCGTGCAGGAGGCGAAGCGCGAGCCGATTACGATGCGACCCAGCAGGCCACAGAGGATAAGACACTCCGCCTCAAGGCGCTTCGGCTCGCCAAAGAGAAGGCTGATAAGAGCTCGTAGCCCATCGTGGATCCGTGAGCCGTTCTAACGTCGAATCGCTGGTTCACGGCAGCAGGTCTAATCAACGACACCAAGACGCCGCACCGCACCAGCGCATGGACCTCTGATCGATCGAACCGGTCGTCTCCGGCTCACTCTGGTCCGAGGCAGTGAGGATCTTCTGACCCGTCTGGTTCGCATCGACGAGACGCGCTCCGACGAACCCGCCCAGGGTCAGTGCTGAGAGCCACAGGATCAGCCGGCTTGTTTTCTTCATGGAACGCTTGGTCATACGGCCGAAGGTGAGGCGTTCACAGTTATCAGAACCCTAACGAGGTCAACCTCGCTCCGTGCCGCCTTCGGTCGACCTCGCCGAGGCCAAAGGGTCACGCAAACGAAAGCGCCCCGAGGATTTCTCCTCGAGGCGCGTTACGACGAAAGCGGCCAGATGATCGGGGCTGGGGACGCTTAGGCCGAACCTAAAAGTCCCGTAGGTCCTAGTACGAGCCGAACTTGTAGTTCAGGCCGGCGCGGACGACGGCGAACTCGGTGCCGCTGTTGCGGTTGGAGAAGCCGGGCTGGCGGTAGAGGACGTTGTTGGTGTCGTAGGCGTAGACGCCGGCGTTGCGGTTGTTGTTGTCGAGGTTCACGTACAGGCCTTCGACCTTGAGCGTGACGGCCGACGAACGGAAGAAGTTCAGGAACGAGTCGGTCGGGAGCGCGTACTCGATGCCACCACCAGCGGCCCAGCCGGTGCGGAAGTCGTCGTTGCCGCGGAAGCCGCCGAACGAACGCTCGTTGCTGCCGGCGCCGTAGGCGAAGCCGCCGGTGCCGTACACGAGGGTGCGGTCGAAGGCGTAGCCGAGGCGGCCGCGGACGGTGCCGAAGTAGTCGAGGCTGGCGGTGCCGCGCGGATCGACGAAGGTGACGCCGGGGACGGCGGTGAAGCCGGGGGTCAGGATCGAGTTGTTGCGGCTGCGGCCGAAGTCGACGTACTGGGCGTCAGCTTCGATACCGACGACCACGCCCGAACCCGGGGTGAACTGGTAGTTGTAGCCGATCTGACCGCCGCCCGTGAAACCCTCGTTGGAGTTGTTCGAGTAGGCGACCTGCGACGGGCCACCGGCGCCGGCGAGGCCGTTCGGGCCACGCACGAGGTTCGGGAACACGTTGTTGTAGACGTTGGTGTCGCGGCTGGAGGCGTCGAAGCCGTAACCGGCGTTGAAACCAGCGTAGAAGCCCGTCCAGGTGAACACCGGCACCGGCACGAACACCGGCGGCGGAGCCTGGCGACGCGGAAGGTCGGCTGCAGAGGCGGCGCCGGCGAGAAGAGCCGTAGCAGCGCTGGCGAGGATGAGCTTCTTGATCATGGTCTGTCTGCCGGGGAAATCAGATGCGCACTCTCGGTGCGGTGTGATCGGAACTTACCGACAAGGTAGACCTCACCACTAGTGCAGGCGTGCAACACCTAGAACAGATTGATGAAGCTCTCGATCGCCAAAGAATGCGTTAGGTTTTTACTTACCATATTATTTTGGACCGCAATAACCCACGAAGAACGACTTGGTTCCAAAAAAAACAGCCTGCAAGGCATGAAGCCGCAGGCTGTCAGTTCGTATTGATCTATCCGAGGACCAGAAAGGACAGATCTGTCGCCAGACAGCATCCTCCTGCAAATTTCCGCAAGCCGAAAGAAGCGGCATTGCTCAGCTACGAATGATGGGAGCGCTGATCCTGTACCCGATACTTTCAGCCAGCTAAGGCCTGCAGCTCTGATACTCCGTCGTGGAGTACATAACCGCGGCCCCAGACGGTCTCAATGTAGTTCTTGCCGCCTGAAGCGTTCGCCAGCTTCTTGCGTAGCTTGCAGATGAACACGTCGATGATTTTCAGCTCGGGCTCGTCCATGCCGCCGTAGAGGTGGTTGAGGAACATTTCCTTGGTCAGCGTCGTGCCCTTCCGCAGAGCCAGAAGCTCCAGGATCTGGTACTCTTTGCCTGTGAGATGCACGCGGTGACCCGCAATGATGGCCGTCTTCTCGTCGAGGTTCACGGCAAGATCGCCGGTGGTGATCACCGACTGGGCGTGACCCTTCGAGCGACGCACGATCGCCTGAATGCGCGCGACGAGCTCGTCCTTGTGGAAGGGCTTCGTGAGGTAGTCGTCGGCGCCAAAGCCGAGACCCTTCACTTTGTCCTCGATACCGGCCATGCCCGACAGGATCAGAATGGGGGTCTTGATCTTCGAGGCACGCAAGGATCGCAGCACCTCGTAGCCTGAGATATCGGGCAGCGTCAGATCCAATAGGATGATGTCGTAGTCGTAGAGCTTGCCGAGATCGATCCCCTCCTCACCCAGATCCGTGGTGTAGGTGTTGAAGCTCTCGGATTTGAGCATCAGCTCGATGCTCGCGGAGACGGAGGCGTCGTCCTCGATCAGCAGCACGCGCATGGCCAGGATTCTCCAAAAGTTGAGGCATCCTGAACGGGCATTGGCAACAAACCGTTAAGGTTCAGCCGAGGCTCATCGTAGCAACGGTCGTGAGCACAGGGAAAAGGAGCTTGTCGCAAACCGTGCCGTGAGCCGCAGCAGAGGCCGATTTGCCGCGTTTTCGGGTTTTGTTAACCGTCTGAAGTCCGAAGCAGACCCGAGGGGTCTGTCGCAAACGCGAGTGTGCGGTCGTTTACCCGACGTTGACCCTACGGCCTGCATGGCGCCTCCGTTTTCGGAGGCCGCCCATGATGCTGTCCGCTATCGCCGCCAAGCTGAAGCAGCGCTCCAAGGCTGACTTCAAGGGCCGGCACCACGAGGCGGCCCTGATCGTGCAGGCCGTCTCATGGTATCTACTCTATCCGCTGAGCGACCGCGACATCGAGGAGTTGTTCTGAGGAGCGTGGCCTGGAGATCGATCACAGCACCCTGAACCGCTGGGTCGTGGCCTACGCGCCGCTGATCGAGAAGCGGTTGCCGCAGTTCCGCAGACCGCACTGCGGCTCGGTCCGGATCGACGAAACGGACATCAAGGTGCGCGGTGAGTGGCGCTACCTCTACCGGGCCGTCGATAAGCACGGCAATCCGGTCGACGTCCTGCTGACCGCCAACCGCGATCTCGATGCGGCCAAGCGCTTCTTTCGCAAGATGCTTTCGTCCGAGCCGTTGCTCGCCCCAGACCGCATCGGCACGGATGGCGCCGGCACCGACCCGCCGGCCATCGCCGAGAGCCGGAAGGCGGGCCTGCTGCCGGGAACGCCGATCCACTCCGTCACCAAGCATCTGCAGCAGGGGATCGAGAGCGACCACTTCAGGGTGAAGCGGCCGATGCCGCGGGTGGGCGGCTTCCGCTCGTTCAACACGGCGCGGCGCACGATCCAGGGCTTCGAGGCCATGCTCGGGCTGCGCAAGGGCTTCGGCTTTGCCGGCGCATGGACCGTGCGCGAGCAGAACCGATTGCTCGCGGTCTGCTTCGGACTTCCACAGGCGAACAAAGCCTGAAAATGGGGAGGTAGAGGCCTTTCTGCGCCCCATACCCAAGCTTGCAACAGGCCCGCTAAATCACGCCCAAGCCCGTCAGCAGCCCGCTAATGCCATTGAGAACGGTCTTTTGGGCCGACCATATCGACGTGGGCTTCAATCGCGGCTTTAACCTTGGAAAGCCCGGCTTCGGCGATGTCAGCGTAAGGGCAGAGCTTCGCCATGTCCCGCGCCCGCCGCCGCGCTGTGTGGGGCTTTGCGACAAGGCCCACGGCTACGGCGTCGAAGTACATTTTCCACTCGTCGCGGCTGTACGCATCCAACGTGGTCGCCCCCATCACGTCATGTGATCCCAAAGCCGCCTCCTAGCCGACGAGTGCTAACAAAATCGCGATCCCAGCCATAACCGCGCCTATGCGAACGGGGGGCGGGGGTCGCAAGGTGCGACTTCATTGCCTCAAATGTCGACCCTGATTATGTGCCCGCAGCCTTATCTGGTAACGACTGGTCATGCCTTCTTTAAAAAGCCAATCCCACCCCTTCAGCGTTCATCTCGCAAATTCCAAGGATGGAACTGACCGCTTCATCTGGCTCATCAATCAAAAAGGTGGTCCACGAAGATTCTCTGGCAGCAGCTTTGCAACGTTTGAAGAAGCGCGTGTCGCGGTCAAAACCAAACTAGCAAGCTTAGTCATTGAGTGGCTTGCTGCTCAAAACGTAAATAAACTGAAGACTGCCGAGTTTTGCACTTTGTAGCTGCTTAACATTCTTACTTGGCGAGCCCTATCAGGGCTTCCGCGCGCTTCACCTCGATCTCGATGAACGCGATAGGGTGATCGGATCCATTCATCACATCGTGTCGAATGCCGGCAGGTCGGCTGTAGGCTTGTCCTGCTGCCAACGAGGTGTCAGTGACCTGATCTCCGTCGTGAACCCTCAGTATGCCAGCCATCAGCATCACGACGAAATAGGGCCATCCGTGCTCATGCCACCCGGTGACCGCACCAGGCTCGAAGTCCCAGCGTGTAATCCGTAGGGTTGCATCGTCCTGTTGGATAGTAGCCACGGCGGGGATTGTGCACGCGAAGGCCATGAGTGCTCCTTCCTGAGCCTGGATGGTCCCGAGGACGCCTTGGCTTTTGCAAGCTGTAGGCCAGCTTGGCGACGATAATGTGGGCTCAGCTAAGTCATAGCGCAGGGAAGTCCTGCTCGTTCAGAAACGAAGCTTCTATCTCACCCAATTTCTGGGCTTCAGCCTCAGTTTCATAGGAGTCCGGCGCGCGGATCTTGTGTGCGCTCTCGGACGAGAGAAGTAGCCACCTATAGCGATATTCGTTCAGTGAACAGCGCCGCGTTACGACTCGGCAAGTTGGCTTTATTTGTTCCAGCATGTCGTTGCCATGTCATGCAGGCACGGCGTGACCAAGGCCGGGTGAACCCTGCGTCACTTCCCGCCCCTGCACATCTCAGCTTGTGATCTGCATCCCAAAAGGGACCCACCGGCTTCGTTTTGGATCAGGCGCTTAGCGTGCCGATCGGCGTCTAAATTGTATTCTGGATCACACACGTGGCTTCTCCCAAGATCCCGGCGGCTACCCTGGACCGCCTCGCCAAGCTCCTGCCCCACCTTGCCAGCGAGCATGATGGAGAGGTGGTCGCGACGGCTCGTGCCATCGGTCGGACACTCACCGTAGCGGGGTTGGACTGGCACGATCTCGCAGGAGCTATCCAAGCTCCGCTTCTTGAGGCCACCATGTCGGCTGCGCCGAAACGCTCCTCGTCGTCCGCCTTCAGAGACATCGACCCTTCCGCATCTTGCAGCCGGCCGGGGATGCGCCTGTGGGATACACAGCGTGTTGAGCCCTGGAGCCGGGCCGCCGGCTACACTCTCACCCTCGACTGGACGATCCCAAAGGCGTTCGGAGGTCGCTTCCTAACCAAGGCCGAGCGGGTTCGCCTCAAGGCGTTCGAGCGCTCCGTCCGTGTCACCAACGCAGATGCAGTTTGGATCGAGGAGGTCGTCGCTCTCGCGCATAAAGCCGCTGTAACATGGCGCGCCAGGGGGAAAGCAACATGAGCCCAGACACGAAAACGGCGAGGCTTTCGCCCCGCCGCCGGTCGTCTCAAAGGTGTGAAGGCTTAGCGCCGGGGGCCACCTGCGGTTTGGCCGTACTGCTGAACCACAAAGTTCGGCTGACTGGCGTTGCCTTCCTGGGCGCTGTCGTGGCCACGACCATAACCGATAGAGCCGGTGGTGATGTCGTCGTAGCTGCGGCCCTCAAGGCCACCAGGGGCCGTCACGGCAGGGATGCCAGCGGGAGCGGTGTAGCTCTGGGCCAAAGCGGGCGAAGCAATCGCGCTCACGCTCAGGACGACAGCAGCAACAGCAGAAGCAATACGAGTGTTCATGGCACAATCCACTTGGGTTTGCGCGGTCTCCGTCGAAAGGCGGCTGGCCGTGACTTGTTCAGTGACCTTGATCTAGGCCTGTCTCAGTCGGAATGACGTGCCGTTTCGCACTCATGCATCAAACCAAGATTTCGAGTGGAGGAGCACGACCCATGATCCGACCGCGAACGACCGTACTCATCTCCGCGGCGCCTCTTGGACCCGAAGCAGCGCCTGCCCTGCCGTGACGGCAGGCCATCGTGCCGATCGCGGAAGCCATGCAGAGCCTCGTTGCAGCCGTTGAGGAACAGTCGACTGCTGGCCCGGCTGTGAAGGCATTCCAGGCCGCGATCCGTCGCAACGCCGAGGAGGCTGCAGAGGCTGGTGGGCGCGAGGCCATGGAAGCCGCTCCTGATGGCGCGGAGCGGCGCGAAAATATCATCGACAAGGCATAGGCAGGCTTGAACGGCTGGCTGTCAGGGGCGCGCCAGCCGTGACGTCCTCAGTAGCCGTCGTAGAACCGCCGAGGGCGATCGTACTCATAGCTGCCGCGGCGGCCATAACTGTCTCCGTAGCCGTAGGGCCGTCCCTCGTAGAACCGGCGTGGTCCACCATAGCCGTAGCCGCGGTCATTCGGACGGCAGCGGCCCCATGGATTGGGATGGAAGCCAGGGCCGCAGCCTCCAGCGACGAACTCGACCACAGTATCACCGCGGCCTTGTTCGAAGGGATCGAACGAGAGGTCAGCGGCCTTGGCCGACGTCGCTAAGCCGAGCCCAGCAACCACCACAGCAGCTATTCTCAGCACCTTCACGCGCGTCATGACCTGAACCCTGTTGGCGTCCGATCTCAGCCTCAGCTGACCGGAGAAACCATAGGCTGCGCCCCAACCGCTGAACCGATACTGACAGAAGCGCGGCCATTCCGTTCAGGCAGCCTCAGACCGATGATCCCGAGGTGCTCTGCGTTGAACCCGACTGAGCGCGCCGCCTACAACGCCGGCATCAGTCCAGGCAGCTCATCACCGCGGCAAGCCTATCCATTCGGGCCTCTTGCCGTCCTGCCACCAGCAGCCGAAGGTCAGGCCATCGCCCAGGCAAGCACCAAGATACCACCTAGAAACATCCCGTAGGTGGCCACGACCGCGGCGACCTCGCGGTGATGGCGTAAGACGGAGCGAGTGAGTGACATTAGACGGGACCAGGAACAGGCGTGCGGCGTCTTTTTGATCGGCCAACTGTGCCAATGTGAGGGCCTCTAGCGCCTCAATGCACGAGAAACGTCCGCCGTATCGTGGCGGTCACATAAGTGTTTCGACTTGCGGCTTTCGCCGGACCGTCAAAATTTCGGATCTCTGGCGGTTGGGTTCTTATCGAGCGCCTGGATCACTGATTGCTCCGGCTACCGCAGCGGTCAGAGCTGCGGTCATCATGCCGATGAAGGTCACCGTGATCATGTCTCAGGCCCTTTGGAAGTGTGGCTCGGGCGCACCAGAGCGGTTGAATTTCGATATGCCTACCAATTCGTTTACGGGTGGTTAACCCTTACACGCAGCAGAAGACCCGCCGCGGCGGTGGCCGGGCGGGTCTCAAAGTCGGATCAGTGCGGCTGGGCCCTTACAGGCTCAGGAAAGCGTGAGCCGAGCCGACGATGGTGAAAGCAAGGCCTCCGGCAAAGGCTGCGATCATCGCGTAGGAAAAGCCTTTCAGCAGCATGGGGCGATCCTCGTGCTCCCCGATCAGCAGCGGTTTCCGCCGGAGGTCTGACCGTATTGCTGGGTGGGGAAATTCTGCTGGTTGGCATTGCCCTCAGCAGCCGAACTCATCGGGCAGCCGAGATAGGCCGGGGGACGGCGCACCTCGTTGACCGAGCCCGTGGTCTCGACATCGTAGGGTGCGAACGCCGTGTAGCGGGAGGGGCTGTCGTAAGCCATCGCGGACGAGATCGGAGCAACGCCAAGGACAAGCGCGGTGGCGAGGGCGGCGATACGGGTCTTCATTGTGGCTTATCAACTCCATTACAGGACGAACCAAGTCGTTGGCCCGTTTCTCTCTGTCTGAAGCTAAGATGGGGTGTCATTCTCATTCTTGACGTGCCGCTCAGCACGTAGTGAGCCGGATTAACGCCGAGGTCCGACCAGGAGAACCTCAAAAGCGCGGATAGGGACCACCGAAAAGATCCCCCAAAGCTTTGCGCCTGAACAAGGTATACCTGCGTCGGCGCTGATGTTCCGGTCGATCGTGGTTCATGTGGCAGCGCTGACAAAAGGCGGCGAGGTTCTTGGGTCCGTTGTTGGCCGTGTCATGGTCGCGGTGCCCGGTTGCCAGGACCACGCGCGTGGTCCGGACACGCCCGAGGATGTCGTCGGCTCCGATCGCCAGACAGATGAAGTGCCCGGTCCCATCGCGCCAGGAGACAACCTCTGCGTCCCACCAGCGACCGTCGCCGAGATGGAATACGGTCTGCCCATGTGGGCGGGCACAGACCTCGCAGCGCCCCTTCGCCCGCTGGAAGCGGATCACGGCCGAGAGCTGGGGCCAGTCGATGGGGTAGAAGAAGCGGTGCTCGCGCCGGATCGGCATGCGCGTCAGTCCCGCTGTGCTGCTGCAGCTGCGGCGGCTTGGCTGCGAGCTCTCGCCTGGGGGAAGTAGCTGTAGAAGGTGTCCCGGCTCACCCCAAGGCGCTTGGCGATGGCCGCGATCGAGATCGTGCCCGAGTGCAACAGGGCGCGACCCACCTCGATGTCGGCTTCCGTGAGCTTCTTGGGCCGTCCTCCTTTGCGACCGCGCGCCAGGGCCGCCTTCAGGCCCTCCATCGTCCGCTCGCGGTTGAGGTCGAGGAAGTACTCGGCCATGGCGCCGTGCATCTGCAGGGCAAAGCGTCCATGCGCCGTGTCGCTGTCGAACTGCTCGGTGAGGGAGCGGAAGTGGACCTCTTTCACGCGAAGCGAGTCGATGGTGCGCATCATCTCAACGAGCGAGCGACCGAGCCGATCGAGCTTCCAGACCACCAGCACGTCGGTCGGCCGGAGATAGGCGAGTGCTGCTTCGAACTCGGGACGCTTGGTCCCAGCTTTGCCGGACTTTTTCTCCTCGAACAGGCGTTCGCAGCCGGCCTTGGTCAGCGCATCACGCTGCAGGTCGAGGTTCTGGTCGAAGGTGGAGACGCGAGCATATCCGACGAGCATGTCGGGATAGTGATTCAGGCACGTTTAATCCGCAATAGAAATCCGGTCATATTTTCCTGACACAACCCTGCTTGCATGAGGCCAATGTCGGGGTGTCGGTTTTGCAATGTCGGGAAAACGATCGTTTTTAAGACATCAGGCATCCTCAGCGTCTGGTGCATGGCAGGCGGGGCGGAACGCTAAGAGGTGAGCCCCGCCTGCGCCTGGATCGCGGCCTTTACCTTCGCCAATCCCGCCGCCGCGATGTC
>NZ_JAGHKN010000067.1:0-11395 GCF_023093475.1 Methylobacterium sp. 37f
GGTGGTGGCGGCGGCGGGGGTGGCGATACGGTACCGGTGCTCGAGCCCGTGGTCAGTGTCGCACGCGCGACGTTCCCAACGTCGAGAAGAGCGGAGCCGGTGACGGTCAGCGCATTGCCAAATGCGTCCACGGCGCTCTCGACATAGAGGTTGTGGTCTCCCGCACTGCCCCAGCTGTCGCTCAAGTAGCGAACGGCGATCGCGTGCTTGCCGGCGCTGAGGTCCGCATGAACGTTTACTGTGTCGAAGGCTTGCCCATGCAGGGCCGAACCGGTGAGCGTGGTGCCGACCTGCTTGCCGTCGACATAGACCGCGTAAAGCGCGTTGCCCTGGATCGAGTCCTGACTGATGTGCAGAGTCAGGGCCGTCGAGCCGGTACCGACATCGAAAACCTTCCCGGCGGTGCCGCTCGGCGCCGTCGGCTGTGGCGGCGTCACGCTCCCATCTGAGGCGATGATTCCCGAGGCTGTGGTGCGAACCGACTCCGCCGTCCCCATGCCATCGGTGTAGCTCACCATGGCTTGCACAGCGTGACCGACATCGGCCGCACCTAGGGTATAGGTCGACTTCGTCGCACTCGTGATGGTCTGCCAGCCGCCCTTCCCGTCGTCGCGCAGCCACTGGTAGTTCAACACGCCGAGCCCATCCGCATCCGCCAGGGTCCCGGGCGCTGCTGTCAGGACCTGACCTTGCCGCGCGGTGCCGGAGAGTGCGAGTGAGCCGGTGGGCAGGTCGTTGATGTTGGCGACCGGAGTGGTCTGGAAGCTGAACACCTCCTCGGAGGCCCCGAAGCCGTCAAAGTAGCTTGCCACGGCCTGGAGGCTATGGCCGACATCTGCTTGGCCGAGCACGTAGCGGTCCGCGGTTGCTCCAGCGATGCTGGTCCAGCCGCCGGCGCCATCGTCGCGCTGCCATTGGAACGCCAGAGTTCCCAACCCATCCAGATCGGCCAGGGTGCCGAGCGAAGCCGTCAAGGTTTCACCCTGTGTCGGCATGCCGGCGAGGGCCAGCTGCCCGGTCGGCAGATCATTGACGTTCGCAACCCCCGCGATGGTGTTGCTGCTGACGACATGCTCGACGATGCCGTGCCCGTCGGCGTAACGGATCATGACCTTGAGATCATGTCCGACATCGGCCTGGGTCAGGACGTACTCACGGCCCTGAGCTTGGTCGATGGTCACCCAGTTGCCGTTTCCGTCGTCGCGCTGCCACTGATAGCGCAGCGTCGTCGGAACCCCGTCTGCATCGGTGAGCGTACCCCGGAGGGCCTGGACCGTCTGACCTTGTGCGGCCGTGCCGGACACGATCGGCGCTCCGATCGGGTCAGCGTTCTCCGTGACCGTGTACTGGTTCTCGTAGACGTGGATGTAATCGATCGCATACGTTGACGGAAAGGTCGTCGCGGCGTTGGTGTTTCCACCCCATCCGCCGACGGCCAGGTTGGCGAGCATGTACATCGCCACATGCATGTCGGCCGGAGTCGGCGCGCTCGCCACCTTGTTGCCATCGAGGTACCAACTGATCTCGCTCGGCCCCCAATCGACGCCGTAGCTGTGAAAGCCCTTCGACAGATCCATGGTCGTGTAGACCGCTTGGGTGTTGCCGATCGACTTGCCGCTCGCGTCGGTATGGAAGGTGGCGTAGTAGGTCGCCGGGTCCGACCCAAGCGCTTCCAGCACATCGAGCTCGGTTCCCGAGGAGCCATCGGCGGGCAGGAGCCAGAATGCGGGCCAGAAGCCGGCCCCGGACGGGATCTGCGCCCGAATCTCGAAGTAGCCGTAGAGCTGAGAGAATGACGCCTCGGAGGTGATCAGCCCGGAATTGTAGGGCAAGCCACGATCGTTGGTGGCGCCGTTCGAGACAGTGATCTTCAGCGCGCCGTCCTCTACCGAGAACGGGTTCTGTCCGGCCGTCGCATCGCCATAGTACTGACGCTCGCCATTCCAATAAATGGTCCGGCTGCCATCGGAGAAGGTCGTGCGCCATCCATCGGTCCCATAGACCGCATTGGGGCTGCTGGTGAAGCTGTCGAACTCGTCGGCGAAGGTCAGGTTGGTCGAGCCGACCGGTAGCCAGAAATCGGCGCTTTTGAGGCCGCTGACCGTCATGTTGCGCAGGGTCAGGCTGTCGCCTTCTCCGAGGTTGAGCACGACGTCCGCGCCCACCTGGGTCATGGCGGCCTGAAGAGACGTGAAGCTGGCGAACTGCGGATAGTTGTTGAGCTGGATGTGGTCGATCCCGGACACGAAATCGGTGACCACGTCATGCCCGGTGCCCTTGGTCAGCACGAAGCCGTCGGCGCCGCCACCGCCCGTCATCACGTCGTTGCCGAGGCCTCCGTCGAAGGTCTGGGCGTCCGCGTTGCCGACGATGAGGTTAGCAGTTGCATTGCCGAAACCGGTCCCCACACCCTGAAAGTTCAGGTTCTCGAGGTTATCGCCCAGCGTGTAGCGCCCGCCATAGACCGTGACGGTGTCGGTGCCCTCACCGGCATTCTCGACGATCTTCGTGTTCGCAGCGGCGATAATGTAGGCGTCGTCGCCCGCTCCCCCGACGAACGTGACATCGCTGGCTGTGCTGCGGAACGCATTGTTCCCGGCAGTCCCCATGTACGTCGTACCCTTGACCGAGCCAAAGGTGGCCGCCGTTGTCCGTGGGCCGCTCTCCGGCATCGGGTTGCCGGCATAATCAAGGGTTGCCAATGCGGTGTTCCTCAGAGGCTGGGAAGTGCGGTTGGCCTGTCGTTAACAGGGCTTCCCCTCAGTTTCCACCATAACGTCGTGGGCTCACGAATAGTTTCGCAATTCCTAGGCCTAAGTAGTAAATTGGGCGGCCTGTTGCTGGGTGCGGCTAAATTGTGGCGGCGTCGCCGCGAGAGCTACTCAATGCCTGGGCTACGGTCTTCATCAATTGCAGCGATTCTTCAAATGCTTGACCCGATCTGGGCTCGGGAGCATTTTCGTCACAAGCCGTGGCAACGTGGCGCAACCGGGTCAGTCGGTCTTGCGGAGGGATGAGCCCGACGCCTCGGCGTTCCCGTTGATTAGAGGCCGAACGAACCCCCAAGGGGATCCTCCTCAGGCTTTCTCGAAGCGTCTCTGACGCTCGCAGACCGGTGCCCTAACGCAGCCACACCCGGACACGAAGAAAGTCGAGCCGCGGCAGAACCGCGACCTATTGTAAACAAAAGTGACCTTACCCAGCCCTGAGACAAACCATCTAAGTCGCCGCCATCAAATTCGCGACCTTTTGTACATAGTTATCGAGACTGCAGTGCTTCACGACCCAATCACGATTGTGAGAGCCATCTTGGCGCGCCGGGTCGTGGGCGATGGCTAAGGCTTTCGAGACAGCCTGCGCGAGGTCCGTCGGTTGGTGCGGCTTCACGAGCAGCGTCGGATCGATACCATCGAGATAGCCGTCCAGACCCGCCGTTGCGCTGACCACGACGACTTTCCCGCACGCCATGGCTTCGACGAGGCCGGTGACGCCCGCGGCGTAATCAACTTCGTTGAGCGGAACCGCGATCACGTCAGCATCCTGGTAGCTTTTAAGCAGATCCGAGAAGGACACCCGCGGCATCAGCTTGATCCGATCCTGTGCTGATGGATCGACGGTGCCCTGATGCGTCCCATAAAATCCATGGGCGAAGAGTTTGAGATCGGCATCGACAGTTTTCATCGCCTGAACCAGGGTTGGATAGTCACGATTTTCTGCACCGCATGCCATCACGACCTTTGCCCCTGGCGAGGTCGCGCGCGCGAGGTCGCGCGGATGAAAAAACCGATCATCCACCCAGTTGTGAACCGTGAGGACCTTCTCGGGCGGCACGTTGCCTTCCTCGATGAGAAGACGTCGCTGCTTCTCGCTCACCACAATGAAGACACCAAACATTTTGTGACCGATAAGCCTAAGTATTCTTGCTTTTTTCGGGGTCATTGCATGGAAAACACAATACAATTTTCCCTGCCATCCTCTCAATCGCAGCAGTATGGCCGCAACGATCCCGATATCCTCGCCCGTCACATAGCAACGATCGATTGAACCAGCCTGCATGACGAAGTTCACGACTGATCCAATGACTGGCTTTCGGCCAAACAGTCGCCCGAACAAAGCACTCCGCTCCGACCGAGCCGTAGCAAACGAAAAAACCTTCGCGTCGATCCTGCGCGCAACGGTAATGAATTCTGTGCGAGGGCCGTCCTCTGCTTCAAAGCCGCGAATTTCATCAGCGTAGCGACCTTTACCAAGCAAGACTGCACTGCGCATGAAAAAACCTTGATTTGCGGGATGGCACGCAGGCGGTTGGCCGTGAGCCCCAAGAAGCATCACCCATATGTCGCAAAGGACTGCAACACAACGGCAAAAGCAGCTGCAAGTTTTCGCGCTTCTGGGAAATGAACTCAGATGGCGGAATCTCCCTTCCAAAGCTTCCCTTGTTTGCGATCTCGCTCACAGACGGAAAATATAGTTCCTGCCAAATCTGAGTATCTCAGGCAGCGCGTCGGCTTTCTTGAAAATCTGACGCCGGCGTGCAGCGCGGTCTCGGCACTCTGACGCCAGACAAGCGAAGATGACGATCCGTTGCCCGATTGCGGCGCCGGACGGCCTCGCGCTGCGGCGGATATCGAGCTTCACTCCACGGCAGTCCGTCGGCGATCCTCCGGGGCGGAACCTGCCAGACATCCCGGCCCGTCGGATGGCAGGCGTGCGGAATGATGCCGTCGAACGAGAACCGGGGTCGAAAACGATTGGCGCGCGATCCGTCCGAGGCTTGCGTGTCGAACGAGAGATGCAGTCCGATCCGGCGACGTAAAATGAACGCGTTTCGGATGGCACCGTTTGAGGAGGCGCCCGGCTTTCCATAGAAGCTGGCGTTTGCACTCTTACCGAAAGCGCCGGCGCGCCGATTGCGAGTAAAAACATCATGAGCAGTCTGAAATTTGGGACGAGCGGCTTACGCGGTCTCGTCACCGACCTCGTCGGGTGGCCGAGTTACGCCTTCGCCCGCGCCTTCTTTCGTTCTGTTGCGATTACGGCTGGGGCCAACCGCACCGTTGTCATCGGACGCGACCTGCGCGACAGCAGCGAAGGGATCGCCGCGACCGTCGCCGCCGCTGCCGCCGAGGCAGGGTTTACGGCGATTGATTGCGGTCCGCTTCCGACGCCGGCTCTCGCGCTGGAAGGGTTGCGCCGCGGGAGCTGCGCGGTGATGGTGACCGGCAGCCACATCCCTCAGGACCGCAATGGGCTGAAATTCTATCGCCCCGACGGTGAGATCACGAAGGCCGACGAAGTCGCGATCCTGGATGCTCTCGGGGACGTCTCGGCAGTGGGTTCGATGGGGATCGTTCCCGCCACACCGGAATCGAGTGCCCGAGACCGCTACCTCCGGCGCTATCGCGATGTGTTCGCGCAGGACGCCCTCGCGGGACAGCGGATCGCCGTCTACCAACAGAGCTCCGTCGCCCGTGATGTGCTGGTCGACGCGCTCGAATCCTTGGGAGCGCAGGTGACAGCCATCGGCCGCTCGGAGACGTTCGTGCCGATCGACACCGAAGCCCATCGGCCGGAGGATATTGCCTTCGTCCGCGATGCCATGTCCTCCGGCACCTACGACGCCCTCGTCACGACCGACGGCGATGCCGATCGACCGTTGGTGGCCGACGAAGCCGGCCGGATCGTTCGTGGGGACGTCCTCGGGTTGATCACAGCCCGCTACCTGAACGCCGACACGGTTGTGGTTCCGGTCACGGCCGGTTCGGCCATGGAGCGTGCGGGTGGGTTCAGCCGTGTGGTCCGCACACGGGTCGGCTCGCCTTTCGTCATCGCCGGCATGGCGCAGGCCAAGGAGGACGGTTCGGCGCTCGTTGTCGGCTTCGAGGCGAATGGTGGGTTCCTGCTCGGGTCGGACGCCCAGGTGAACGGCCGGACCTTGGCCGCCCTACCGACACGTGACGCGATGCTGCCGATCCTGGCGACCCTGGCGGCCACGCGCGGGAGCGGCCTGACGCTGGCCGGGCTCGTCGCCTCCTTGAATGCCGGGGAAACCGCGAGCGATCGGTTGCCGGAAACGCCGGCTGAACACAGCAGCGCCTTCCTGCAGCAACTCGGCCAGGAGACCTTCCGAAGCCGCTTCCTGCAACCCATCGGAGCCGCACGCGCGGTCGATACCCAGGACGGCGTCCGCCTGGAACTCGATGGCGGGCGGACCCTCCATTTCCGCGCCTCCGGGAATGCACCGGAACTGCGGTGCTACGCGGAGGCCAACACCTCGGTCGAAGCTGAAGACCTGGTGCGGTGGGGACTGTCCGCAGCAGCGGATGCCATGACATCATCGGCCGCCGCGCGTCCGTGAGGGATCCAGCGCCGCCCCTTCCAGCCGGAGGCGAGACACGAAGCCTCGCCCTTGGGCGGGGCTTCCACTGAAGCAGGCAGAGCGTGGTCCCACAGCCTTCCTGCGGGTCCCCGTATCGCGCTCCCGGTGCCGCGCTCTCGGTAGCGCGGTCGAGCGCGGCAAGGTGCTGATGAGTCTTTCGAAATCAGGCTCCACGCCGCGTCCGCCCGCGCAATTCGGACGTGGCGCAGGGTATCAGCCTCATCGACCGATGTGCTAGAAGCAACAACGTGATCCGCCGCGAGCATTGTCGCCGACGGTCTGAAATCTAACGAATTGTGCAGTCGAAGGGCAGCCTGGATACAGGCAGGGGTGCCCAACGCTACGAGCCTCGGCGCTCCTGGGAATTTGCGGGTCTGATGTCGATGAGCGTTGCTGCCAAAGAGGGAACCGGAGTGACACAGCCAACGCACGCGCAATCCTATAGGAACACGGCGCAGAAAACGTCCGTTTTCAGCTGGTTGTTTGCTGCGCTCTGTCTCAATGGAATGATTTACAACGAGGTAATCGGCTCCGCCTTCTTGTATCTCCTCTTCATCGTGATGATCGTCATCGTCGCCGCGTATCCAACCGCATTTTTGCGGGAGTTCGAGAGCCAGAAGGCCATCCTACTTCTGCTTCCTGCCTACGCTCTGTTGTCGACGTTATGGTCGGCAGTCCCGGAATCGACGGCGCGAACGGCCTTGCAGGCCGTGCTGATGATCGCGTTCGGGGTCATGTTATGTCGTTTGGTCCCCGCCAAACAATTCGTTCATATCACGTTTCTCAGCCTGATCTTGGCAATTTTACTTGGTTTTATCGTCAATCGTCGTGTTCTTGATAGTATGACCAACGAAATAAACTGGTCTGGCATCTACTACAATAAAAACTCGATGTCCATGATCGGAGCGCTGTTCGGCCTGTGCTGCGCCCACCATGCGATGGATTCGAAGAGATTCGTTCCGATCAGATTGTTTTACCTGGCAATTCTGCCGCTGTCCTATGTCGTGTGCTATTCCGCCAAATCGATCGCCATGATCGTCATTCTGACGATCGGCCTCGGTTTGATGACGTCGATCTATCTGGCCTTCCTGCTCCCGCGACGCATGTTTCGATCGACGATCGAGCAGATCTCGATCGTCATCGTGATATTCAGCGGCGTCGGATTTTTTGTTCTCTCGAATTTTTCCGGTGAATTGCTTCAACTCGTCGGCAAATCTCCGACGTTGACAGGCCGCACGGTGCTTTGGGATTGGGCCAGCAAAATCATTCCCACCAAATTCTGGCTGGGATGGGGCTACAACGGATTTTGGGTCCAAGGTAACCCTCTGGCCGAGATGCTATGGCTCGAAAACCATGTTCAAAGTCGTATGGGCTTCCACTTCCACAATCTGTTCTATCAATCCCAGATTGACCTGGGGCTGTTCGGCCTCCTGATCGTGGCGACGATGCTGTCGTGGACATTCTTGATGTGTTATCGGTGGGTTTATTACTCGGCGAACATCACGAGTGTTTTCTATTTCTCCTGCGCCACAGTCATGATCGTCAGCCAATACCAAGATATCCAGCTCTTTGGAGGATTTGGTACGATGAGCCTTCTGTTCACGATTGCCGGTGTCTACGCGTATGATTTTAACGCAATGGAACGCTCTCGCTCCTCTCGCAAAGGCAACGTTCAGTCATCCCGCGTCGGCGGCGCCCTCGTCGGCTCGACACAGGTCTCGCGCGGATACTGATCAGGGGAGCGATAATGGCCTCTCCAAGTCCGTCACAGTCCTGGCCATGATCCGGATAGCGTCAGGGCTTGTCATCATTGCGACGGGTTGGCTGCGCTCCGTCGTTGTGGCGCTGGCATGACAAAGCGGCCATGTCGAACTGCGCCATAGCGCGTCCCTCCACGCCACCGTGAAGCGTGCATCATCAATCCCGGGGCCAACGGCTAAGATACGTGGGAGACGAGTCCCTGACGCGGATCAGGCCGCAAGCTCACGGTCGGCCTTGAACCGCACCGGGTTTCCCGGAGGCTCCAACTCTTGAGAGGATGGAGCCATGACGAAGCGAACCCCACCCTATTCCCCCGAGGTCCGTGCCCGCGCGGTGCGGATGGTCCTGGATCATCAAGGCGAGCCTGCCTCGCAATGGGCGGCGATCGATTCGATCGCGGCCAAGATCGGCTGTTCGGGCGAGACGCTCCGGAACTGGGTCCGGCAGTCCGAGTGGGACACGGGACAGCGGAGCGGCCCGAGCACGGACGAGCGCGAGCGGATCAACGCGCTGGATCGGGAGAACCGTGAACTGCGCCAAGCCAACGAGATCCTGAGGAAGGCGTCGGCGTATTTTGCCATGGCGGAGCTCGACCGCCGGTCGCGGACATGATTGCGTTTATCGACGACCATCGGGCCGTCTATGGGGTCGAGCCGATCTGCAGGGTGCTGCCGATCGCTCCGTCGACGTACCATGCCCATGCCGCGCGGCGTGCCGATCCCGGGACGCTACCGGCACGGGCCAGGAGCGACGCGGCGCTGATGGCCGAGATCCGGCGCGTGTTCGAGGCGAACTTCCACGTCTACGGCGTGCGCAAGGTCTGGCGGCAGCTCGGCCGGGACGGGATCGTGGTGGCCCGGCGCACCGTCGCGCGGCTGATGCGGGCGATAGGACTGAAGGGTGTCGTACGGGGCAAGACGGTCCGGACGACAATCCCCGATCCGGCAGCTCCGTGCCCGCTCGACCGGGTCAACCGACAGTTCAAGGCACCGCGCCCGAACGCTTTGTGGGTCAGCGATTTCACCTACGTAGCGACCTGGTCCGGCTTCGATAACGAAAGCCTTCGTGATCGACGTCTTCGCCCGCCGGATCGTCGGCTGGCGGGTCTCCCGAACCGCCCATGCCGCCTTCGTGCTCGACGCTTTGGAGCAGGCCCTGCACGAGCGCCGTCCCCTCCAGGGCGGCGGCCTCGTGCATCACAGCGACAGGGGCTCGCAATACCTTGCTCTGCGCTACACCGAGCGGCTCGCCCAGGCCGGTGTCGAGCCATCCGTCGGCAGCGTCGGCGACAGCTACGACAATGCTCTGGCCGAGACGATCAACGGGCTGTTCAAAGCCGAGGTGATCCATCGGCGGGGGCCGTGGCGGTCGTTCGAGGCCGTCGAGTTCGCCACCCTCGAATGGGTCGACTGGTTCAACACCCGTCGTCTGCTCGAACCGATCGGGAATATCCCTGCCGCCGAGGCCGAAGCGCGCGACTATGCCCACGCCGAGGTGCAAACCTTGGCAGCCTGAATCAAAGCAAATGGCCTCCGGGAAACCCGGTGCGGCTCAAGAACCGCTCGGGCCTGATCGTGGACACCCGCCTGACCTCGGCGAACGGTCACGCCGAGCGGATCGCGGCCTTGTCGATGATCGAGCCGAGGGCGGATCGGCCCAAGGCAATCTCGGTGGGTGCCGACAAGGCCTATGACGCCGAGGACTTCGTCAATGAGCTCAGGTCGATGAACGTGCGCGCGCACGTGGCCCGGAACACCAACGGCCGCCGCTCCTCCATCGACGGACGAACCACCCGCCACGCCGGCTACGGTCGGAGCCAGAAGATCCGCAAGCGAATCGAGGAGGGCTTTGGCTGGATCAAGACCGTCGGCGGCCTGCGCAAGACCCGTTTCGTAGGCCGCGACAAGGTCGGATGGGCCTTCACTCTGACGGCCGCGGCCTATAACCTGGTCCGCCTGCCAAAGCTGCTTGGAGCTCTGGCGTGAGCGTCCTGGGCAAGTGGCGGATCGTCGAGTTACCCGGCTACGAGGACGACTATGCCGACATGGTCGAGCCAGCCTACATCCTCTTCGAGAAGGGTCGCGGCGAGTTCGCTTTCGGGTGTGTCACCGGGGCTTTCGCTGGCGGAGCCGGCCACGGGAGTGATCATGCCGCCATTGCGTTCGACTGGAACGGCAATGACGAGATGGACCCGGTCTGCGGCTTTGGATCGGCTGAGCTCCAGGCTGACGGATCGCTTCGCGGCGAAATCCGCGTCCATCGCGGCGACGAAATCCCCTTCATCGCCCGCCGTTGGCCGACTTTTTCAACACCCTGCTAGAGTTTGTCAGCGATCAGTGGAAACCGTTTATCCCAACAAGACAAACGAAAACGAAGGACTCGAGATTCTGGCTGGTTCAGAATGAAGCTGACAGACTCTCGCGCGTCTGAGCGGCAGGGCCGGACCGGCACGCTACCGGTCGCCACAGCACCCACGCGAGCGGGTAGGGTCCGAAACGGATAAAAGTTTTGCGGAGCGATCCTATCAGGAAAGCGCATTGTTTGATCAATATTGCGCAAAATTGACGAAGGCTAAGTTTCGGCACAGAAAATCGAAGCGTGTTATCTCTTCCTGTGAGTAGAAACTTGAGTTTTGAAGCAAGTGCAACCTTCAGTTCCGGTTTCGTTGCCGATCGGCGACCTCGGGAGCCATCGGACTTTCCGGTTCTTCGCGGCCCTACGCGCCCCCGGGTTCGTCCAAAGGCCGATGCATTGATGCCGGAAGCGGCCCGGGGCATCGAGATCCCGAATGCCGCGCGCGTCTCGCTTTCGCCGGTCGGATCGGAGGCCTCCGCTGTTCGACCCGATACTCGGTTCGATGCCCAGTCCGACGCCCAACTGGCTCTGCAATGGCGCCTGGGCGGAATGGTACTCTCGGCCTTGAGCGAGACGCTCGCGCCCTCGCCCCTGCTCTCGTCCGCGATGGGGGACGACGAGGTCGATGGGGATGTCACGGGAATGCACCTGCGTGCCGCCCGGGCGATGCTCGGCTGGGCGATGTCCGATCTTGCCAGCCGGAGCAGCCTGTCGCTGTCGACCATCATGCGCCTCGAGCAGCATGTGGATACGGTCAACGGGCAATCTCGGTCGAGGCTGTGTCAAAAGCCCGATCTGAAGTAGACTTGCGGCCTCATCTGCGGAGGTCGGCATGGGTCGGTTCGTCGAAGGGCAGGACCGTCGGCAATCCTGGTTGCTGCCCAGTTCGCTGGACGACTA
>NZ_JAGHKN010000068.1:0-11214 GCF_023093475.1 Methylobacterium sp. 37f
GGGGACGGGGGCGAAGTGCGCGGCGCTGGGGAACCGCGCGCGGAAGCGGGCCCGGAGCGTTGGGTCGATCCCCGCAAAGGGGTTGGGGGCGGTGATGCCGCCCTGCGAGATCGTCGATTTCACCGTGTTCCGCCCCGTTCCAGCGTGTCCCTGGATCGAGCGTACCAACGGTGCCGATTCGCTCAAAACGCCTCTTGCGGGTTCGCTCCGATTATCGCAGCGGGCTGAGTCGTGAGAGCGCGCGCATCGTGCCTTTCATGCGATCGCGTTAAGGTCCGCCCATGGACATCTTCACGCTCGGCGGCCAAGTCGCCATCGCCCGCAAGCATCGCCGGCTCTCCCAGCGAGCCCTCGCCGCGAAGGCAGACGTGTCCGTCGAGTGGGTCTCGCGCTTCGAGCGGGGCGACGTCTACGAGCCAAGCCTGCACCGCGTCCTGCGCGTGCTCCACGTCCTGGGGCTGGACATGCGCCTGACCGTCTACAACCGGGGCATGCCGACGCTGAATGACCTCATGAAAGAGAAAGACGACGCAAAGGTCGACGAGGTCTTCAAGCTCATTTGAGTATTCGCGTTGTGGATACCTTTACTTAACAGGCGTTAACGCCTCACACGAGGCTTGCCGTTCGACGGAACTGAAGGCATAACCGCCGTCGTCGGAACAGAAGGAACTGCCGCCGTGACCCAGTCCCGCTCGAAACGGAAAGCCGCCTAGCCACCCTGAGCCACCGGCTCGGGACCGCTCATGCGCCCCCCGTTTCAAGCGAGAATCCGATGTCCAGCGACGACGACAAGAAGGCCAGCGATCTGGCCGCCGCGAATGCCCGTGGCATCCTCCTCGACCCCACGTTCATGACCGGCCCGCGCGAGCCCAGCCGCCCCGTCGATCTTTCCAAGTTGGCCGCCGGCGGCGAGTTCGTGGGCTGGTGCGCCCGGCAGGACGCCCGCCTGCGGATCACCGGCATGCTGGAGCACACGGACCTGCCAATCAGGATCCGCGACGTCCTGCAGCGGGCGATCGCGGACACGACGATCGCCAGGCTCCAGCGGGCCCAGGCCGCGCTGCGCGGGCTGGCCGACGGCAAGCGGACGCCCGAGGTCACATCGTCGGCTGCGCAGGTTCTGGCCGACGAGCTCGAATTCAACCTCGGCGCCCTCGGGTCCGCCAAGGCCAACGCGGCCGCCTGCGCGCTCTCTCTCCACCGTGCCTACGCCGCGATGCCGCATGGCTCGCCCGCGAAGATCTGGCTCTTCCTTACGTCGGCGCTGGCGTCGGCGGCGGACTCCCAGGTGGAGCTCGCCGAGACAGGATACATCACGGAGCCGCGTCGGCCCCGGCTCGCGGCCTTCGATGAGATGGCCCACCGGCTGGCGCAGTCCATGGCGGCCGTCAGCGGCGGCGTCCAGATGATCGCCGACGAGGAGGGCATCCTCCGTGGCGGCGCCGGCGTCTGGGCCCCGGAGACGCCGGAGATCTCGGCGGAGCTGGCGGGCATCGTCTGGCCGGACGAGATCCGCCGGCCCGCACCATCGGTCGCCCCGACGCTCGTCGCGCTGGCCAAGGGCGCGCTCGATCATCTGCCGGGGTCGGAGGCATCGGGCTCGTCGCGGACTTCGCGAGCGTCCACGCCCCGCGGGGAGTGGGGATACATGGCAGGGGTGGCGCTGCCGCTCGTCCACGGGATCGACGTCGCCGCCGCACGCAAGGCGATCGACGCGCGGTTCCCCTGGTACGCCGACCTGACAGCGGTCCTGCTGCGAGACCTGTCGCACGGGAAGTTCGCGAAGTTCAGGAACACGCTCGCGGTATCCCCGCCAGGATCAGGCAAGACCAGCTACTTCCGGTTCCTATGCGAAACCTGCGGGATACCTTGCGTTGTCCACAATGCGGCTGGTGTCTCAGACTCATCGTACGGAGGCACTTCGCGCCAGTGGTCTACTGGGAGAGTAAATTTTTCCTTTCAGACGATGGCAAGGTTCAAGGTGGCGAACCCGGTGATCATCATCGACGAGGCCGACAAGTCAGGCACGAGATCTGACAATGGAAAGCTTACGGATACGCTAATAGCAATGCTAGAACCTGCTGGAAGTCGTGCTTACCTAGACCCCTATTTAGAGGCCGAAGTAAATTTGTCGGCGGTTCAATACCTGGCCACGGCCAACTCGACCGATGGGATCCCCTCGGCCTTGCTGGACCGGTTCCGCGTGATCCACGTCGGCCTTCCCCGGGCGCAGGACCTCGCCGTCGCGGCGGCAAACCTCGTCGGTGAGATCCGCGAGGAGCGCGGCCTCGACGCGGCCTGGATGCCTGATCTGGATGCCGAGGAGCTCGCCCTCGTCGCCCGCGTCTGGAAGGGCGGCTCGCTCCGCCCGCTCCGCCGCGCCGTGACCGCCTTGCTCGACTCCCGCGAGACCCTCGCCCGTCGCCACTAAGCCCCCCCGAAGGAGAACACCCATGTCGAACGCACAGCAGAAGCGCGCCTCCCTCTTTGTCATCGACGTCGCGATCCGCGACCTGCGCGCTCGGCGCGAGCATGGCGATCTTAGGGGCGAGATCGAGGTCTCGGGCCTCAGCGTCCTCAACCTCGCGAACCGCGCCTATTCGCTTGGTGTCTACAAGCCCGAGGAGGCCCGGATGCTGAGCCAGCTCGTCCTGCGCCTCGCTGACGTGCTCCCTGCGAATCCGGACGATCGGAAGGAGGTCCGCGCGTGAAATCGGCGCGCGGCCCCCCGTCCATCCCAGGCATCAGGAGAGCATCATCATGATCGTCGAAGAGTTCACCACCATCGCGAACATGTCCTGCGAGCAGCAAGACGGGCACGTCCCCATCACGGTGACAGGCGTCATCCCATCCCCCCACGGTCCCCTCGTCCAGTGGACGGGCGGCTCGCCGGCGCCGCGGTTCGACGACGGCCGCACGCTCGGCCCACCCGCTGCGCAGGACCTGTGCCGCGTCCTGGCCCGGGTCATGGCCTGCCGGTGGCGCGAGGGCCGCGCCGTCGTCTCCAAGGACTGGAGAGAGACGCTGGCCTTACGCCATCCCGGGGTGTTCGAGGACGGCGGTCCCGCATCGTGGGGCGGGTGGCGGTGGCTCTGGGAAGGGGCCGCGGAGCTCATTGGGGAGACCAAGCCCCCGGGTTTCAAGACGCTCCAGACCAAGGAGAAGTTCGCCCAAATCAGATGGTATTACGGGCTCGGAAGCAAGTGTCGGGTCGGTCAGAGGGAAGAGGTCCGAACCATCGTCGACGGCATCGAGCACTTGTCGGCATTCGTCTGCGAATACTGCGGGGCGCCTGGGACCGTCCGACCGGGCGGGTGGGCCAAGACCTGCTGCGACCATCACGCCAAGCGCGAGAACCGGGAGCTTCCGCGATGACCCGCTTCTTGATCGCCCTGATGCTGGCCACGCCTGCCGCTGCGGACCCGCTCCCGCCGGCCGGGTTCTACTGCCCCATCGGGAGGGACATCATGCCCATCATCGTCGACGTCGGCGGGACGGTGGGCATCGACTCCCTGGAGTGCCGCAAGGCTCGGCTCGCCGGCGGACGCCTTACGTCTCGCACCTGCTACGCAAATGGGGCTAGCGTCTCATCTGTGGACCTTGAGCTCGTGGTCCTGCCCGGCGGAGGCCTGCTCCACGATGGTGTCCGGTACCGCCGGCAAGTCGGACGATGCCCCTAAGGATACCGAACGGGGGTTGGGGACATTTTCGATGCACGGGCGTCCGGGCACGAAAAAGGGGCCGGAGCGATCCGGCCCCCTTCGCGGATTCCGAGGCCTACAGGCCGGGGATGACGTCCTGGCTCGTGGCCTGCGCCCCCCGGCAGAAGTGCTCGGCGAGGGCAGCGAAACCAGTGGCGGTCACCCGGACCTCGCCGCGCAGGATCTCCCGTCCGTCGTCGCCCTCGACCGGCTCGACGCTCGGGCGCACCAGGCCGGACAGCCGGCCATTGCGGGAACACCTGACGCGCCGGTCCGCGCCGCGGACGAGGAATCCGAGGGCCAGCAGGTTGTCGACGATCCGGATCCGGTCGACGCCGATCTCGACCGCCGCGTCGGACAGCGACCGATCGCCGGCCGCCATCGCGAGCCTCTCGTGCGCGAGCACCTTGGGCCGGTCCGCATCGACGCGGACGTGGAGTTCCGCGAGGGCGGCCGTCACCACCTGTCGGCCGTGGGCGTGCTCGTCCCGGCTGATGCGCGTCAAGGCGTGCGCCTGCTCCTCGGCCAACCTCGCCGAGGCATGATGGGCGACGAGGGCGACCATCATCGACGGGTCCTTTAGCGCCTCCAGCATCGGGGTGAGCACGGGATCGAAGTCGGCGCGGACGGCGACGGGTGCGTAGCTGCCCGTGCGCTGGATCTCGGGCAGGACCTCGTGGAAGACCCGACGTTGGAACCGTTGGATCCGCGCCATCGTCGCGGCCGGCAGCGCCTTGGTCGCGCGCCGCTGAAGGATACCCTTGTACAGGCCGGCCTCCGAGACGTGCAGCTTCGCCTGGATGCCGCCAGGGGTACGCACACTGTGCGTACCCTTCTCATCCTCGTCGAGGGTCCGCGTGAAGTCGGTCGCCTTGCGGTAGCCGAGGGCGGTCGCGACGTCGCTGGCATCGAGCCAGCCGCCGTCATCGATCAGCAAGCCGTTGATCCGCTCGCCGTCGAAGTCGAACGAGAAGGCATTGTCGGTGCGCTGGAGATCCGCGGGCGCGGTGGGGATCTGGCTGTGGGCGAGAGCGATGTTCACGCGCGCATCCCGGCGTTGAGGGCGACGGCGTCGATGGGGAGCTCGACGAACCGGATGTTGTCCGGGAGCACCACGCCTTCCTTGATGTGCGACCCGACGACGTAGGCCCGCTCGATCCCGGGGGCGGCAGCGAGGTACTGGCTGACCTCGAACACGGTCATCCGGCCGACGCCGGCGCTGGCGAAGACCCAGGGGCACGTCATGCCATCGACGAGGATCCACCCGTCCATGTCGTGCGCCCTGTTGAGGAAGGAGACGCCCTCGGCCGGCGCCGAGCCGGGGAGGTACGATCCGGGCGACCGGCGGAACGCGTCGCGGGCCTCGACGAGGCGCCGAGCGAGGACGGAGGCATCCTGCTCGGCAGCGATCATCACGTCGAGCTGGTCGGCGATCCGCTTGCGGGCCATGGGGTAGTGGGCGTCGTGGACGCTCGTCCCCTCGATCTCGTTGAGCAGGATCGCCTTCGCCAGCATCGGATCGGAGGCGGCCGTGGCGGAGACGCGCTCGTGCATCTCGGCCTCCTCGACCGCCTGGGCGGCGGTGACGAGCAGGCTCTTGAGCAGGTCCGTATCCGTGGACGAGAGCTCCGCGTGGGGGCGCATCAGCAGCGCCCTCATGCTAGTATCACTGGACGGCGTGGTCATCGGGTGTCTCCGGTGTCTGCCTACACCTGCCGCAGCGCTCCAACGCTGCAGCAGGTGGCTCGCGAATCGAGGCCTGCGTAGGGTAGACCCACGCCAGTGAATCTGTAAATGGTACGGAGTGCCGGTAGGGCAATGGTGCCTGAATTCGGCCCCGATCCATTCTGCAGGAGCACGTCCGTGACAAATGTAGTTGAGCTCTCAAGCAACGAGACGAACCCAACTTCGCATCAGCTGCGATGTGCCCGCGCAATAATCGGGATGAACCAGGAGCAAATCTCGATTCAGGCCGGAATATCCGCGAAGACCCTTATTTCAGTCGAAGCGCGCAAGTGCACCAGGTCAAGCCTGTTTGCAGTCATAACTGCCTACCGGCGAATGGGCGTGACCTTCGAGGCGTCAAGTGACTACTCGATACAGAGCGTGACGCGGCATTTCAGCGAGCCACAGGTCGAGCCCGTTATCCCCTCGGACTAGGGCTCGCTCCGAAGCGGGGCCGCCTCGTCGCGGCGCGAATCAGTTCGCTCGCGCGCCGGCCGCCCCATCGCTCAGCGGCGGCATCGTCGCCGCCGCTGGCCAGGGTCGCGATGACCCTGGCGGCCGTGGGCTTCGGCCGGAGCTTGGACTCCCAGTCCTCCTCGTGGAAGGGCCTGCGAGGCGGGTCAGCGCGCACGGGTCCAACCTGTCCCGACGTAAGGCGGGATCCCGTCGGCCAGGAGGCCTGCGCGGAGCAGGGCGGCGATCGTCAGAAGATAGCTCTGGTCGGCGGGCGTCATGATCGGTCCCCTTCAGGCTCGGCGGCCGCGATGGCGGCGACCGCCTTCTCCAGGCGCGCCTCCCACGAACCAGGCAGGACCCGGTCTGCGGGCAGGCCGAGGAACCTGCGACGGCCCTGGACCAAGGCGCGGGCGGCCTCGATGACCGCGGCGATCTCGGGCGTCACGGGCGGGATCTCCGGCGCGGCGGGGTGACGGCATCGATCGCGGCGGCCACGTCGGCACGGGTCGGCGCCGGTGCGAGGGCCTCGCCCCGGAGGACGGCGACGACGCCATCGAGGGACCTGTCCGCGGGCGGCGCCGGCACGTGGCACGCCAGGGCGACGAGCGCGATCGACATCATGGCGCGGGGGCCACGATTCGACCGACGGCCCCGAGGCGATCGGCGCAGTCGGCCCGGGCGTCGCGCAGGTCGGACACGTAGCCGGCTACGTCCCGCTGGGTCCCGCCCCGGCGCCAGGCGGGCTCGCCGGCGCACGTCAGCAGCGATGCCGGCACGGTCGGGCTGGTGACGGTCTGGCACCCGGCGAGCCCGAGGGCGACCGCGGCAAGGATGGCGATGCGGGTCACCGGCGGCCCTCCAGGACGTCGCGGAGGACCGAGGCGACGGGGCCGTCGTCGGAGGCGGGTGCGGCCTGGATCCGGCGGTGGGTCTCGCGGGCGGCGCGGGCGCGCTTGTCCGAAATCCGGGACATGGCCTCCAGCTCGGCGATCGCACGGGCCTTGCCGGCCGCGTCGGCCTTGGCCTCGTCCCGCTCGCGCCGGGTGGAACCGAGCTCGTCCGAAATCCGGGACACGTAGGCAGCCCCGGCGAGGACGACGGCGAGCGCCAGGAAGGGGACGGCCAGTCGCGGGAGGTAGAGGAAGGCGGCGACGGCGGCCGCCAGCGCGACCAGGGCCGCGATGCCGATCGGCGTCCAGACGAGCGCGAGCGCCAGGTCGAGCATGGTCAGTGCACCTCGCCCGCGGCTCGCTTGAAGGCGCGCGCAACGTCCTCGGCGCCCTCGGTCGAGAAGGTGGTCAACCGCGTCCCGGGCGGGAGCTCGAACACCGAACCCGGGGTGAGGGTCAGGGAGTGGAGGTCGCGGCACGGGCAGGCCGGCGGCGGCGCCCGGGCGACGAGGATATCCTTCACGGCCTCGACGAGGGCGCAGAAGGCGGAGAACACGAGCAGCGCGATGCAGAGAGTTTCGAGGATCGACATGGTCAGATTCCCTTGAGGCAGAGGGCGCGTTCCTGCGTCCGGCGCCGGGTCAGGCCCGGCGTCGTGACGCCGACGGCGCGGTTGAACTTCAGCATCGCGTCGCAGGCGGCGCGGGTCTCGCCGGCGTTCCAGAGCCTGGCGATGGAGCTCTTGCAGAAGCCGACCGAGCCGATGTTGTAGGAGAGGCTCAGGAAGGCGGCGTAGGTCTCGTCGGCCATCGGCCGGGTGACGCAGGCCTCCAGCTTCAGGGCGTACTTCTCCAGGCTGCGGGCGAGCATCGCCTTGCACTCGGCGATCGTGAACGTGTCGCCGCGCCTGATGCCGTCGGTCTCGCCGAAGCATGCGGTCCACGGCTCGGGGCCCGTCGCCGGGTCCGGGTAGGCCGTGGTGCGGAGGCCCTCGAACCCGCCGACGAGGCCGGTGCAGAGCGTGGCCACCGCGACGGACCGCTTGAGCCGGGACCCGAGCTTCGGGCCCGTCGGCCGGGGCGCGACGGGGGCGGGGACGGGCACGGCGGGCACGGGCTTGCGGAACCACATCATGCGTCGGCACTCCCGGAGACCGAGGGCTGCGCGAACAGGCGGGCGACGCCGCTCGCGATGGTGACGAGCATCGCCAGGACGGCGAAGATGCCCTTCGGGATCGGCGGGTCGGACAGGAAGACCTGGACGACGATCTCGGCGCCCGAGAGCACGGTGGCGAGAATCGAGAGCCTGAGGCTCCAGGCGTTGCGGACGACCCGCCGCCAGTTGTCGACGAGCCTCATGGCGCGGGCCTCCGGGTACGGGTGCTGCGGGGCGGCAGCGGGGGAGCGGGCGGCGAGGGCGGCCCGCCGCCGAGGGTGCGCAGCAGCAGCTCGCCGTGCTGGTTCAGGGCCCGGGTGAGGTCCGTTCCGGTGCGGACGATCGTGAAGCCGAGGTCGCGGTCCTCGGGGGAGAGCGAGATGCGGGCGGAAGGGGCGTCGGACGGGTGCCGGGGCGTCCGCAGCCTGCCCCAGACGTAGACGGCCCCCGCGGCGCTCGCGGTGCCGATGATGCCCCCGACCGCCTTCAGGGCGTCGGCAGGGATGGAGACGAGGGTGGCGTACGCGTCTTCAAACATTAGGCGCCCCTCCGGGCGATGGAGGCGCGGCGGTCGTTGCGGCCCTGGTCACGGGCCGAGCGAAGGGCCGAGAAGATGTCGAGCGCGCAAAGGGCGAGGCAGACGGCCTCGCCGGTGTTGGTCCCTTCGAACCCGTCGCGCGAGAACGACCAGGCCATGAAGGACCAGAGCGAGGCACCGCACAGGGCGGTCAGGAACCGGAGGATCGGCGACCGGTGCCAGTTCCCGTTGATCCAGAGAGCCAGCATACGGAGCAAGGCCACGAACACCGTGCCCATGCCCCAGGTCGTCTCGGTCGCCACCGCGGCGAAGCCGACGAAGGTCGGCCTGGAGAAGGTGTGACCCGGCATCAGCAGGGCCGTGCCCCATGCCAGCAGGACCAGGGCGCAGGCCCATTCGAGCTCGCGGTTGACGTGGCGGTGCGGCGTAGGCTGGATCAGGGTCACGACCTGCCCCCCTTGGGAGAAGCGGGGACCCGGTCGGCGTCCCCGGCGTCCTCGGGCTCGGACGGGGCGGGCTCGGTGACCGTGGGTGCGGCCGTCCCGGGGACATCGAGATCGGCGTGCCGGACGACGCCCTGGCAGCCGCAGCGGCCGCAGTGGACCTCGGACCAGTCCATCCCGGCTGCGAGCAGGGGCCGCATGGCGGCCTTGCAGGCGTCCGCATCGGCGCAGGCGTCGAAGGTGAAGGTGGCGGCGGGGGCGGTGTCAGTCATGGTCGGCGTAGTCCCTATCGAGCACGGAGCGCGGGCGACGGGGCGGGACCGGCGAGACCTCCCCGGCGGCCTCGAAATCGGGGCGGATCTTGCGGGCGAGGACGGTGACGACAGCTCCGTCCGCGATGACCAGGCGCAGGCCGTCGGCGATGACGCTGTGCGCACCGTTGGCGACCCCGAGGCCGCCCTGGATGCTGATGCGCCGGCGAATGGCGCCGACGTTCACGCCACGGGCCCTCAGGGTGGCCAGGGCCGCCGCGTCCTCGCCGTCGACCGCGATCCCGAGGGCGCGCTCGGCGTACCGGCGGACGGCATGGTCCGTGGCCCGGGCCCGGATCCCGCCCGGGTTGGCGCGCTGGGGATCGACCACGACGCGGACGGTGCCGCCCCCGTCAGGGGCGCTCGCAGGGGATGGGTTCACGGTGGGGTTCCCGGTGTTGACCCACACAGACTCCCCCCGCGACGGGGTATTCGGATAGGCGCCCGGGACGAGGTCATGGGGAGCCCGGTCCCCACGGCAGGGAACTTTTCAGTTCCGGAGCTCGCTCAGGCGCCGGTGGTCGATGTTGTCCTTCAGCTGCGCGGCCATGATGTCCGGGATCCGCGCGGCCGCCTCGCGGCATGCCTCGTCCCACGGCGCCTGGAGCTTCGGCTGGTAGGTCGCGCGGTCCACGGCGAGGAACAGGATGCGGGGGTGGTCGCTGTCGCGCATCTTGCGACCCACGCGGGCGATGTCGCCGTTGCGCCGGACGATGACGGCGTCGAGGGCCTTGGCGCCCCGGTGGAGCACGTCGTGCTCGGTCACCGGCACCCGTGGCGGCCGGGCGACGTAGGCCATGTGCGACTGCCCATGGACGGTCACGGGCCCGTAGTAGACCCCCCACCGCGACGAGGACCGGCCCTTGCCCTTGGTCGCCTTGCCGGCCTGCATCTCGCGGTGGAGCTGGGCGAGGAGCGAGACGGGGACGCCGCCGCCGGCCGTGGGCCTGACGCCCTGCGTCAGGGTGATGTTGTCCCACCACGGAAGCAGGATGTGGTCCTGCGCGAGGCCGACGTCGCCAGGGGTGCGGACGTTGTTCCCCATGCCGAACATGTATTTCAGGTAGGTCGACTGCTTGGCCTTCACGAAGACCTGGGCGTAGACGTCCTCGACGTCGCGCGCCCCGTTCTCCAAGCCGTTCAGGTCGGACTTGGACAGGCGCTTGTAGGCGACCGCGCTCTTCGTCCACGGGGCCTGCCGCTTGAGGTGCTTGTCGAACTTGGCGCGGATCCCGATGGTCGCGGCCTTGGCGGTCTCGTCCACCGCCCAGCCGAATGCGCGCCGGTACTTGGCCATCCCGACCGTCGAGACGAACCTTTCCTTCCAGGCCTCGATGGAGGCCCCGAGGTCGGTGGTCATCTCCACGCCGTCGAAGGATCGCGTGTCGAAGCTGGAGGAGTTCTGCTTGCGTGCCATGCCCGGGACGATGCCGGGGAGGCCGTGTCCCGGTCAGCGTCACGACCCCTGACATGCGAAGGCCGCCCCTGGTTCGCCCTGGGACGGCCTTGCCGAATGTGGAGCATTCTAGCGGATCGGAACCACGCCTATGCAGAATGTAGCGTGACGCCCCGAGAGCAACAAGAGCGGTCAGCCGCCCCTCGATGCACGCCAATAGTTGTTGTCCCACTCGGCTGCGACGGCGGGCTTGGCATGGGGAGCGAGCGGTACCCGACGCGCCTGGGAGCTCGTGGAGCGGCTCGAAGCGGGTCGACGGCCGGAAGTGCCGGCGACGATGCGGCGCCCCCCGTTGAAGGCGATATCGAGTTCCAGGCGGGCAGCGTCGGCAAGGGCCCTATCGGCCTCTCTGGGAGCCCCATCGCTGTCAAGCGTCCACCAGGCCTCGCGGCTCCGGTACTTGCCGTCGTCGGCCGGGACGGTCCACGACCACGACCCCGAGGCGGTCTCGACGGTGGCGTGGTAGCGGGTCCAGCGGCGGATGCGGATAGCCCCGGCCGGTGCCGATGGCAGGAAGGGGGCGGCGACGGGGGCAGGTT
>NZ_JAGHKN010000069.1:0-10684 GCF_023093475.1 Methylobacterium sp. 37f
GAGCTCTCGAAACGTGTCAGCAATCGTCTCACAATCCCCACTACAGGGATCCGCAAGGACAATAATCGCCGCCCACGCTTCTCTTTCTCAGATTCACTTGTCAAAGAACACCAACAACAGACAGAAACGATATATCTCCGGCTTTTGGCCGAATACCGTATCTGCAAGTCTGTCAAGAAGCTCCGGCTGGCCGCCAAATCCGCTGGCCGCCGCCGATGAGCGGGGTATACGGACGGTGTCCGAGCCCGTCAACACCCATACATCACATTTTTACGACGGTTGCGCGTCGCCGCAGGCGATCCGTCATCCGGGGCGTGTCCTGACACTGGCAAGTCCGGGCCGCGAAGTCCGGGCCGCGAAGTCCGGGCCGCGAAGTCCACGCTACGAAGTCCGCACCGCCAGATCTCCACCGGTCGCCTCTCCTGTAAGCCTGCCGGAGGGCTCGGGGGCAGGGCTCGGGGGCAGGGCTCGCGCCGTAGTACGCGACCTGAACCGCCAGCGCGCCGGACCGTCCCCCTCTTCTCGGGATGGGGAAGGGCGCGCCCCCGAGCCGTGGCCCCCTTCGGCGAGCCGATTCACCGCATCTTCACGCGCCTGGGGCCATCCTGATCGACGAGCGCTGGCGCCGCCCATGCGGCTTCCGAATTCTCACGTCGGCCCACTCCGCACCTGATCCTCGCCACAATGCAGACCAATAGGGTGCCTGAACAGCGTCGGTCATGAGCGGTAGAAGCCTTGCTCCGGCCTGGTCGTTCGCGCAAAATCCAGTTTTCGAAAGGGGCGGGCTGCTCAGGAGCCGCCGAGAAGGAAGCCCATCGTGACGAAGTCTCGGGATTCGGCCGAACTGGTCTCGGCCCTGGCGCGGTGCCGCACGGCCTTTATTGGCGTGGCCGCCATGAGCGGGCTCGTGAACGTGCTCTATCTGACGGGCTCGTTCTTCATGCTCGAAGTCTACGATCGCGTCATCCCGAGCCGATCGGTGCCGACCCTGGTCGGCCTGTGCGTGCTGGCGCTGGTGCTCTACGTCTTCCAGGGCCTGCTCGAGGCCCTGCGCTCCCGGGTGCTCATCCGCATCGGCGCGGCCCTGGACGAGTCCCTGAGCGGGCGTGTCTTCGACATCGTGGTGCGCGCCCCGCTCAAGGGGGCCGCCCCCGGCGACGGCCTCCTGCCCCTGCGGGACCTCGATGCCCTGCGGGCCTTCCTCGGCGGGTCGGGTCCGTCCGCCTTCTTCGATCTGCCCTGGATGCCGATCTACCTGCTGATCTGCTTCCTGTTCCATCCGCTGATCGGCGTCGCCGCCCTGATCGGCGCGGCCGTGCTGGCGATGCTCGGCCTCCTCACCGACCGGGCCACCAAGCAGCCGGCCCAGACCGCCACCGGCCACGGCCTGCGCCGCAACGGCCTCGCCGAATCCGGACGCCGCAACGCCGAAGTGCTCGCCGCCATGGGCATGCAGGGACGCTTCGCCACCCGCTGGGCGATCGCCAACCGCGACTACATGCTGTCCCAGCAGAGCACCTCGGACATCGCCGGCGGTTACGGCGCCGGGTCCAAGGTCTTCCGCATGGCCCTGCAATCCGGCGTGCTGGCGCTCGGTGCCTACCTCGTCATCAACGGTCAGGCCTCGGCCGGCATCATCATCGCCTCCTCGATCCTGGTGGCGCGGGCGCTCGCCCCGGCCGAGCTCGCCATCGCCAACTGGAAGGGCTTCGTCCAGGCCCGCCAGTCCTGGGCCCGCCTGTCCGAGCTGTTCGCCCGCATGCCGGCGGGGGACAGGCCCCATCCGCTGCCGGCCCCCATCCGTTCGCTCCAGGTCGAGGGCATCAGCGTGGCGCCGCCCGGAACCCCGCGCCTCGTGGTTCAGGACGTCACCTTCGCGCTGCAGGCCGGCCAGGGCCTCGGGATCATCGGTCCCTCGGCCTCGGGCAAGTCGAGCCTGGTGCGCGCCCTGGTCGGCGTCTGGCCGGCCCTCCGGGGCAAGGTCCGGCTCGACGGCGCCGCCCTCGACCAGTGGACGGCCGACGATCTCGGCCCCCATATCGGCTTCCTGCCCCAGGAGGTCGAGCTGTTCGCCGGCACGGTGGCCGAGAACATCGCCCGCTTCGATCCGCAGGCCCCCTCCGAGGCGGTGATCGCGGCCGCCCGCGCGGCGGGCGTGCACGACCTGATCCTGCGCCTGTCCGAGGGATACGACACCCGCATCGGCGAGGGCGGGGCAGGCCTCTCCGCCGGCCAGCGCCAGCGCGTCGGCCTCGCCCGCGCACTCTACGGCAATCCCTTCCTGGTCATTCTCGACGAGCCCAACGCCAATCTCGATGCCGAGGGTGAGAACGCCCTGACCCAGGCGATCATCGGGGTGCGCCGGCGCGGCGGCATCTGCGTGGTCATCGCCCATCGGCCGTCGGCGCTGGGCGCCGTCGACCTGATCCTGATGATGGCCGAGGGCCGGGTCCAGGCCTTCGGACCCAAGGACGAGGTGCTCAAGCGCGTGCTGCGCCCGGCCTCGGTTCCCGTCGAAACACGGGCCGCCCCCGGCGCCCTGCAGGAGAGTGCATGATGGCCGTCGCCCTCAGCCCGACCGACCTCCATCCCGCCCTGACGGCGCCGCGCCCCACCGCCCAGGGCTCGATCCGCCGCCACCTCGCCCTCGCCCTCGGCCTGGGCGCGGTGCTGGTGGTCGGCGTCGGCGGATGGGCCACTTTCACCTCCATCTCCGGTGCCGTGATCGCGCCGGGCCAGCTCGTGGTCGAATCCGACGTCAAGAAGGTGCAGCACCCCACCGGCGGTGTCGTCGGCGAGCTCCGGGTGCGCGAGGGCTCGCGGGTCCAGGCCGGCGACATCCTCATCCGCCTCGACGAGACCCAGGTCCGGGCCAACCTCGACATCGTCCTCAAGGCGCTCGACGAGCTCTCGGCACGACGCGCCCGCGACGAGGCCGAGCGCGACGGAGCCGAGCAGATCACCTTTCCGCCCGAACTTCTGGCGCGCGCGGGCAGCGACCCGGCGGTGGCCCGCCTGATCGAGGGAGAGACCCGGCTGTTCACGTCCCGCGTGGCGGGCCGCGAGGGCCAGAAGGCGCAGCTGCGCGAGCGCGTCCAGCAGTTGCGCGAAGAGATCAAGGGCCTGACCGAGCAGGTCGCCGCCAAGGCCCGCGAGGTCGGCTTCATCACCGGCGAGCTCACGGGCGTGCGCGAACTCTACGCCAAGAACCTGGTGCCGCTGGCCCGCGTCAACGCCCTGGAGCGCGACGCCGCCCGCCTCGACGGCGAGCGCGGACAGCTCGTCGCCGCGACCGCCTCGGCGCGGGGCAAGATCGCCGAGACCGAGCTGCAGATCCTGCAGATCGACGGCGACATGCGCACCGAGACCGGCAAGGACCTCGCGGAAATTCGCGGCAAGTGGTCGGAATACGTCGAGAAGCGCGTGACCGCCGAGGACCAGCTCAAGCGGGTCGACATGCGCGCCCCGCAATCGGGCACGGTCCACCAGCTGACGGTGCACACCATCGGCGGATTGGTGACGCCCTCCGAGGCCGCCATGCTGATCGTGCCGGAGGCCGACCAGCTCGCGGTCGAGGTCAAGATCCAGCCCCAGGACATCGACAACGTCCGCATCGACCAGCCGGCGGTGCTGCGCTTCTCCGCCTTCAATCAGCGCACCACCCCGGAGATCGACGGGGTGGTGAGCCGCGTCTCGGCGGACGTGACCACCGATCCGAAGACCGGGATGAGCTTCTACACCGCCCGCATCCGGGTGCCCGAGGATCAGAAGGACCGCCTCGGCCCCCTGCGGCTGGTGCCGGGGATGCCGGTCGAGACCTTCATGCAGCTCGGCAACCGTTCCGTGCTCAGCTATCTCACCAAGCCCCTGACCGACCAGATCGCCAAGGCGTGGAAAGAACGCTGACGCCGGGCGCCTCCGAGACTCGGGGCGCGAATCCGCCCGCGGCTCACGCGTGGGCGAGCTCGGCGGCAAGCCGGGCCAGGGCCCCCTCCGGGTCGATCAGGGTCTCGAGGATCGAGAAATGATCCGCCCCCTCCAGCGCGAGGCAGCGTGTCTCGAGACCCGCCGCGGCACGGGCGGCGGCATAGTCCCGTGACTGGCGCCGGAGCTCGGGCAGCTCGTCCGCCCCGTAGGCGAGGACGAGCGGAGCGCCAGGGCGGGTCATCCGGCGGATCGGCGACAGAGTCTCGACCTCCCCGGGCGTGAGGCGAAGGGCCTCGTCGAGGGTGGTGCCGCGGATCGGCGCCAGATCGAAGATCCCGCTGATCGCCAGGCCCGCATCGGCCTCGGGCCCGTCGAGCGCCAGGGCGGCGAGGTGTCCGCCCGCCGACCAGCCTGAGACCACGAGGCGCCGGCGCCCGAGACCGGCCGCCGCGTCTCCGGCGCGCAGGGTGCGCAGGGCCGACCGGATCTCGGCCGCGATCCGGGTCAGGGAGGCATCGGGTGCCAGGGTGTAGCCGATCAACGCCACGTCGAGGCCGAGGGCCATCGGTCCCTGCGCCAGGCAGGCGAAGCCCTCCTTGGCATTGCGCTGCCAGTAGCCGCCATGGATGAAGGCCAGGAGCGGCGCTCCCGGGCGGCCGCAGCCGAAGCGGTCGATCCGGTTGCGCGGCCCGGCACCATAGGGCGGGCCCGGATCGTAGGGCAGGTCGAGGCTGTGGCCCGGTCGGGCCCGGAAGGCTGCGCTGCGCGCCCGCCATTCCGCGAGACGGGCGGCGCTGTCGGCCACCGCGGCGGAATTGTCGTAGGCCCGGCTCAACGCCGCGCGATCGAGGTCGCGCCACTCCGCCTCAGGCATCATCGCCGGTTCCCCGATACCAATCGACGAGGTCGCCCCCTTGCGCGAACCAGAGGTCGTCGCGGGCGCACAGCGCCTCGAGGAGCCGCTCCAGCAGGCCGATGCGGTGAGGCACCCCGGTGATGTAGGGGTGGATGGCGAAGCTCATGACCTTCGCGCCGCTCAACGGTCCGTCGCCCGCCGCTTCCGCCGCGAGGCGATCGACCTGGGCCAGCGCCCGCGCCACGAACTCGTCGGCGCGATGGTGCTGGATCGCCAGCAGGGGGATGTCGTTCAGTTCCACCGAATAGGGCAGGGCGATGAGGGGCTTCGTGGCCGTCGTGATGCGGCTGGGCCGGTCGTCCACCACCCAGTCGCCGACATAGTCGAGGCCGGCGGCGGCGAGGTGGTCCGGGGTGTCGAGGGTCTCGGTGAGGCCGGGGCCGAGCCAGCCGCGCGGGTTGGCGCCCGTCACGGCCCGGATCGCCGCGAGGGTGCGGGCGATCATCGCGGGCTCGTCCGCGATCCGGTGGGTCGGCACCTGGTGGAAGCCGTGCCCCATGAACTCCCAGCCGGCGGCATGGGCGGCTTCCGCCACGCGGGGATAGGTCCCGCAGACCGAGCCGTTGATCGACAGGGTCGGGCGCAGGCCCCGCGCCGCGAAGGCCGCGAGGACGCGCCAGAACCCGACCCGCATCCCGTATTCGTGCCAGCCCCAGTTGGCGAGATCGGGCAGCAGCGGCGCGCCCGTCGGCGCCACCAGGATCTGGCGCGGCATCGGGTTGTCGATGAGCCAGTGCTCGACATTCACCACCGGCCAGATCGCCACGTGCTTCCCCCCCGGCAGGGCGAGGCGGGGGCGGTCGATGGCGGCCCGGTAGGCGAGGCGATGCTCGGGGCGGCGGGAATCGGAGATATCGGGTTCGGTCATGGGCGGCGATGCGGCGATGGCGATGAAACGCTGGGTCGCGGCGGCGGCCCGTTCCAAAGAGGCGCGTCCCCCTTCGTCTGAAGGAGAGACGACCCGTCACGACCGCCCCTCACGCCGCCACGCGGCCGTGGTGGCTGTGAAGCTGGGCCGAGAGCATCCGGCGCACGTCGTTGAAGGCCGGGCTCGAAACGTCGCGGCGGCGGGGCAGGGTGATGTCGTGGACGGCGTCGATGCGGCCGGGGCTCGGTGACATCACCACCACGCGGTCGGCGAGGAAGATCGCTTCCTCGATGGCGTGGGTGACGAAGAGCACGGTGAGCCCGGTGCGACGCCACAGGTCGAGGAGTTCGTCCTGCAGGCGCTCGCGGGTCATGGCATCGAGGGCCCCGAACGGCTCGTCCATCAGCACCACCTCCGCCTCGTTGGCGAGGACGCGGGCGATGGCGACGCGCTGCTTCATGCCCCCCGAGAGCTGGTGGGGATGCGCGTCCGCGAAGGCACCGAGGCCGACGAGGTCGATGTAGCGGGCCACCGTGTCGCGGATCTCGGCCGCCGGACGCCCGCGCGATTTCGGACCGAAGCCGATGTTGTCGCGGACCGAGAGCCAGGGGAACAGGCCGTAATCCTGGAACACCATGCCGCGCGAGGAATCGGGGCCCGCGATGGGCTTGCCCCACATCAGGGCCTCGCCGGAGGTGGCGGACTCGAAGCCCGCCGTGATGCGGAGCAGGGTGGACTTGCCGCAACCCGAGGCGCCGAGCAGGCAGACGAACTCGCCGCGCTTCACCGTGAGGTTGGCGCCCTTCAGGGCCGTGACGGTCTTGCCCTGGACCGCGAAGGTCTTTCCGACGTCGCGGATCTCGAGGATCGGGAGGGTCGGATCACCCATGAGAAGGACTCCAGGCGAGGAGACGGCGGCCGATCCCCATGACGATCCGGTCCGACAGGAAGCCCGCGACGCCGATGACGATCATGCCGCAGATGACGATCTCGGTGCGGGAGAGCTGGCGCGCCTCCATGATGATGGCACCGAGGCCGGTCTGCACACCGGTCATCTCGCCGACCACGATCACCACCCAGGCGAAGCCGAGGCCGAGGCGCAGCCCCGTGAAGATCGACGGCAGGGCGGCGGGCAGCACCACCCGGGCGAACTGGGCCGAGCCCCGGCAGCCGAGCATCGCGGCCGCCTCGAACAGCCGTGGCTCCACCGAGCGCACCCCGAAGATGGTGTTGACGAGGATGGGGTAGAACGCCCCGAGGAAGACCAGGAAGTAGGCCGAGCGCGGCCCGAGGCCGAACAGGATCATGGCCAGCGGCAGCCAGGCGGTGACGGGCACCGGCCGCAGGATCTGGAACGTCGGATCGAGCAGCTGGCGCATCAGCGGCACCCGCCCGATGAGGAGACCCAGCGGCAGCGCGAACAACACCGCCAGGGCGAAGCCGCCATAGACCCGCGACAGCGAGGCGCCGAGATGCGTGAGCAGGGTGGCGCTGAAGGCGTCGTCGTTGATGCCCCCCACGGCGAGGTCGACCAGCGCCGTCCACACCTCGGCGGGCGGCGGGATCAGGCTATAGGCCCGGCCGGTGGTCAGGACATGCCAGACCACCACCAGCACGGCCGGGATGGCGACCGCCAGGGCGGCCTCGCGCAGGCGCCCCCAGGGTAAGCGGCTCCAAGTCAGCGTGGGGCGCGGACGGGGCGCCGCCTCCGGCACGGGGGCCGCCGCGACGGCGGCCTGTGCCGGGCTCACGCGTCCCTCATCGCGTCGACGAAGCGGGTGTCGATGAAGGTCGAAAAATCGGGCAGGCGCTTGATCTGCTTCAGGGCCAGCATGCGGTCGGCATAGACCTTGGCCTGGGCGATCTCGGTCTCGCCCAGCTTCCACTTCAGCTCGACGTTCGGGGCGGAGAGTTCCAGCGCCTCGCGCTTCTGGCCGAGCTTGGCCACCGCCATGGCGATCATCGCCTCGCGGTTGCCCTGCGCGAACTCCGTGGCCTTGCGGTGGATCTCCAGCATGGTGCGGACGATCTCGGGCCGCTGCGCCGTGGTGTCGGCATGGGCGCCGAACACCATGTTGAGGGCGCCCATCTCGGTGCCGTAGGGATACTCGACGAGGGTGCCGATGCCGCTGGCGAGGCTCACGCCGGGGGCCGGCTCGGCGCCCACATAGGCGTCGATGTCGCCGCGTGCCAGCGCGATGTGCATCTCCGAGAACGAGATCCGCACCGGCGTGATGTCCTTCACGCTCATCCCCTCCTGGCGCAGGCGCTCCAGGGCGAAGACCTCCTGGGTCGAGCCGGGCCAGAGGGCGACGCGGCGACCCTTCAGGTCCTTGAGGGTGGCGATACCTGCATCCTTCTTGGCGATGATCGCCATGCCGCGGTTGCAGGTGGAGGCGATGATGACGAGGGGCTCGCCCGCCGCCGCCCCGAGGGTGCCGGCCGCGATGCCGAAGGTCCCGAAATCCACCGACTTCGTCACCACCGCGTTCTTGCACTCGGTGGGGCTCTCGAACGGCACGACCTCGACCTTGTACCCGGTCGGAGTGAACTGCTCGTAGAAGTGCGGTGCGATCGAGTGGATCAGCTTCAGGGAGCCCATCCGGATCACCGTCGGGCCTTGCGCGCGGGCCGGGCGGGGGAGGCCGAGGGGCGCGGCCAGGATGCCAGCGCCGAGGCCGGCCAGGAGGGTGCGACGGCGGATCATGGCAGGGCTCCGGAAGGCACGTCTCGTGTGCCGAGGCTCAAATCTCGTGGGTCGAGGCTAGGGCTGTCGCCTGTTGCACGCGAGTGCTGTTTCTTGACTGCCCCGTTGCCGGTCGGGCAACAGGGTGGCGTGACGGTCGGGCTCCCGCGATGAAGCACTTGCGCATTCTCACCTACGTGGCCGAGGTGGCCCGGCACGGCGCGATCCGCCGGGCGGCCGAACGGCTCAACATCACGCCCTCCGCCCTGACCCGGCAGATCCAGGACATCGAGTACGAGCTCGGCACGCCGATCTTCGAGCGGGTGGCGCAGGGCATGCGCCTGAACGCCGCCGGCGAATTGCTGGTGCGCCACATCCGCGACCAGCGCGCCGACCTCGACCGGGTGCGCTCGCAGATCGCCGACCTGTCGGGAGTCCGGCGCGGCCACGTGGCGTTGGCCTGCAGCCAGGCCTTCGTCAACCACGTGGTCCCGGACGAGGTCGAGGCCTACCGGGCGCAATTCCCGCAGGTGACCTTCACCGTGCAGGTGCGCGACCACGTCCAGGCGGTGGCGGCGCTGGCGCAGTTCGAGGCGGATCTCGCCCTGGTGCTGCAGCCGCCGCCCTCCGCCGACATGCAGGTGCTGTTCTCCTGCCGCCAGACCCTGTGCGCCCTGGTCCGGGCCGGGCATCCCCTGGCCGCCGAGGCCGGGCCGGTGCGCCTGCGGGACTGCCTCGCCCACCCGATGGCCCTGCCGGACCGGTCGCTCGCCATCCGCCACCACCTCGACGACGCGCTGGCCCGCCGCGGCACGCCGCTGACGCCCGTCATCGAGTCGAGCTCGCTGGAATTCCTGCGCAACCTCGTCCTGCGCGAGGACGCGGTCAGCCTGCAGGTGCCGAGCGGCATCCCCGACGATCCGCGCCTGCGCTTCCGCCCCATCGACGCCCGCGACCTCGCCCCGATGACGCTGATCCTGGGACAGTTGCGCGGTCGCACCCTGCCGGTGGCGACGGCCAAGTTCGCCGACCGCTTCGCCAGCAGCCTGCACCAGCGCTATGGCCTGGAGGCCGCGTGACGGCGGAGGCGGGGATGCGCCTGCGCGACGGTGTCGTCTCGATGAACGCTGCGGCGCGCGGACGACGGGCAGCGGCGGGCTGGATCGGCCTCCTGGCGACCGGCGCGGCCCTGGCGGTCGCGGCGGCGCCGGTGCTCGCACCCGCTGTCCTCGCGGGCCGCCTTCTCGCGGCGGCCGACGATCCCGGCACCCTGGCGGAGATCCGCCTGGAACGGGCGGCCACGCCGCAGCGCCTGGCAGCGGGGCTCGATGCCGCCCTCGCGGCCGAGGACGAGGATCTGGCGCTGAGCTTCCTGGCTCTGGCCGATGCCCGCGGCCTCCCCGTCGATCCGGATCGGCGCCTGCGCGTCGAGGCCCTGGCGCAGGGACGGGTGGCGCGCGCGGCGCGGGATTTCGCCACCGGCGCGGTCTCGGGCGAGGCGGAGGGAGCGGCGGGTCTCGCGGGATCGCTCGCCGCCGACGTCACCGGCCTCGGCGACGTCCGCGACCTCCTGCGCGAGGGAACGCGCTACGCTCGTGCCGAGCCCTACGATCCGCTTCTCCTCGGCATGGCCCTGGTGGGCCTGCCGCTCACCGTCGCCACCTGGACGGCCGGGGCCGGGGCGGGTCCGCGTGCGGGCATGACCGTGCTGAAGGTCGCACGGCGCGGCGGCCGGCTCTCACCGGCGCTCGCCGCGAGCCTCGGCCGCACGTTGCGCGCCGGCCTCGATCGCGAGGCCGTGGCCCGCGCGGTCGCCGCCTCGTCCCGCCTGGACCTCATCGGCGCGCGGGCCGCCGCCGGTCTCGCCATCCGGCCCGGTACGGTGGCGCGCCTGACGACCCTGGCCGGTGATGCCGTCGTGCTCGGGCGCCGGACCGGCCAGCGCGGCGTGCTGCAGGTGCTCGGTCTCGCCCGCGATCCGACCGATGTGGCCCGCGCGGTCCGCCTCAGCGAGCGGCTGGGACCCCGCACCCGCGCCGCCCTGGCGCTCCTCGGGCGTGGGGCGCTGGCACTGGCCACCGGGCTCGCGGCCCTGGCGAACGCCCTCCTGGCGGGCCTCGCCTGGTGCGTCGGGCTCGCCCTGTTCTGCCGTCGCCTCGGGCTTCTCCTCGGGCGCGCGCTGTGGCGGCGGCCCGCACGCCGGGATGCCTGAACGCGATCTTGGCCCATCACGGTTTCGCCCTGGCGGTGGCGGTCGGCGCGACGGTGCCTGCTGATGGGTCTCGGG
>NZ_JAGHKN010000006.1:0-182535 GCF_023093475.1 Methylobacterium sp. 37f
CCGGCAAGGGTGTGGCGAACACGCGGGGGGGGGGGGGCGCCTCGATCAGGACCTCGGCGACCGTCTCGAAACATCCCGCTCCGGGCCGTCCAGATACGCCTTCAGCCCCCCGGCCAGATGATCGAACAGGGCGCGGATGCGGCGCGTCGTGCGCAGGTCCTCGTGCATGACGAGCCAGATTCCGACCTCGGCCAAGACGATCTCGGGCAGGACCGGCACCAGATCCGGGTCGCGCCGCCCGATGCCGTCCTGGCAGTAGCCGATGCCGAAGCCGGCGCGCAGCGCCGCCAGCAGGCCGAGATCGTCGGCGCAGGAGAACGCGAAGGTCAGGTCGTGGCCGAGGCTCGGGCGGACCCGCTCGGCATGGGCCGCGCGCCCGATCAGGCTGTGCCGGCCGAGATCCGCCGCCGAGGCCGGAACGCCGCGCCGGGCGACGTAGGCGCGGTGGGCGTAGAACCGGATCGGCGCCGTGCCGATGCGCCGGGCCACGAGGGCGCTCTGCGTCGGGGCGACGTTGCGCACGGCCAGATCGGCATCGCGGCGCAGCAGATCCTCGGTCCGGTCGCTCAAGGACAGTTCGAGGTCGACCCCCGGATGGGCGTCGTGGAAGCCTGCCAGCAGGGCCGGCAGCACGGCGCCGCCCAGGAAGGTGCTGGCGGTCAGGCGGATGCGGCCCCGCATCGCGTCGGGGGCGCCCGAGGCCCGCCGCATCAGCGCGGCTGCGGCCGCCGCCATCGCCTCGGCCTGGGGCAGGAGGTCGAGGGCGCGGTCGGTGGGCCGCAGGCCGTCGCTCGATCGGGTGAACAGGGTCAGGCCCAGGCTTCGCTCCAGGGCCGCGATCTGCCGGCCCAGGGTCGGCTGGGTCAGGCTCAGCGCGCGGGCCGCGCCCGACAGGCTGCCCGCCTGGACCACGCCGAGAAAGGCCCGCCACAGGTGCCAGTCCGGATCGGCGTTTCGGTGTTCCACAGGACCATCCATGCATTTTCGTATGGCAGGTCACCGCCTTTCGGCAATGGGCGTAGAACCTCGCCGCCCGCATCCTCGCGTGGATTTCGACAGAGGAGTGAAGGCGATGACGGAGCGACTGGCCCTGGTCACGGGGGCGACAGGGGGGATCGGCGGGGCGGTGGCGGAGGCGCTGCTGCGGCACGGCTGGCGGGTACGCGGCCTCGCCCGCGACCCCGAAAGGGCCAGACGGAGCGGGCCGGCGGGCCTCGACTGGGTCGCGGGCGACGCCCTGCGGGAGGCCGACCTGGTGCGCGCCGCCGCCGGCGCCCGCGTGCTGTTCCACGGGGCCAACCCGCCCGGCTACCGCGACTGGCGCGGCCTCGCGATGCCGATGCTGGCCCACGCGATCACGGCGGCGCAGGGCGCGGGCGCGCGGCTGCTGCTGCCGGGAAGCCTCTACGTCTATGGTCCGGACGTGTTCACCCCGAAGGGCGGCGCCCGCCTCGGCGAGGACGCGCCCCGCCATCCCCGCACCCGCAAGGGGGCCGTGCGGGTCGAGATGGAGGCGATGCTCGCGGCGGCGGCGGAGGCCGGCCTCGCCTCGCTGGTGGTCCGCGCCGGCGACTTCTTCGGCCCGCGCGCCCCGAGTTCCTGGGTCACCACCGTGCTGATGCGGGAGGGCCGACCCGTGCGCCGGGTGGTCACCCCCGAGGTGCCGGGCGCCGGCCATGCCTGGGCCTACCTGCCCGATCTCGCCGAGACCTTCGCGCGCCTCGCCGACCGGGAGGCCGACCTGCCGCGCTGCCTGAGCCTGCACTTCCGCGGCCATCACCTGCACGGGTGCGGCATGGCCGATGCGGTGGCCGATGCGGTAGCTGAAGCGGCGGGCCGGGCGCATGGCGCGCGCCCGCCGGTCCGGCCGTTCCGGTGGCTGCCGGTCTATGCCGGGGCGCCCTTCGTCACCTTCCTGCGCGAGGTGATCGAGATGCGCTATCTGTGGTCGACGAGCCTCGAACTCGACAATGCCCGCCTCGTCGCCCTTCTGGGGGAGGAGCCGCACACGCCCCTCGCCATCGCCGTGCGCAGCAGCCTCGCCGCCCTGCAGGCCCGCGCCGCCCGAGGTGCGGGGTTCACTTGATCCGCCAGGATCAACCGATCCCCCAGGATCAACCGATCCACAGGTGCGTGCGCGGGCCGATCCGGCGCAGCAGCCGGACCAGATCGGCGCGCCGGAGGGCGACGCAGCCCTCGGTCGGCAGGAAGCCGGGCCGCGCCACGTGCAGGAAGATCGCCGAGCCGCGCCCGCGTCGGATCGGCCCCCGGTTGTAATCGAGGTCGACCACGAGGTCGTAGAGTCCGTCCTCCCGCCACAGCCGCTCGTGCCCCACCCCCGGTGCCGGCAGGGCGATCGGCCGGTTGTAGCGCCGGTCGCGCGCATCGTCGCACCAGCCGTCCCCCGGCGCGCTCGGCGCCAAGGGGAGGGGGCTCGCCGGGCGGCTCGCGAAGTGATCCGGCCGGTAGACACCGCCGCGCAGGCGGAAGCGGCCGCGCGGGGAGGCGCCGTCGCCCTCGCGCTTGGTCTGGGTGATGCCGGCCCGCCCGAGGGCGCAGGGGACGATCGCCCCGCCCGCCAGGAGCTGGCCCCGGCTCCGGTCCGTGACGAGGGCGCGCACGCGCAGGTGTGGCAGGGCGACGCGCTGGGTCGTTCGCTTCGGGGGGCGCTTCATCGGCCGCTTATCGCGTGCCCGCCCGCCGGCTGCCAATCGAGTTTTTCGCCGGGGTTTTTGGCCGGGGTTTTCCGCCGGGGTTGAGCGGCCGGCCGGGCACCTCCCTGATCGGGAGCGCGAAACGCGCCGGCCCGGCCCCTGAAACTTTCGGCCGCGCCGCGCCGTAGGGGCCGGATAGACTGCGCACAACCGTATTGTGCGCAGTTGAGATTGTGGGCTAAGTGTGCACGGTGTGATTTACATAAGGCATGACGATGCCACCGTGTCATCATCGTTGCCTTGGAATGTGCTTGTGTGCCGAAGCCTCGGCGTCATCGTTCGTCTGCAGCCCGACAACCGCAGACGAACCCCGCGAAACTGCCTGAAAGTCCTTCGGTCGATGCCGAACACCCATCGCCTTCTGATCTGTGACGACGACGCCTCGCTGCGCGAGACGCTGATGGAACAGCTCGATCTCTACGACGAGTTCACCGTGCTGACGGCGGTGGACGCCCAGAGCGCCATCGCCCGCGTCACCGACGACCGCATCGATCTCGTGGTGATGGACGTCGCGCTGCCCGACATGGACGGGCGCGAGGGCGTGCGGGCCATGCGCCGCGGCGGCTATCGCGGCCCGGTCATCATGCTGACGGCGCAGGATTCCGAGGACGACACCGTCGAGGGCCTGGAAGCGGGCGCCAACGACTACGTCACGAAGCCGTTCAAGTTCGCGGTGCTGCTCGCCCGAATCCGCGCCCATCTGCGCAGCCACGAGGCCAGCGAGGACGCGGTCTTCCAGATCGGCCCCTACACCTTCCGGCCCGGCGCCAAGCTGCTGGTGGGCGAGCGCGGCTCCAAGCTGAAGCTCACCGAGAAGGAGACCGCGATCCTGCGCTTCCTGTATCGGGCCGGGCGCGAGGTGGTGGGCCGCGACACGCTGCTGGCCGAGGTCTGGGGCTACAACGCCCAGGTCACCACCCACACCCTCGAGACGCACATCTACCGCCTGCGCCAGAAGATCGAGCCGAACCCGGCCCTCGCGGCGATTCTCGTCACCGAGGGCGGCGGCTACAAGCTCCTGCCGTAGGAGCGCTCCTCCAGCCCGATCCTCTCACGGGCATTCGCCGCGGATGTATCGCTCCGCGAGGGCAGCGAGTTCGGCCCGTCCCTTGATCGCGCGCACGCGATGCTGCCGGCTCAGGCTGCACAGAACCTGAACCGACACGAGGTCGTCGTCAGACCCAAGCTGGAAAGCAGCGTCGGCCAGTTCGCGTGCAAATCCCTCGTCCTCAACGATTCCTCTCAGGATCACGTCCATTAAGTTGCGGATTGCGTCGGACACCGGCGAACCTTCCTAGGTCGAGTTCGCCAAAGAACATGGCTTCTTCTTTTAACCTAGATCACAACGACGTGATGTCACGCGATACGGTTCACGCTGGTCTCTCAGGGACTGGCTCAGATCACGCCCGGGCTGGTCCGAAGGGCCGTCCATCGCGTCGCAGGTGTCGAATAGGAAACACCCCGCCGAGGAAGGATGCTATCGAGGGTTATGCCCGCCAAGTACTCCCGCCACATCGCGCTGACCGAGCCGCTCGCCGCGTGGGTCGATGAGCAGGTCATGCGCGGAGAATATGCCTCCGCGAGCGACCTGATCCGCGCGGCCGTGCGCCTGCTGCGATCCCATCAGGAGACGAAGGACGTTCAGCGGATATCGCCGGGCCCATCCTCGAAGCCATGACCGAGCTCGACCGCCCGTCCATGAGCGCAGAGGCTGGCCTTGCCCGTCATCCTGGCGAGGCGCGCTACCGAACGCTGTTCGATTCCATCGAGCAGGGGTTCTGCGTCATCGAGTTCCTGGACGGTCCCGAAGGACCGTTGAGCGACTACATCCACATCGAGGCCAACCCGGCCTACACCGCGAATTCTGGCATCCCGGATGCCGTCGGCAAGCGCCTGCGTGAGATCGTCGGCGCCGAGGCCGACGAGTGGGTGCACCGCTACGCCGCGGTCTTGAGGACCGGCGTGCCGATCAAGTTCGAGCAGCACCTGGTCGCCACGGGGCGGGACTTGGCCGTCACCGCGCATCGCGTCGAGCCGGCCAGCCTGCGGCAGGTCGCGGTGCTCTTTTCCGATATCACCGCACGACGGCAGACCGAACTCGCCCTCCAGCGAAGCGAGCAGACCCTCGATGCATTGATCCGCAGCTCCTCCGAGGTGCGCTACCGGATCAACGCCGATTGGACCGAACTCGACCAGCTCGCGGGCGGTAACTTCATCCCCGACACCTCCAGCGCGAACCGGAACTGGCTGGACGAGTACATCCCGGCCGCCGACCGGGAAGCCGTCCGGGCGGAGATCGCACGGGCGATCCGAACCCAATCGACCTACTCCATCGAGCATCGGGTCAATCAGGTCGACGGCACCATCGGCTGGGCCTTTTCCCGCGCGGTGCCGCTGCTGGATGCCGAGGGCAACATTACCGAGTGGTACGGCGCGGCGTCCGACATCACGGCGCGGCGTAGGGCCGAGATCGCCCTGCGCGAGTTGAACGACACGCTGGAGGCGAGGGTAGCCGAGCGCACCGCCAAACTCCGCCTCTACGGCGATCTCGTCGAGGCGAGCGTCGCGCCGATCTGCGCCTTCGATACGGAGTTCCGCCTCATCGCCTTCAACCAGGCGCACAGCGACGAATTCCACCGGATCTTCGCCTACCGTGTTCAGCTCGGAGACGTGTTCCCGGACCTCTTCCCGCCCGACCAGGCGCCCGTCATGCGCAATCTCATGGAGCGGGCGTTGACGGGGGAGGCCTTCTCGGTGACCGAGGAGTTCGGCGACCCCGACCGGGTCAAGCCTTACTGGGAGGTGTCCTACTCGCCGCTGCGGGATGATGCCGGTCAGGTCATCGGCGCATTCCATTACGCCCGAGACATCTCGGCCCGCCTGCGAGCCGAAGCGGAACTGACGACCACGCAGGACACCCTCCGACAGTCGCAGAAACTCGAAGCGGTGGGCCAGCTCACCGGCGGCGTCGCTCACGACTTCAACAACCTGCTGACCGTCATCAAGTCGTCCACAGATCTGCTCAAGCGGCCCGATCTCTCCGACGAGCGTCGTGCCCGCTACATCGGCGCGATCTCCGACACGGTCGAGCGCGCCGCCAGACTCACCAATCAGTTGCTGGCCTTCTCACGGCGGCAGCCGCTGACGCCGGAGGTCTTCGACGCCTGCGAGAGCCTACGCCGGACCGGCGAGATGATCCGCACGCTGACCGGCTCCCGCATCAGGATCACCACCGAGCTTTCCCCGGCCCCCTGCTACATCAATGCCGACATGAGCCAGTTCGACACCGCGCTGGTCAACATGGCGGTCAATGCCCGCGACGCGATGGACGGCGAGGGGGAACTGACGGTCGCCGTGCGGCCCGTGGAGCAGATCCCCGTCATCCGAAGCCATCCCGCGCAGAACGGGACGTTCGTATCGGTCTCGGTGACCAACACCGGAAGCGGTATCGCCCCGGAGCAGATGGAGCGGATCTTCGAGCCGTTCTTCACCACCAAGGAGGTCGGCAAGGGCACCGGCCTCGGCCTCTCCCAGGTCTTCGGATTCGCCAAGCAATCGGGCGGCGACGTGGATGTGAGCAGCCGGTTCGGACACGGCACGACCTTCACCCTCTACCTGCCTCGGGCCGAAGGCGGAGCCGGGGTGATCGACTCCGTGGATCCGGATGCGCTGCTGTCGCCGCTGGGCTACGGACAAGGCATCCTGATCGTCGAGGATAACATCGAGGTCGGGCTCACCGCGACCCAGCTTCTGGAAGACCTTGGTTGCCAGACGGAGCTTGTGGTCAGCGGCGAAGCGGCGCTGGAGCGGCTTCAGACCGGAACGGAGACGTTCCGCGCGGTGTTCTCGGACGTGGTGATGCCCGGAATGGGCGGCCTCGAACTCGCCAAAGCGATCCGCAGCGACTTCCCCGGGCTGCCTGTGGTGCTGACCTCGGGTTACAGCCACGTTCTTGCCGGGCAGAACAACCATGGGTTCGAGTTGCTGCAAAAGCCCTACTCGGCCGAACAGGTGGGCCGCGTCCTGCGCCGCCTGATCGGTTCGCCCTCCGGGGCTGCCGACAGCCGACGGAAAGATTGACCGGATGAGCAACGACCGTGACCCGGTGGCCGCTATCGGCAACCCCGACCGCTTGGCGGTGCTGGATGCCTACGCGATCCTCGACACCGATGCGGAAGCCAGCTTCGACGGGATTGTGCTGCTCGCCCGTTCGGTCTGTGCGGTCCCGGTGGCCCTGGTGAGCCTCGTGGCCGCGGACCGGCAGTGGTTCAAAGCCCGCTCCGGCTTCAAACCCTCTGAGACCGATCTCAGCGCGTCGGTCTGTGCCCATGCCCTGGGGCGCCCTGGATTGCTGGTGATCCCCGACCTGACCAAGGACGAACGGACCTGCGCCAATCCCCTCGTCACGGGCGAACCGGGCATCCGCTTCTACGCAGGCGCCCCCCTGACCTCGCCGGAGGGCCAGACCCTGGGCACGCTCTGCGTCATCGACACGGTGGCGCGCCCGGGTGGCCTGAACGAGGAACAGACCGAGTGCCTGAACGCCCTGGCGAAGCAGGTGATCGGACTGCTCAACCTGCGAAGGGTCGTGGAGGTTCGCGACCAGGAAATTCGAGCTTTGAAAGCAGCGTTGGCCGCCGCTTGACGCTGCGTGGACCGTAGGTCTTCCGAGATTTCGGTTCCTGACTGTTCCAAACTGCCCGTCCCCACACATCCGCCTTCGAGCGCGATACGAATTTCTCGCGACGACGTGGACGGGGTCGGACGCAGCGGATTCGCTCTAAGAATGGGTCAGGTGGATTTTCGCCGGTCTTCTCCCGATCGATAATCTAGGTAAGTAGATATCGCCATCCCACCCGCTCGCAACCTAAGCAGAATTGCCTAGCTTCTTGCGCATGACGATATTAAACGGCTTGAAATCGGCAGCTTCGAAGAAATTCCGTGCGCTCTCATTGAAAGCCCATGTATCTAGCACAACGTCCTTGATACCGCGCACCTGAGCCTCAGCTTCGGCAGCGTCGAGCAAGGATGATCCCACGCCTAGTTTACGTGAGTTTTCACAGACTACAACGTGATGTATGTAGATGCGAAGCCTGGCATTCGTAAATGGAGTTGGTGGACGGTCTTGTATCTCGAACCAAGCATATCCTACAGGAAGTCCGGCCAACTTAGCAATTAAAACGAACGTCTTATCGGCAATGACGAGATTCGCAAAAAAGCTCTGCATTTCGGCATCGCTGGAATCCGCCCTGAACGCGGCAGGTTCAGCGCTAACGTGTAAGGCCTGAACGATTTGGTTCAGTCTCGCCAGGGCCCCAACGTCGTCGGCGGTGGCACGCCTCACAACTACGTCCATCCCCCACCTCCGGATTCGTTTGCAGGATATAACGGCAAGAGGACTGTCCTAAACCCATCCCGACCCAAAGTTGCCGGACGGCTGACGAATGACCGTTTCTTGGAAGCGTCTATGGCGAACCAAGCGATGGGGTTGAGTCGGAAGCCGACAATCCCGGCCATCACATCGCGCCCTGGGCCTCCGGCCCGGACGGGTCGCCACCGGCGGCGGTTGCCGTCCCGGCCTCCGTCCCGCTCTCCGCCGCATAGGCATTGATGATCGCCGGCAGCAGGCCGGGAAAGCGTGCCTGCACCTCGTCCCAGCGCGAGTGGTTGCGCATCTCCACGCCGTGACGTTCGCTGCGGATCAGACCGGCCTCGCGCAGCACCTTGAAGTGGCTGGACAGGGACGATTTCGGGATGACCCGGTCGCCCAAGGCCGAGACCGCCGAACAGGCCTCGACGCAACCGGTCCGCAGGATGCGGGCGAAGATCGCGGCGCGGACCGGGTCCGACAGGGCGTGGAGGATCGCCTCCGGCCGCACGTCCGCCATCGCCGGATGCACCAGGGGCCTCATCTTTCAACCGACCGAAGGCTTGATTGTCGCACCATTAGTACCGAAATTCCGAACTATGGGAGTTCAGGCGCCAATCCGGCGCCGGCCCAGGTCGAAGGTTAGCACAGATGTCGAAGCTGGATGGCAAGGTCGCGGTGGTGACCGGCGCGTCGAAGGGCATCGGGGCCGGGATCGCCAAGGCGCTGGCGCGGAACGGCGCGGCCGTGGTGGTCAACTACGCTTCGAGCCGGGCGGATGCCGACGCGGTGGTGGCGGCGATCGTGGCCGATGGCGGCCGGGCGGTGGCGGTGCAGGCCGACGTGTCGAAGACCGAGCAGGCCCACGCCCTGATCGCGGCGGCGATCCGGGAATTCGGACGGCTCGACGTGCTGGTCAACAATTCGGGGATCTACGAATTCGCCCCGATCGGCGAGGTGACCGAGGCCCAGTACCGCCGCGTCTTCGACGTCAACGTGCTCGGCGTCCTGCTGGCGAGCCAGGCGGCGGCGGCGCATCTCGGGGAGGGCGGCAGCATCGTCACCATCTCGTCGGCGGTGACCAGCGTGCACACGCCGACCACGGCGGTCTATACCGGCACCAAGGGCGCGGTGAACGCGATCTCGCACGTGCTGGCCAACGAGCTGGCCCCGCGCCGGATCCGGGTCAACGTGGTCAGCCCCGGCTACGTGGTGACCGAGGGCACCCACACCGCCGGCATCGTCGGCTCGGAGATGGAGGCCGGCTTCGTCGCCCAGACCCCGCTCGGCCGGGCGGGCCGGCCGGACGACATCGCCGACATCGTCGCCTTCCTGGCCTCCGACGACGCCCGCTGGGTGACCGGCGAGGAGATCACCGCCAGCGGCGGTCTGCGCTGAGGCGCGGCCCGTCCGTCCCGGTGGCAGCCAGGAGGTAGCCCGGGCTGAATTCGGCGATCTCCCGGAGCTGCCGGGGCTTGAGCAGCCGCAGGCTCCGGCCCCGGAGTTCCACCAGGCCCTGCCGCCGCAAGTCCTGCAGGGTCCGGTTCACGTGCACGTTCGAGAGGCCCAGGGTGTCGCCCAGATCCGACTGGGTGAGGGGCAGGGGGCAGGCGCCGTCCTGCACCAGTCCCACCGCCTCGAAGCGGGCCATCACTTCGCAGAACAGGTGGGCCATCCGCTCCAGGGCCGAGCGGCAGCCGAGATTGACGATCCACTCGCGGGTGATGGCCTGTTCGGACAGCCGGGCCGCGCGCAGGGCCTGCCCGAGGGTGGGATGACGCCGGATCAGGTCCGTCAGCGCCGGGCGCGGGATGCGCGCCACCCGGGAGGTCGCCAGGGTGCCGACCGCGTGGTTCATGGGGCCTGAAGTCCTGGGGCCGGGATCGGGCGCATCCACGTCGCAGAGGTCGCCGGGCAGCAGGTAGGCCATGATCTGCCGCCGCCCGCCGGCGCGCTGCGTGTAGCGGCAGGCGAAACCCTCCAGCACCACGAAGGCGGCCTCCGGCACGGCATCGTCGGACCGGAGATCGACCTGTGGTCCGAGCAGGCGCGGCTGGGCGCCGATCCGCTCCAGGGCCGCGACGTCGGAGGCGGTCAGCGCTGCCAGGCCCTGGAGCCGGCGCACCAGGGCGTTGCGCCCCGACCGTTGGTCCAGATCCGGGATAGGCAGGTTCGAAATAGGCAGGTTCGGGATTGCAGGTGCGGCGTCGCTCTGGCGAAGGGCAGGCATCGAGGCTGGCTCCCGACAGGCCAGCGGCTCTTCAGCAGGCCGGCAATGAATAAGCATTAGACGAAAGTCTAACCTGCCCAGCAGAGCAATGTTGCTCCTGAAGATATTATCGTGTTGTACCCGACACTTCTCCTGTGTCGGGTAGTGAACACAGCGACAATCCGGGTTGTGGTCGGGACGGAACCTATCGATACTCTGTCCATCGTCTGCCGCATAATGGTGCGCAGGCGCTCCAGGAGCCCGCGCAGGCTCTCGCCTGCCCCGGTCCCGCCGCATGGATGCCAAGCCCCTCGATGTCGCCGCCCCAACACGCCACGATCCGCAACCGTCTGCTGCAGCGCCTGTCGGCAGACGATTTCGCCCGGCTCCAGCCGCATCTCCGGCCGATGCCGACCAGCCTGCGCCAGAGCCTGATCCACCCGAACGAGCCGGTCACCGAGCTCTACTTTCCCGAGACCGGCTACGTCTCCGTCATGGCCGACGTCGCCGGCAATCGCATCGAGGTCGGGATGACCGGGCGCGAAGGGCTGGTGGGCGCGCCCCAGGTGCTGCTCGACGGCGGCTCGGCGTCCTACCACGAGTTCGTGCAGGGCCCCGGCACGGTGCTGGCCATCGCGCGGGCCCCGTTCAGCGCGGCCGTCGCGGACAGTCCGACCCTGCGCCGGCTGCTGCTGCGCTACCTCCACACCACGCTGACCCAGGCCCGTCAGATCGCCTACGCCAACGCCGCCTATACCCTCGACGTGCGCCTCGCCCGCTGGCTGCTGATGGGGCACGACCGCGTGGACGGCGACGAGATTCCGATCACCCACGAGTTCCTGGCGCTGATGCTCGGCGTCCAGCGTCCGGGCGCGACGCTGGCGGTGCAGACGCTGGAGGGCAACCGCCTCATCAAGGCCCAGCGCGGGCGCATCCGCGTGCTGGACCGGGACGGGCTCGTCGCCCTGGCCGACGACGGCTACGGCATCACGGAAGCCGAGTACGCGCGCCTCATCGAGGAGGCCTGAGACCATGCCGCATTACTACTTCAACCTGCGTCACCGCCCGGGGCCGCAGGGTCTGGCCGTCGACCCCGAGGGCGAGGACTGGCCGGATCTCGCCGCCGTGCGGGCGCGCGCCCTGGCGATCGCCCACGACATGATCACCCGGACGCGGACGGATTTTATCCGCGACTGGTCGGTCTGCGTCTTTGAGATCGAGGATGTGGAGGCCCGTCTCGTGCTCACGGTGCCGTTCAGCGCGGTGATCCCGGAGGCCGATTACGGCTGAGCGGTCTGGCCCGCGTCGCAGACCCGGAATTCAGAACAGCGCCACCAGGGCGACTCCGAGGATCATGAAGCCCGCGCCGGCCACCCGCCACAGGCTCGCCGGATGCACCGGAAGGCCGACCCAGCCGAACTGGTCGAGCCCGATCGAGGGGACGACGCCCACGGTCACGATGATTCCCGGGCACGATGATTCCCCGGAAGGTCGCGGCCCGATGGCGGGCGAGGCGTAGAGCTGGGCCAGGATCAGCAGCACGCTGAGGCAGCCGCCGAGCCAGGCCCACCACGGCGCCCGCGGCGATCTGGCAAGGGGGGGCGGCATCTGCGCTTCGCCCCGCGCCCCGGCCGGAACCGTGCTAGGAAGGGTTTCGCACGCAAGGTGCGATCCTCACGGGAGGTCAGGCTGCCATGGACGTGGTCCTCACGCCGACGGGCTCTTCGGGAAGTGCCTGGGTCCTGGCGGATCGCCTGGGGCGACGTCTCGGCACCGTCACGACGTCGCCGGGCGCGATTGGATTTCAGATCCGGCCGGAGGCGTCCGGCCTTTTGAAGGGCGTGAAGCGCGAGCATCCCTCCCTCGACGCCGCGATGTCCGCCATCGCGGACCTCGCCCAGGGAGCCTGCACGCTGGACAGCCAAGACTGGGACTGAGGCGCGGGCGCGGATTGCCGGACCCTCAGATCAGGTCGGCGAAGACACGGTCCGACCACGTGGCGGCGGAGAACCGCCCGGGCGGCGTCGGCCCGGGTTCCCCGCGTGCCGGCTTGGCCCCTCGGGGTCCCGGCGTCGTCTTCGTCTGGCGCCTGGGTTTGTCCGGCCCTCCGACCGCATCGTGCTCGAACAGGAGACAGGCGCCGGTCTCGTCCGAGATCCAGCCCCTGTCGGCCCAGCCGATGAAGCGCCCGTCATAGGCGTAGACCTTGTCGTCGTGGAGGAAGGCCGCCGGCTTCCCATTCCACAGGTAAAGCGCATGCCCGTCATGGCAGAACGCCGCCTCCTGCCCGGCCCGGTCAAAAAACTCGATCATGGCCGATTCCTGGTTCCGTGGTCCGCGTGTCGGGAGCGTGGCGTGTCGGGAGCGTCGCGTCCGGGTTTTCCATCAGGCCGGCGCCGTCCGGCTCAGGCGGCCGTGGCCGTTCCCTGAAGGTCCGCCGCGGCCTCGACCTGGATCAGGGCCGCCACCGCCTTGCTGAGACGGTCCTGCATCGCCGCCTCGGTGAGGAGCGGAAAGGCCGATTCCAGGGCGCGGGTCGCCCCGATGACGGCGGCCTTCGCGGCCGATAATCCCGACACGGTTCTGAGTTCGATGATGGGCATGGGGCATCCTGTGACGCATCGACTATGCGCCCCCGCGACGCATTCACCTAACCCCGATCGCGAACCGGCGTGAGAATCCCTTCCCGCCCCGGGCGGCGGACCGAAGGCCGGACCGGCATCCGCGGCCCTGGCGGGGAGCGGCGGGGCACGGTGGCGTTCCCCGGCGACGCGGCGACCGCCTGCTCCGGTTCGGCGCGCAGGAGCTGCCGGCGTCCGATGTTTCCCGTGAAACACCGGGCGGCGGCGCGGCGCGGGCGCCATATCGTCGGGCCGGCGTCTCGGTTAAGCTCCACCCGCAATCCCGTGGCGCGGCCACGCAGAACAGCAGGGACATCCGGTGGGGCTCGACGACGACATCGCGATCCTGAGTGCCGCACCCCTGTTCGGATTCCTGGCCCGGGACGCGCTGCGCCTGCTCTCCTTCGCCGCCGAGCGCCGCAGCCTCGGCGCGGGCGAGCGCCTGTTCGCCCAGGGCGAGCGCGCCGATGGCGGCTTCGTGGTGATGTCGGGCACGCTGACACTCACCCCCCGGGGCGCCCGCGCCGAGCCGGTCACCATGGGGCGGTCGAGCCTGATCGGGCGTCTCGCCCTGTTCCAGCGCGGCGAGCGCCCCTGCGACGCCGACGCGACGCGTGACGCCGAAGTGATCCGCATCACCCCCACGCTGATGCGCCGCGTGCTGGAGGAATTTCCCGACGCGGCCCGGGCCATCCACGCCGATCTGAGCCAGGATCTCGCGGCCTTCACGACCGATCTGGTCGGGCTCGGCGACCGGTTCGACCCCATCACGCCCTGACCCCCTCTCTCTCCATCTCTCCCGGTCATGCATCCGGCCGAGGGGTTCGCGGCCGGGCGTAGGCTCGCGAATGCCCCGTTCGCGGAAGCCCCGTTCGCGGAAGCCCGCTGCGTTTCTCCCGCAAGGCGGACCCATCGTCCGATCCGGGTGCAGGGCCGCCGAGGCACGCGTGCTCCGGCACACCGGCAGACACCAAAAATTCGCTGCGCCCGGAACCGAAAGCGGTCGTCAGGCTATATCTCCGGTCAAAGGAGGATCTTTATCAAATCCAGGACCGACAAAAGGCTTGATGGCCTGTGTCGCATGTCTTAAAAGTCTGTTGTTTCATTGGTGATCATCAATCAAGTTGAGGATTCGCTGTCATGAACGTCGTAAAAACAGCCGTAATGGGTCTTGTCGCCAGTGGTTCGCTCTGGCTTGTGGTGCCCGCGCAGGCGCAAGAGAGCCTTCAGTCTTCTCTCTTTGCGCGCGATGCCTCTCATTCCTCCAATGTCCGGGCGATTCAGGCGCGCAGAGACCAGCATGCAGCCAACGTTGCTGCGATCAACGGTGATTTTGGCGCCGCCCGGGCATACGCGCATGCGGCCGATGTCCGCCAGGTCCAATCCGACCGCGATGCCCGGCTGGCGCATCGCGCTGATCGCGCCGCCCGCATCGAGCGCGCTTTCGGAGACTGAGAAGGCGGGCGGTGCCGGATCGCCGGTCTGACAGAGGCCCCCGATCCGCACGCCCCGGACCTGCCTCTGCCGGCAACCGCGATCGCGGTTGCCGGACCGGAACGCCGCTGCGGATCGTCCGATGCCGTGGTTCGGACCGCGCCGGGTTTCTCGCGCGCGGGCGTAGGCCATCCGGCCGGGCGGCGACCGTCGGGCCGACCCGCTCGAACAACCCGGCGTGCGAAACCCGCATCGCTCTCACGCCGCAATCGCCGAAGAAGCGCCTGAGACCCCAAGAAGCTCCTGAGACCCCAAGAAGCTCCTGAGACCCCAAGAAGCTCCTGCGCCCTGGAAGGCTGGCCGACATTTCGCGGGTCGGAAACCATTTGTCATCGAATCCGGTCCAGGCTCGCGCGGCGTAGATTCGGCGCGTGAGTCCCCGGCCTCGGCCCTGGGCGGCGCGCCCAGACCCGGTGCTCGGTCGGAGCCCGGGTCCGCGCCGGGCGAAGGGAACAGGCGATGGCGGAGCGCCAGGATGAACGACCGACGGGGCGGGGAACGCGGGCGGCGGGCATCGCCTTCTTCACCACGGCGGTGCTCGGCGCGGGCTACCTGATCTACGAGCAGTCCACCCGCCTGCTGGTCTGCTACGAAACCAACGCCACCCTGTCGGACGACGCCTACGTCGACATCATGATCCGCGACATCGTCAAGAACGGCGATCACGGCGGCCGGTCCTATGCCAGCAAGCTCGCCTATCTGGAGGACAAGACCGCGTGCTGCACCATCGAGCGGGTGCCCAGCGCCCTGATCGAGGGGCGGCCGGTCAAGCGCGAGGTCTCGGTCTCGGCCCGGTACTTCAACACCACCATGCAGGACTACTTCTTCATCGAGCGCCGCTACGACGCCTGCGGCCATGCCAGCTCCAAGCCCATGACGGCGGGATGACGGCGGGATGACGACGGGCCGAGGCCACGCCGGATTTCGCCGGCGACACGCCGTTCTTGGACGGCGACACGCCGCTCTTGGACGGCGACAGGAAGGTGACAGGCCGGACGGGCTTTTGTAAGCACGGGACCCGTCCCGAACGCCGCTTCCCGGAAGACCGCCCCATGTCGCACGCCGCGTCCCCCACCGACCTCGCCGCCACCATCGAGACCGCCTGGGAGGAGCGCGCCACCATCGACACCGGCACCAAGGGCGCCGTGCGCGAGGCCGTCGAGGAGGCCCTGAACCTGCTCGATGCCGGCAAGGCTCGGGTCGCCGAGAAGGTCGGCGACGACTGGCAGGTCAACCAGTGGCTCAAGAAGGCGGTGCTGCTGTCCTTCCGCCTCAACGACATGGAGATCATCCACGGCGGCCCCGACGGCGCCACCTGGTGGGACAAGGTGCCCTCGAAGTTCGAGGGCTGGAAGAAGAAGCACTTTCGCGAGGCCGGCTTCCGGGCCGTGCCCGGCTGCGTCGTGCGTCGCGGCTCCTACATCGCCCCCGGCGCGGTGCTGATGCCGAGCTTCATCAACCTCGGCGCCCATGTGGGCGAGGGCACCATGGTCGACACCTGGGTCACCATCGGGTCCTGCGCGCAGGTCGGCAAGAACTGCCACATCTCCGGCGGCGCCGGCATCGCGGGCGTGCTCGAGCCGCTCCAGGCCAATCCGGTCATCATCGAGGACAATTGCTTCATCGGCGCCCGCGCCGAGGTGGCCGAGGGCGTGATCGTCGGCGAGGGCAGTGTCCTCTCCATGGGCGTCTATATCGGCGCCTCGACCAAGATCATCGACCGCACCACCGGCGAGGTCATGTACGGCCGGGTGCCGCCCTATTCGGTGGTGGTCTCCGGCACCACGCCCGGCAAGGACCTGCCGGACGGCAGCCCCGGCCCCGGCCTGTACTGCGCCGTCATCGTCAAGCGCGTCGACGCCGGCACCCGCTCGAAGACCGCCATCAACGAGCTGCTGCGCACCTGATCCGGCGCGGCGCGCGGTCCGGGGCGTCACCCGGTCGCGTGCCGGCGCGGTCGGCGAGGCCCCATCTGGGGCCGGTGATATCGTCCCGCATGCGAGGAAGAGGCGTACGATGATCGACCCGGCCCATTCCGCCCGCAGCTTCGCGCTGAACTTCGCCGGGCGCCGCGTGCCGACGCCCTACGACGTGGTCGGCAACGGTCCCGACGCCCTGTTGCTGCCGGCCCTGTCGTCGATCTCGGCCCGGGTCGAGATGCGGGCGCTGGCCAAGGACCTCGGGCACAGCCACCGCTGCCTCGTGCCGGACTGGCCGGGCTTCGGCGACCATGTCCGCGCCCGGGTGCCGATGAACCCCGCGACGATGCATGCCTTCCTCGACGCCCTGCTGGAGGCCGCGCCCGGTCCCTACGCCCTCGGCATCGGCGCCGGTCATGCGGCCGGCTACCTCGTGGCCGCCGCCCGGCGCCATCCGCACCGCTTCGAACGCCTCGTCCTCGTCGCCCCGACCTGGCGCGGGCCGCTGCCCACCGCCCTGGGACCGGAGCGCAAGGGCCTGTTCGCCGGCCTGCGCCGGGCGGTGGAGCTGCCGCTGCTGGGCGACGCCCTCTACCGCATCAACATCAGCCGGCCCGTGATCGGCCGGATGATGCGGGCCCATGTCTATGCCGACCCGGCCCACGTCACCCCGGGCATCATCGCCGACAAGCATGTCATCACCCGCCAGAACGGCGGCCGCTTCGGAACCGCCGCCTTCGTCACCGGCGGGCTCGACCCGTTCGAGTCCCGACGGGACTTTCTCGACCTGTTCGAGGCCCCCGGCCTGCCGCCGATCCTGGTGCTGCGGCCGGAGCGGGCGCCGCGCCGCTCCGGCGCCGAGATGGACGCGCTCATCGCCACCGGCCGGGTCGCCCGGGCCTCGGTGCCGGGCGCGCTCAGCCCGCACGAGGAGTATCCGGGCGAGGTCGCGGCCGCGATCCGCGCCGCCTGACGCGCCGCGGGTCCGTAACCGCGCGACCGTGACACGACCTTCATCGTATACCAGGGCCTGGATCGCCCTCGTATACCAAGGCCGTCGGGGGCTCACATCTGCTGGGTCTGGGCGCCGCTGTCGGGCCGGGCCGGACCGAGATTCGGCACTTCGCCCATGGGCTCGTTCTGGACCACGGTGAACTCGCCCTTGCCGTCGAGCGAGGGACCACTCGTCCAGCGCCCCGCCGGCGGCGGCGAGCCGTCGCGGGTGGTGGCGAAGAAGTTGTAGTTGAACTTCTCGTGCTCCTTGCTCTGCGGAAAGCTGTTCGGGATCGGCAGGTTGCCTTCGGCGCCGCCGAGTTCCTCGATGACTGCGAGCCACTGCTGCTGGTGCATGGTGTCGCGTGCGATGAGGAAGTGCAGCATGTCCTTCATGCCGGCATCATGCGCTGCATTGAAGAGGCGCACCGCCAGAACCCGGCCGGTCGTCTCGGCGGCGACGTTGCAATACATGTCGGCCGCAAGGTTTCCGCTGGCGTAGACATGGCTCATGTCGAAGGGCACGCCGTCGCAATTGGCCGGGTAGGCGGCCATGCCGGTCGACAGCACGTGCCGATGCAGCATGCCCTCGATGGTATGACGGGGGTTTCCGCCGCCCATCACGGCACCGACGACGCCGTCGGCCGCGCCCTCCTCCTGCAGCGTGGTCGGTGCGGTCTCGAGATTCATCGCCACGGCGGTGGCCAGCATCTCGATGTGGCCGATCTCCTCGGTGGCGGTATTCAGCAGCATGTCCCGGTACTTAGTCGTCGGTCCGCGCGCACCCCAGCCCTGGAAGAAGTACTGCATGCAGACGCGGATCTCGCCCTCGATGCCGCCGATCGCCTGCTGGAGCATGCGCGCGAAGATCGGGTCCGGGCTGTCGACCTTCACCGGATATTGAAGGCGCTTATCATAGTATAACATGCGGTAATCTCGCCATGCTCGAACAAAGAGAGCTCGCACGTCATGATGACGGCGATGCGAAGCAGGTTCATACGGAGGCATTGGCCACCGGATACCCCAAAAACCGGAAAATTCACCAGGTGTTCAGTTTTTTCGCGCGTGCATTTTGTTGCACAACGCGATGGATTTAGCCTGAGGGACAGGAGAAATTCGTCGAACCGACCTGGAATGCCACGGTTGTCCGACAGGACAGAATCGTGTCGGCGCTGGAGCCGGGGAGGACATCGTGAGCGAATGGCGTGCGCGCCCCGGCGCATTGGGGCGGACCTGCCTGCATCTGTGCGTCGACATGCAACGCATGTTCCTGGAGACAACGGACTGGCACACCCCCTGGATGGTCCGGGTGCTGCCGCGGGTGGAGCGCCTCGTGAAGGCGCATCCGGATCGGACCCTCCTCACCCGCTTCATCCCGGCGCGGCACCCCGGCGAGGGGCGCGGAACCTGGGCCGGGTACTCGCAGCGCTGGGCCTCGATGACCCGGGACCATCTCGCACCGGGGCTGATCGACCTCGTGCCGGAACTCGCCCGCCTCGTCCCGCCGGCCGAAATCCTCGACAAGGCGGTCTATTCGCCCTGGCTCGGCACCGATCTCGATGCGCGCCTCCAGGCCCGGGGCATCGACACCCTGGTGATGACCGGCGGTGAAACCGAGGTCTGCGTGCTGGCCAGCGTGCTCGGCGCCGTCGACCTCGGCTACCGGGTCCTCATCGTCACCGACGCCCTGTGCAGCTCCTGCGACGAGGCGCACGATGCCCTGATGACGATGTATCACCGTCGCTACGGCCAGCAGGTTCATCCCGTGACCACCGAGGAGGTGCTTCTCGCCTGGACCTGACGCTCAGCCCCGCGCCAGCAGGCGCCCCCCGGCGAGGCTGTTGGCGCCGATGACGAGGCCGACGACCACGAGATGCAGGGCGAGGTCCGTCGCCGTGGCGTCATGGGGATGGAACGGCACCAGCAATGCCGCCGCCGCCGCCGCCGCCGAGAGCCCGGCCAGCGCCGCCGTGAGATTGGGGCGTAACGGGCAGGCCCGTCGCAGCATCAGCACGAGCCCGAGGGAAAGCGGGAGCGAGACGGTGAGCAGGAAGACGAGGCATCCGCTGGCCTCGGGCAGGTCCGGAGCACCCGTGCCGGGGGCCACCCAGGCGCGCAGGCAGCCCAGTCCGCTCGCGCCGATCCAGAGGGCCGCCGGTGCCAGCGGCAGCGTCGCCCAGGCCCATGACCGCCCTGGCACGCTGGTCTGGAAGGCGGCGAGCGCGGCCGCGACGGCAGTCAGCACGGCGCCGAGGGCGGCATAGCGCAGATCCGGAACCCCCATGCGCGTACGAAGGGCGTCGAGATCCGCGAACGGCAGCAGCGCCAGACCGAGGGCGAGGGCCGCCGTGCACCAAGTGAGCGCTCGGAAGGCGGGTGCGGGCAGGGGCCGGACTGGGGTCAGGCCTCGCGCGAGGCTGTCCACCAGGACGTCGTGCGGGATGGTGTGGGCGCGCTCAGACATCGTGTGTTCCTCGCTCCCGAGCGGCGGGATCCGGTTTCGGTCGGCCCAGATCGGCCGAGTCGGGTCCGAGGGCCCGGCGCAGGGCCTTCAGGGCCCGGTGCAGGTTGACCTTGAGGGCGCCCTTGCTGCGCCCCGTCAGCTGCGCCGTCTCGTCGAGGCTTCGCTCCTTCAGGGCGAGGTGCTCCACCGCCTGCCGCTGCCCTTCCGGGAGTCCCGCAACCGCCCGGGCCAGGATGCGCGCGCGGTCCCGCGCCTCCAGGCCCTGGCCGGGGGCAGGCCCGCTGTCGGCCTCGGCCTCGTAGGCGACCGGATCATGGATCTCGCGGGACCGCCGACCGGCACGACGCATCCCGTCGATGGCGCGGCGCTGTGTGATGGCGCGCAGCCAGGGCAGGAAGGGCCGGACCGGATCATAGGTCGCCCGAGCCCGATGGATGGTCAGCAGCACATCCTGCACCACGTCGTCCACCGCCTCCGGTCGGACCCCCTGCGCCCGCGCCATGCCGGCGATCACCGGCAGACAGTCGTGCAGCAGGCGGCGATAGGCCTCGGCATTGCCGGCCTGCGCCGCCGCCATGGCGGCCGAGAGCGTCCGATCCTGAGTCATGCGCTCTGGAATTCCATGATCCTCCGCCGGGCGCCGCCGGGCTTCGGTCCAGCCAAACCTCTCCTCGGCCCGCGATGCGGAGCCATCGGGCCGATCGGGTCCGGCCAGGACTGCAAATGCCACGGAATGAAATCCGGCCATCGGGTGAACTCCGCGATCCGGGATGTCGCGCCTCTCATGTCAGGCTTCTTCGCGCCGGGAGCCGGCGCGGTTACCGCCCGCAGGGGCGAGCCCCGGGTCATGGCCGAGATTCACTGGGCAAGATGAAAGCGGTCGACGTCGCGCAGGAGTTCGAGGAAGGCACGGGCTCCATGATCGAGGGCGCGAGCGCCGGCCTCCGCCGTACCGAGGCGGGCATCGCCGATGGCACCGGCCGGGTTGAGGTCTTGTGCCTTCCAGGCAAAGGCCGCGGGGCGACCGGCGCGCAGATGCGTGAAGGTTTCCGCCATCGCCACGGTGCGCGGGGTAAAATCGGCGATGTGGTTTCGCCGGACCAGGTCGGGCCGTAGCGCCAGCATCAGGGCGGTCTCAATACCGCCGCCATGGATGCCGTGGCGGATTTCCGCCTCGGAAAACAGTCCGTCGGGATAGCCGAAGCGGCTCCAGGCCGTGGTCACCGCCACCATGCCGTGCCGCCCGCGCAACGTCCCGGCCACCAGATCGATCAGTCCGCTGTTGCCCCCGTGAGAGGTGACCAGAACGAGTTTTTCGCAGCCGGCACGCCGCACCCCATCGCCGATGCTTGTCCAGGCCTCCAGGGCGGTGCCGGTGTCCAGGGTCAGGGTTCCGGCAAAGCCATCGTGCTCGTCGGACTTGCCGATGGCCTGAACCGGCAGCAGCAGGACGTCGAGCTCGTCCGCCGGGAGGGCGGTGAGATGGGCCAGATAGCCCTCGGCGATGATGGTGTCGGTGGCGAGCGGCAGGTGCGGCCCGTGCTGCTCGATCGCCGCGACGGGCAACACCGCGATGGCCCGCCCCATGTCGCGGTTCCGGATCTCGTTCGTCGTCAACTCGGCCCAGTGGCGTATCGGCATCCTGGCATTCCCCCGGCGAGGCGCTCGTCCCGCCACATATTCCTTGGGTGCCATGGATCTCATCCCCGATCCACGGGGCCTCATCCACCGGGCCGCCGCCGTTGGGATCGGCCGAATGCCAAGGGCTGGCGCACGCGAGCGCTCCGCGTGGATCCCGTTTCCAACGATTCTCGAGCCTTTCCCGAAGCCCACGCAAGACCCTTCTCCAATGATGGAAAAGGCATCCGCTGCCGCATCGCAAACAAAATTACTGCGTCGCAAGAGAAGGATGGAGGCTGCGCCAGTGTCCGCCAGCATCTCAAATTTTTTGGATGCTTAACCCAAAAATTTTGCAGGCGAGCCCGAGGGTTACGCGAGGTATAGATCCTTGAATTCAAAATAATTACCGATAAAACCGAGCACCATAAACCAGAGTTGAGCCGAGGAAGACGCCTATGACCGCGCGTAGTGTTGCGCCTGCTCCCCAGGGAGCGACGTCGATCACGCCCGCTGAGGCTCACGCCGCTCGGGTGGGGTCATCGACCAAGGTGGATGCGCCGCCACTGGGCCGCTGGGGACAGCTGTTCCTCGGCGTGCTGTGCATGTCGATGATCGCCAACCTGCAATACGGCTGGACGCTGTTCGTCGATCCGATCCAGCAAAAGTTCGGCTGGGAGCGCACCGCGATCCAGTGGGCTTTCACGATCTTCGTGGTGATGGAAACCTGGCTGGTTCCGATCGAAGGCTGGTTCGTGGACAAGTACGGCCCGCGCCTCGTCACCATCTTCGGCGGCGCCCTCTGCGCGCTCGGCTGGGTGATGAACTCCTACGCCGACACGTTGACCATGCTGTACGCGGCCGCCGCCATCAGCGGCATCGGCGCGGGCGCAGTCTACGGCACTTGCGTCGGCAATGCCCTGAAATGGTTTCCTGATCGGCGCGGCTTCGCTGCCGGCCTCACCGCTGCCGGTTTCGGCGCGGGCTCGGCCCTCACGGTGATCCCGATCGCCAACATGATCCGCGATTCCGGCTACCAGCACACCTTCTTCGTGTTCGGCCTCGGCCAGGGCCTCATCGTCATGCTGGCGGCTTTGCTTCTTGTCTCGCCGAGCACCGCCTTCAAGGACCGGATGCTCGCCGGCCGCACCGCGACCGTGAACACCGTCACCCGGCGGCAGTACTCCACCGCCGAGATGGTGCGGACGCCGGTCTTCTGGCTCCTGTACCTCATGTTCGTGATGATGGCGGCCGGCGGCCTGATGGCGGCGGCGTCCCTGGCGCCCATCGCCAAGGACTTCAAGGTTGCGGGCGTCAACGTCTCGCTCATCGGCATCACCCTCCCGGCCCTGACCTTCGCGCTGACCATCGATCGGGTGCTCAACGGTGTGACGCGGCCGTTCTTCGGCTGGGTCTCCGACAAGATCGGCCGCGAGAACACCATGGTGATCGCCTTCATGATCGAGGGCGCCGGCATCCTGGCACTGGGCATGTTCGCGCACATCCCGATGGCCTTCGTGCTGCTCACCGGCCTCGTGTTCTTCGCCTGGGGCGAGATCTACTCCCTGTTCCCCGCCACCTGCAGCGACACCTACGGCGACAAGAACGCGGCCGCCAATGCGGGCCTCCTCTACACCGCCAAGGGCACCGCCGCGCTGCTCCTTCCGATCCTTCTCATGATCCAGGCCAAGACCGGTTCGTGGCAGAATGTGTTCTACGCCGCCTCCGGCATGGCGTTCCTGGCCGGCTTCCTCGCACTCTTCGTGCTGAAGCCGATGCGCGCCCGGTTCATTGCCCGGAGCTGATGCAGATGGCCCGATGGCTCCGCTACATCCACGACGGCGAGAGCGGCTTCGGCCGCCTCGACGGAGGAACGATCGCCGTCCACGAGGGCGATCTCTTCGCTGACCCGGCGCCCACCGGTGCGACGCTGCCGCTCGCCGAGGTCACTCTCGATCTGCCATGCCGGCCCTCGAAATACATCGCCCTGTGGAACAACTTCCACGCTTCGGCCGAGAAGCAGGGCCTCACCCGGCCCGAGGTGCCGCTCTACTTCGTGAAGCCGGCGAGCTGTTATCTGGCCAGCGGGCAGACCGTCACGGCGCCGGACGGGGGCGGTCGGTTGCTCTTCGAGGGCGAGCTTGGAATCGTGATCGGCCGGCGCGGCCGCGACCTCACGCCGGAGGCGGCGGCGGCTCACATTTTCGGCTACACCTGCGTGAACGACGTGACCGCTCTTGAAGCCCTGAAGGCCGATCCGAGCTTCACCCACTGGACCCGGTCCAAAGGCTACGACGGCTTCGGACCATTCGGCCCGGTGATCGCCACCGACCTCGATCCCGAGGCCCTTGAGGTCGCAGTGCGGGTCAATGGGCGCGAGCGGCAGCGCTATCCGCTGGCTGACATGATGCGCCGACCCGCCGAGCTGGTGGCCGAACTCTCCCGGGGCATGACCCTGGAGCCCGGCGACCTCATCGCCTGTGGGACCTCGGTGGGCGCCGGGCCGATCCCGAAGGGCGCTACCGTCGAGGTTGAGATCGCCGGCATCGGCATACTGTCGAACGGGTTTTCGTGAGACACCCGACTCCAACGAACCGGACGCGAACCGAACAGGCTTCAAGGATACCCACATGAGCATCGCGATCGTCGGCGCCGGCGCCATCGGAGGATTTCTCGGTGTGCGCCTCGCCCATGCGGGCGAGGACGTCACCTTCATCGCCCGAGGCGCCAACCTCGACGCCATCCAGCAGAACGGGATGCGGCTGATCGAGGAGAACGGCTCCGAGATTCACGTGACGAACCTCAAGGCCATGAAGTCGATGGCCGAGGCGGGAAAGCACGACATCGTGCTCCTCACCGTCAAGGCGCATCAGGTCGGTCCGATCGCGGCCGACCTCCATCACCTCATCGGTCCCGACACGATGGTGGTGACGATGCAGAACGGCATCCCGTGGTGGTACTTTTCGCAAGGTCACGGCGGTGACCTGACGGGCACCCACCTGGAGACCGCCGATCCGGGCGGCCTCATCGCGAAGCATCTCGATCCCAGGCACGTCATCGGCTCCGTCGTCTACCCGGCCGCCGTGCTGACCGAGCCCGGCGTGGTGCAGGTGGTCGAAGGCCACCGCTTCGGCCTCGGCGAACTCGACGGCTCGATGTCGCCGCGTGTGCAATCGCTGGCCCAGACCCTGATCAAGGCGGGCTTCCGTGCGCCGGTGACCAGCGATATCCGGGCGGAGATCTGGCTCAAGCTCTGGGGCAACCTCAGCTTCAATCCGATCTCGGCGCTCAGTCACGCCACCCTGGTCGACATCTGCCAGTTCCCCGAGACTCGGGCACTCGCCGCCGACATGATGCGCGAGGCGGAGACGATCGCGAACCGCCTCGGCATCACCTTCAAGCTCGGCATCGAACGGCGCATCGCCGGCGCTGAGAAGGTTGGCGCCCACAAGACCTCGATGCTGCAGGACGTGGAGGCGGGACGCCCGATCGAACTCGAGGCCCTGGTCGGCTCAATCATCGAGCTCGGGCGCCTTACCGACACCCCGACCCCGCATATCGGCACCGTCTACGCCCTGATGCGCCTCCTCTCCCAGAGCCTGGAGCGGGCGCAGGGGCGCCTCTCCATCATGCCGGCCTGACCCCCAAGACATTCGAGGACGCTTCGCCATGGCCGAGACTTCCCACGCACATCCCGCCGCCACCACCCTGCACGCCCTGATCCAGGCCGGCGCCGCGGACGCGACCGCCCTGTCCAGCCCTGGCGGCGTGCCCCTGACCTTCGGCCAGCTCCGCGGCCTCACGGACCGGACCATCGCGGCCCTGAATGCACAGGGCCTCGGCCGGAACGACCGGGTCGGCATCGTCCTCGACAACGGACCTGAAATGGCGGCCGCCTTCATCGCCATCGGGGCCGGGACCACGGCCGCTCCCCTCAACCCGAGCTACAAGGCCGACGAGTTCACGTTCTACCTTTCCGATCTCAACGCGAAGCTCCTCGTGGTTGCGGACGGCTCCGACAGCCCGGCCATCGCGGTCGCTGCCCGTCTCGGCGTGCCAGTGGTGCGCCTTCGCCCGACCCCTGAGGAAGGGGCCGGCAGCTTCACCCTGTCGTTCGAGGGGGCCGGGGCTTCGCCGGCCGCGCAGGGTGGTCCGGCTCACCCGGACGATATCGGCCTCGTGCTGCACACCTCCGGCACCACATCGCGCCCGAAGATCGTGCCGCTGAAGCAGTCGAATGTCTGTGCTTCGGCCCGCAACATCCGCACCACCCTGGCCTTCACGGCCGAGGATCGCGGCCTCAACATCATGCCGCTGTTCCACATCCACGGGCTGATCGCCGGCATCCTGGCCCCGCTCTCGGCCGGCGGTCAGGTGTCGTGCACGCCGGGCTTCAACGCCCTCAAGTTTTTCGGGTGGATGAGCGAGGTTCGCCCGACCTGGTACACCGCCGTGCCGACCATGCATCAGGCGATCCTTAGCCGGGCCGCACGCAACCGGGAGGCCATCGAGGCCAACCCCTTGCGCTTCATCCGGTCCTCCTCATCCTCCATGCCGCCCCAGGTGATGAAGGAAATCGAGGAGGTGTTCGGCGCTCCCCTGATCGAGGCCTACGGCATGACCGAGGCCTCCCACCAGATGGCCTCCAATCCGCTGCCGCCGCGTCCGCATTACGCCGGCTCGGTCGGCCTCGCGGCCGGCCCCGAGATCGCGATCGTGGACGAGGACGGCGAGCCGATGCCTGCAGGCGAGACCGGTGAGATCGTCATCCGCGGCGACAACGTGATGTCCGGCTACGAGAACAACGACAAGGCCAATGCCGAGGCCTTCACCAAGCAGGGCTGGTTCCGCACCGGCGACCAGGGATCGCTGACGCCCGAGGGCTACCTGTCCATCACCGGGCGCCTCAAGGAAATCATCAACCGGGGCGGCGAGAAAATCTCCCCGCGCGAAGTCGACGAGATCCTGATGGACCATCCGGCAGTATCGCAATGCGTCACCTTCGCGATGCCACATGACAAACTGGGCGAAGACGTTTGCGCCGCCATCGTGCTCCGCGAGGGCCAGCACCTCGCCGAGAAGGAACTGCGCGGCTTCGCCTCGGAACGCCTCGCCGCCTTCAAGGTGCCGGCCAAGATCCTGATCCTGGACGAAATCCCGAAGGGTGCTACCGGCAAGCTCCAACGCATCGGCTTGGCCCAGAAACTCGGACTGGTCTGAGTCCGAGGACCACAAAGCACACGACCCGGGCTTGCCCGGGTCGTGTCGTTTTAAGACAGCCGAGTGTGAGCGCCCGTCAGGCGGACAGGACCGTGCCGACGCGGCCCTCGATTGCGTCCCACACAGAAACCGCCAAGTCCGGCCCGCCGAGGCGCTTGATCGCCCGGATACCTGTCGGCGAGGTCACATTGATTTCGGTCAGGTTTCCGTCGATGACGTCGATCCCAACCAGGATCAGGCCTCGGCGCTTCAGTTCCGGACCAATGGTAGCGCAGATCGCACGCTCGCGCTCGGTCAGGTCGGAGGCCGCCGCCGCCCCACCCCGCACCATGTTCGAGCGGATATCGTTGAGGGCGGGCACCCGGTTGATGGCACCCATCGGCTCGCCATCGACCAAGATGATGCGCTTGTCGCCCTCGGTGATGCGCGGCAGGAACCGCTGCACCACCCACTGCTCGCGGAAGGTGACCGAGAACAGGTCGAACATCGAGCCGAAATTCGCGTCCTCGGGCAGGACCCGGAACACCGCCGCGCCGCCATGCCCGTGGAGGGGCTTCATCACGATGGCGCCGTGCTCGGCCCGGAACGCCTCGATCTCCGCCTTATCGCGGGTGATCAGGGTGGGCGGCATCAACTCGGGGAAGTCGAGGACGAACAGCTTCTCAGGGGCGTTGCGGACCTCGGCCGGGTTGTTCACCACCAGGGTGCATGGATGGATGCGCTCCAGCATGTGTGTGGCGGTGATGTAGGCCATGTCGAAGGGCGGATCCTGGCGCATCAGAACCACGTCGACACTCGACAGGTCGATGCGTTCGGGGGCGCCCAGGTTCGCGTGTGCGCCCTCCACGTCCTGTACCGTCAGGGCCTCGACCCGCGCCGTCACGGCATTGCCCTGCATCGACAGGCGGTCCGGCGTGTAGTGCAGGAGCCGGTGCCCGCGCGCTTGGGCTTCGAGCAGGAGCGCGAACGTGGTGTCCCCGGCGATCCGGATCGACTGGATCGGATCCATCTGCACCGCGACGGTCAGGGTCATGCTGTCAAACCTCTGTCTGGGAACGGACACCGTCGATGCCCGTCCCGACCGTGATGCGGCGTGCCGGACGGCACCTTACTTCTGGGATTTTCCACCGCTACGGCGGTCATAGTCGCCGATGGCGGCTTTGCACTCGGGGGACAGCCGGGAGCGGTTGCGATCCATGCAGCGCTCCGCGTCCTGGCTGTTGGGATCGACGCCGGCGCAGAGGCGGAAGTAGTCGTTGGCACATCCGAGCTGAAGCCCTTGGTCCTCGCGCTGGGCCTGGGCCGGGCTGACAGCCATCATCAGGAGCGCGAAAGGCGCCAGGCGCAGGGCCGCTTTGAGGCCCCGATTCGGGCTTGAGAGTCGGGAGATAACCACGCGCATCCGGCGGTGTCCTTCAATCGGAAATGAAATGGCGTTGGGGTGATGGGCGTTCGCGAAAAGTACGACCGTTCGATCGGAAGCGACACGGCATATCGGGCGCGACCCGCCCTTAGCAAGCGCCTCGACCGCCGCGTGTTCCGTGCGTTCGCTCCCGGATCGATCAGGGCCACTAAAGATCCGCGCATGGTCCGCCGAACAAAAAAAGCCCCGCTCGCCGGGCGAGCAGGGCCGAGTACAAGGGAGGAAATGCCCGCCATGGGCAGTCCCGGGGGTGCAAGTCGCGGGCCATACGGACGAAGTGGCTCCGTTGCCTGGAAGCCACGCTGGTCCGGTCCCCTCATGGCCAGTCGGGGAAGACGGTGTTGGCGGCAGCATCGCAAGGTTCCGTTAACCACCCCATGCTGATCTCTGCCGGCACCGCCGCGATACCGGAACGGCCCGGATGCGGTGAGGGCAGGCCTGATGACGGCTCGCTTCAGAGATCGAATGGAATCGGAACCAAGCCGATGAACTCTCCCCGGATGAACGCGCCTCGGATGAACGTCAAACGGTCGCCCGAGACGGGCGGCACCGAGCGCCATCCCGAGCGCCAGACAGCCCAGGTGGTGCCCTTCGCGGGACCTGCCCGCCGCTTCCGGCGTGCGGACGCGGATACTCCGCGCGGTGCCATCCTGCTCTTCACCGGCATCCGCTACGAGCGCATGCCCGAGCCGGACGCGCCCGCCCCGCGCCTGCGTCGTCGTTCCTGACCACGAACTGCTCCGTTCCCGGAGGATGCCTTTGTTCCGAACCGGATGCTTCCTCGCGCGACGGCCGCGCTCCCGGCATCTGACGCCCCTCGCGATCCTGGTGCTTCTGACCGGTTGCGCGCAGCAGGGCGATTTCGGACGTCCCAAGGCCGGCGCCTGGAACAGTCTGGTCGAGACCACCGGAACTCTGGCCGCGCAGGAACGCGAGGAGCCGGCCTCAACCTTTCCGTTCACCGACGAGGAGCGCACCCTGCGCGACCGTGCTTGGCGCTTCCTGATGCCTGCGGCTGGGCACGAGGCCTTCACGGACGCCCTCGCCAACCTGACCCGCACCCGTGTGCTGCCCCCGTCCTGGCGCACCGATGATCCCGCGGCCTACCACGATATCCTGATGGCGGAGGCCTTCCGCTCACCGGTCTCGCGCTACCGGCGGCTGTCGGAGGATATCGGCGCCGATGCGCGGCTGATTCCACAATTCGTCGCCCTGGCCGTTCGGGTGAAGGACGCCGATGCCTTGCGCCTTCGCAGCCTGCCCTTCGCCAAGAGCCTTGACGACGGCGATGTGCGCCAAGCCGCCATGCGAGTGGCCGAGAACCGCTGCCTGATCGCCTGGGTTCGACTTGAGACCCGACGGCGCGCCGGGCGCTACCGCTACGCTCTGGAGCATTTGGTGATCGAGGCGCCGGGTCCGGAGCTCACGGCCGTGGCACAGGCCCTGGCGGCCCTCAACGGCCGAAATCCCCTGCTCGACCCCCTGGTGCCCCCGGAGGCCGAGGCGCGATGCGGGCTCCTGCCGGAGGTGATGGTCGAGGTAGCGGCGGCAAAGCCGATCGTCGCCAAGTACTGAGCAGGTTCTGGGGCTGCCTTAGCCCCCGGTCTTCTCATCGGCTGGGCTGTCAACCGTGCAGGAGACCGCCTGCACAGCCGCATCCGCGGTCGCGCGCTGACTTGGAAGCGCCGCGATGATCCGCACCACCACAAAGCCCTTGGCGTCGGTGGCGACGATGCGGACATCGTGGCTCACCTCGTCCTCGTCGGCATTGGCGAGCGCCTCGTCGTACTGGGCCCGCGTGAGGACAACCAGATCGAGGGCACCGCGCACGGCCGCCTGATCGGTGACCGCATAGAAGGCGCCACGCGGCCCATGCACCGCCAGGGACAGCATCAGGGGACCGGTGCGGGCAGAGACCCGCATCGGTCCCTCGGTCAAATCGAAGGCGCACAGGCCGACCGCGACCGCAGGATCGGGGATCGGCAGCCATGCCTCAACGGGGGGCGGCGCGTCACCGGTCGCCACCGTGTTCACCGGCATCGGATGGTCGAGGCTCTCTCCCGATCGTGCCCGGGAGAGAGCATCTCCCTCCGCCAGCCTCGGGATCAGCAGCACCGTGGCCACATGCACGAGGCCGGCGATCACCAGCCCCGACAGTGTGGCGACCAGAAAGCGTCCGCGCGGCGTCATGGGGCACATCCGGTTCGGGTGACGGCCGGTACCGCCGAGCGGTCCAGGTTGCCGGCACTGGCCGCCACGGGGGTGTCGTAGAGACGGAGCGCCAAGCGCACAGGACCCTTCGCGCGGGGCATCGGCAGCCAGTTGCCCGGCTGCACCTCGGGCGAAAGCGTGATGGCAAAATGCCCGTCGGTCTCGCGCAGGATCTCCGTGGAGGTGAAGCCTTCGCGCATCGGTGCTGCCTCCGAATCACGCGGCCCGCGCCCGGCGACCGTCACCGTCCAAGCGCGAGCGGGCGGCGTCACGCCCGCCACTTGATAAGTGCACGCGGCGTCGAGGGTCTGCCCGGACTCGTCCTGCTCCGCGGTCAGCAGCATACCCTCGCCGATCGCCAGGGGGATCTCGCCCCGCCGGGCGTTGACCGCGCGGGCGTAGGGGTCCGCGCCCACAGAGCCGATCTTCGGCCAGGCCGTCCAGGCTCCGACCGGGACGCCCCCGAACGGATAGCCGCCCCGCGTGGCGTAATCGGCGGTGGCCAGCCCGATTCCGGCGCCAAGCGCCAGGGCGTAGAGCATCAGCGTCACGGTCGAGGCCCGGCGCACGCCGCGTCGCAGAGGTCCGGCAAGGCGCCCGGAAACTCCGCTCCGCAGCGGGCCAACGGTGCCTGTGCTTGTTGGCTGGGAAGCGGGCGGGCGGGTCTGGTCCGGGCGCAATCGCGCCACCGTCTCGGCCAATGTCATGCGCATCATCGCCAGTTACGGGGTGCCGATGCGGCCGCCAGCGCGGGTTCCCTCCGCCACCGCGCCCGGTACGCTTGCGGGCTGGAGGGCAGAGGTCTTCTCGGGCGCTCGCTCCACTTGGCGGAACAGGCCGTTCATGCTGCCAATGACCTCGAAGGACCGTCGCGAAAGCTTGCCGGCCGCACTCGCCGCGGCGTTGACGGGTGCCGCGCTCGGGCCGGCCTGGGCCACCGCGCGGCCCGGATCCTTCAGGCCCGGCATCGGCTTCAGCTCGATGCCCTGGTGTGCGACTTCCATGACGTCATGCCAGGTCATGGCGGGCAGCGAGCCGCCGGTCATCTTGTTGGTGGAGGTGTGATCGTCGTTGCCGAACCAGACGGCGCCGACATAATTGCCGGTGTAGCCGACGAACCAGGCGTCGCGATAGGCATTCGTGGTGCCGGACTTGCCCGCCACCTTGATGCCCTCCAGCGCGGCGCGCTTGCCGGTGCCTTCCTCCACCACCTTGGTGAGCATGTAGTTCATATCGGCGACCACCTGGGTCGAAAGCACCTGCCGCATCGGCTCGTCGGCATGGCGATAGATCACCTCGCCGGACGAGTTCTTCACCTCCATCGCCGCGTAGGGCTTGGCCTTGCGACCGCCATTGGCGAACACCGCGTAGCCGGCGGCCTGATCGATGACGTTCACCTCGGCCGAACCGATGGGCAGGGAGACGGAATCGGTCAGCTGCGTGGTGATGCCCATAGCGTGGGCGGTCTCGATGATCTTCTTGCGCCCGGCGGCAGCCGCCCGGGCCTCGTGCGAGATGCCCATCGCCTTGCCGAGCGCTATCGAGACCTGAATCGGGATGGTGTTGATGGATTTGGCCACCGCCACGGTCAGAGTCGTGGCGCCCGAGAACGAGCGTCCGTAGTTCTGCGGGCACCAGTTGCCAATGCAGACAGGCCGATCGACGACGCGGGTATCCGGCCGATACAGGCCCGCGGCGAGGCCGGCCGCGTAGACATAGGGCTTGAACGACGAGCCAGGCTGGCGCAGCGCATCGGTGGCGCGGTTGAACTGGCTCTCGCCGTAATCGGCGCCGCCGACCATCGCCCGCAGCGCGCCATCGGGGTCGAGGATCACCATCGCGGCCTCGTCGACCTCGTACTGATCGCCGAGCCGGCGCAGGGTGTTCTGCACCACCTCGTCGGCCCGCCGCTGGATGGTGAGATCGAGCGGCGTCTTGACGGTGAGTACCCGGTCGCTGCGGAAGCGGCCAGCGTCGGCCATTTGCTTGATCTCGCCGAAGGCCCAGTCGAGATAATAGTCCGCCGTGATGTCGCGGGTGCGCGTTACCGGCGTCGCAGGGTTGCGCAAGGCCGTCTGGATCTGGCCCTCGGTGAGGAAGCCGGCCTCGACCATGTTGTGCAGCACATCGACGGCACGGGCGCGGGCCGCCGGTAGGTTCACATGGGGGGCGTACTTGGTCGGCGCCTTGAACAGGCCGGCCAGCATCGCGGCTTCGGCCAAGGAGATGTCCTTGAGCGGCTTGCCGAAATAATAATCCGCCGCCGCCACGGCGCCGAAGGTGCCGCCGCCCATATAGGCGCGGTCGAGATAGAGCTTCAGGATCTCGTTCTTGGAGAGATGGCTCTCCAGCCAGAGCGCCAGGAAGGCCTCGTTGATCTTGCGCTCAAGCGAGCGCTCGTTCGTGAGGAACAGGTTCTTGGCGAGTTGCTGGGTGATCGACGAGCCGCCCTGGGTGTTGCCCCCGCCGCGCGAGTTCGACACCAGCGCGCGGGCGGTGCCGATGGGGTCGATACCCCAATGCTCGTAGAAACGCCGATCTTCCGTCGAGACCAGGGCCTTGATCATGATGTCGGGAAAGTCGTCGAGCTTGAGCGAATCATCGTGCTTGATCCCGCGCCGCCCGACTTCGGTGCCGTAGCGGTCGAGGAAGGTCACCGCGAGATCCTGGGCCTTGAGCCAGTTGTCATTGGTCAGGTTGAAGGCGGGCTGCGCCAGCGCCAGCATCAGCACGGCCCCGCCGGTGCCGAGGGTCACCGCCTCGCTGGTCAGGTCTAGGGTGACGCGCTTCCAGCCCCGCACCGCGAACACGTTCATGCGCTCTTGGAATCGCTCGTAGGTCTCGCCTGCCGAGCGGCCGCCATCGTACAGGCTCGCGTTCACCCAGGCATCAAAGGCCAGGGCGGCGTGCTTGATCCGCGTCGTCAGCGAGGTCGCTTTGGGCAGGCGCACCTGAGTTCCAGTCCTTCCGTACCCGGCGCCGGCACGAGGCCGGGTCACGCGATCCTAACAACACCTGCGCCCGGCCGCGAGGCTTCGTTGCTGACAACGCCTCGGCAAGGCGCAGAGTCCCGGCGTTGTGGACGATAACCTGGTCTTAACCTTGACGTCGGATTGGGGCGGGTCGGTGGCATCGGGAGGCTTGACTCCGCGCTGCGACGTCGTGCCTTGCGCCGGCAACGCTTGCCCGCAGGTCGGCGTTGCGGCACAGGAACGGATCACCCGGATTTTCGCCGCTCCCAGCCCAAGGTGTTCCCCATGCGGGACCGCTCGGCCGCGCGTTCCCAGACGCCGCAGGCCTTCCCCGAATCCCCTTCCGCCTCGGTCGACGAGCCGTTCTGGCGCACCAAGAGCCTGGAGGCGATGTCCCCGACCGAATGGGAGAGCCTGTGCGACGGTTGCGGCCGCTGCTGCCTCCTCAAGCTCGAAGACGAGGACACGGCTGAGGTCTATCACACGGATGTCGGCTGCACTCTCCTCGACGGCCATGGCTGCCGCTGCCGCGACTATCCGAGGCGCCAGAAGCGGGTGCCCGATTGCGTGCGCCTGACGCCCGAGGCGGTCCGCACGATCCCGTGGCTGCCGCCGACCTGCGCCTATCGCCTCATCCGCGACGGTCAAGACCTCTACGCTTGGCATCCCCTCGTCTCCGGACGCGCCGCCAGCGTGCACGAGGCCGGCATCTCCGTGCGGGGCCGGGTTTCCGGCAACGAGGAGGAGTTCACCGCCGACGAACTGCTCGATCGGATCGTGACCTGGCCCAACCGCACGCCCGACACCGAGGACGAGGCGGATTGATCGAGGGTCAAGCCTCCAACATCGACGGGACGGGGTTCTTGGCGATGATCCGGCGGGCTTCCGCCGCATCGCAATGCATCTGGACGATCAGGGCCTCGGCCCCGTCGAAGCGTACCTCGCCCCGGATGTAGTCGAGAAACTCCACCGCGATCGTCTGGCCGTACAGGTCTCCGGAGAAGTCGAACAGATTGACCTCGAGGAGAGGAGCGCCGTCGTCGAAGGTCGGCCGTCGGCCGTAACTGGCGACTCCGTCCGTCACCCGGCCATCCGGCAGGCGCACCCGTACCGCGTAGATGCCGTGAGCGAGTCCGCAATCCGTCAGCGCCACGTTGGCAGTGGGATAGCCCAGGGTACGCCCGCGCTTGTCGCCGTGGCGGACCTCTCCGGAGACGAACCAGCGATAACCGAGGAGCGCGTTGGCCTGCGCCACCGCGCCCTCGGCCAGGGCCGCCCGGATCGCGCTCGACGAGACCGGTTCCGCGCCTGCGCTCAGGGCCACGGGGGAAATGATACGGCAGGTCAGGCCGGCCTGCGTACAGAGGTCCGCGAGCACGGCCGGCGTGCCCTCCCGGCCCCGGCCGAAATGGAAGTCGTGGCCGATGACGACCCCTGACACTCCGAGGTCACGCACCAGAAGCTCCTCGACGAAGTCTCGGGCGCCGGTGCCCGCCAGGGTGGCGTCGAAGCGGCGTACGATCAGGCCGTCGAGACCGAGATGCGCGAATACGATCTCCTTAGCCAACGCATCGGTGAGACGGAACATGGGCAGGTGCGGCGCAAAATAAGCGCGCGGATGCGGCTCGAAGGTGAGCGCCACCGCTGGGCGACTTGCTGCCTGCGCCGTCTCGCGGACGGCGGCGATCAGAGCGCGATGGCCGAGATGCACCCCGTCGAAATTGCCGATCGCCGCGATGGCGCCAGCGATGGCGGGCGGTACCGGCTCGTCCTCGCGGCAGATTGTGAAGGGTCGCGCACGCGCGGATGCGGCGGGCGGGACGGCAGATTCGTCGCCAGACGACATCGGATCTCGACGGTTGCAGCAGACGGATTGGGCGCTGTGGCGGCGGAACCTGTCGAAATCCGGCCAGGGGGTCAAGCGCGTGGCCTGAGCCCGGAGGTCGCGGCGGCGATCGGCGGGGCCGAGGACCGGCGCCGGGCCTTCGCCTTGCGCCGCCCGATATAGAGCAGCAGCCCCGTCACCAGGAAGAGCGGCATCAACAGGGCCGCGATGAGGAAAATCGGCGGTCCGAGGGGGCCGAAGAAGCGGCCGCTATGCACGTCGAGCATGGTGCCGGCGATCCGGACGCCGAGCGGCCGTTCCCCACCGATCTCGCGCACCAGGATGCGCCCGGTGGCCGCCTCGATCCGGGTGTCGTCACGCCAGCCGTTCGGATTCTCCGAGCGGATCCGCACGGGACCCGTGAAGCCTGCCGGGAGGAGCAGGGTGGCGCGGATGAAATGGCCGTCCTCCACCGCGCGGAAGGCCGCCCAGGCCGTGTCGAGGGAGGGGGCACCGGGGGCGCCCAGGCCTTCCTCCTTCCGGTCCAGCGGCGGCTTGCTCTCAGAGCCGACCGACCGCGGTTTTTCCATGCCAGACTGCGGCTTGCCATCCGCCATCCGGGTGATGGTCTCGCCGCGCGTCAGCAGGGCGGTGACCACGTTGCGATACCCGTCGAAGGACCACCACAGGCCGCTCAGGGCGATGATTAGATAAATCGGCAGCACCCAGGTGCCGGCCACCGAATGCAACGACCAGTAGGTCGGCCGACCCCATTGGCGGAGGTTCGGCTTCAGCCAGATTCGCCAGGACATCACCTTCGGCCAGCGCAGGTACAGGCCGGTGCAGAGCAGCATGAGGAGAGCCAGCACGCTCAAGCCCGTCAGCGTCCGGCCCCAGCCCTTGCCGTCTCCCGGAAGAAGGAGCCAGCGGTGCAGGCGCCGGATGGTGGCGAACACCGTCTCCGTCCGCGCTGCGCCCAGGACGGTCCCGTCATAAGGGTCGAGATAGAGCGAGGGCGGACGCTGGTCGGTGGCGGGGTCGCGGCCGAGGCGCATCATCGCGGTGGTGCCGGGCTCGGCGGACAGCGTGAGGTTCACCACCGTGCCGCGGTGCTGGGCGTGGAACCGGGCGAGGAGCGCATCCGGCGTGAGCAGGTTTTCCGCCCGGGGCGCGACCCGGATCAAGTCGGCGTCGACGAACGCGCCGATCGCATCTTCGTAGCTCAGGAGGGCGCCGGTCACGCCCGCCACCGCGAGGATCAGTCCGGCGCCGAGACCCAGCAGCCAATGGATCTGGAATAGGATCGCGCGAAGGCGCCTCACCAGGCCACCCGTGCGGTCACCAGGGCCTGGAACGGTTCGCCCACGGCGACCAGCAGGTTGCTCGCCCCCGACGAGGCATAATAGGTCTCGTCGAACAGGTTCTTCAGGTTGAGCTGGACCGTGGTCGGCAGGCCGTTCACCTGGGTCCGGTAGGCCAGGAAGGCATCGCTGACCACGTAGTCCGGCAGGCTGAAGGTATTGGCGGCGTCGCCGGGCCGCGCCCCGACGTAGCGGGTGCCGAAGCCGACTTCGAGGGAGCCCGGCCCGAGGCGGGTCGAGCCGAATTCCATCGCCTCCGCGACGGCGCCGAGCTGATGGGTCAGGAACAGCGAGGCCGTGACCCGCGGCGTGTTCTGGAGTTCCTTGCCGACGAGAACCGGATCCTCCGTAACGACGGCCTGGGTGAAGCCGTAGCTGCCGATCACGGCCCAGTCGGGACGGATCTGACCCGCGAAATCGAGTTCGAAGCCGCGCGAGCGGACCCGGCCGGCGGTGGAGCCGAAGCGGTTGCCGTTGACCACCTGGGTGATCAGCACGTTGCTTTTCTCGGCGTCGAACATCGCGCCCGTGATAAGGAGCCCCTCGGCGACCTCCGCCTTGACGCCGACCTCATAGGCTTCGCCCTCTTCCGGCAGCAGCGTGCCGGTGACGTCGAGATCGGTCACGTTCGGGCGGAAGGATTGCGTGTAGCTGCCATAGAGCGAAAGGTTCGGCGCGAGCTTGTAGACGAGACCGGCGCGCGGCACCGGCTTTACACCGTTGATCGCGGTCGAGATGACGGCCGGGCGTCCCGCATAGGCGAGCTGGTCGTAAATCTGGGCACTCATCCCGCCAACCAGAATGAGCCGGTCGGTGAGGTGAAGAGAATCTTGCAGGTACAGGCTGGTGTTGCTGAGACGATCGCGGTTGTTGCTGGACGCGAGCGAGATCCGGTCTGAGGCGCCGAGCAGACCGTAGAGGGGATCGAACGGGTCGAAACCGCTCACGTTCGGCCCGCGCACACTGGTCTTCCGGTAGTAATCAATCCGTTCATACATCACGCCGGCCAGGAGGTCGTGACGCAAGCCGAAGGTATCGAAGCGTCCGATCAGGTCGAGGCGCGCAACGTTCGCGTTGAAGTCGCCTCCGCGCGTCGCATCTGCCCGGCGCGTCAGAAGACGCGTATTGGCGTTGTAGGAGACCGGCCGGATCTGATTGTCGTCGTAACCGAGGTTCGAATAGCTGTAGCCGAGATGTAGCTTCCAATCCTCGTTGAACCGGTGGTCGATATCGATCGTGGCGAGGTGGCTCATAGCCTCGACCCGGCTCACGCGCTCGTCGAAGCGGCGGTCGCGCGGCACCCACAGGGGGCGGCCGGTGCGCGGATCGAAGGTAGTGCCCCGATCGAATGGGATGGTGTAGTGCGCGAACTCGTAGCCTACCGTCACGCTGGTGTCGTCGCCGCGCCAAGTCACGGACGGGGCCACAACCTGTCGGCGGATCTGTCCGAAGTTGCGCCAGTATTCATAGTCCTGGAAGTCACCAATCACGCGGTAGGCTAGGTTGGTGTCCTTGACCGGACCAGTGAGATCGGTTTGGACGAGGCCGCCGCCGAAGCTCGTCCCCGTCAGCTCAAGAGACCCGCTCGGGGTGAATTCCGGCCGCTTCGAGACGAGATTGATGAGGCCGCCAGGCTCGGAGATGCCGTAGAGGAGCGAGGCCGGCCCCTTGAGCACCTCAACCCGCTCGATAGAATGGTTGAAGTTCTGCTGTAGGACGGTGCGGCGCCCGTCGCGCAGGATCGAGCTGTCGCGGGAAGACCCGAAGCCACGCCTGATCACGGCCTCTTGCGTGCCGCCGAGACTGTTGGTCTGCACGACGCTGCTGACATTGCGCAGGGCCTCGTCGAGGCTCAGGACCCGCTGGTCGCGCAGGACGGCGTTCGGCACGACTGCGATGTTGGCCGGCGTATCGAGGAGAGCGGTCTCCGACCCTGCCCCGAAGCTCGTGCGCCGGGGGGTGTAGCCGAGAACGCCGCGACTGTCGCCGGCGATGTGAATCTCTTCCATTGCGACGTCCGAGAAGTCCGGCTGCTGCGCAGATGCGGACCCCGCGTGAAGCAGAAGGGCTACGCCTGAGAGCAACCCCGTCGCTCCCGCGGCTGCGCGGCTTGTGGAACGGCTGTGCCGGCGACGGCGGACGTGATGAGGCATGATCGCTCCAGATTGAGGCTCGATCTTCCGTAGGATAGTCTTTTATATTTGACAATATATCGGTGATATATTGGAATTAGTCTATTATAATCTGACTTATATCTCAAAATATAGATATGTTTCGCAAAATAAGCTGAATGCCAGATGGTCCCATGCCGCTGTCAGGCCCACCTCCAGATCTTGACCCTTCCGTTGCGCGAGCCCATCCCGGTCCGGCTATGACCGACCCGCGCACGCACCATCTCTGGCGGCCCTATACGCAGATGCAGACGGCGGCTCCCCCGCTGGAGGCTGTGCGGACGCATGGCTCCCGCATCGTCCTCGCCGACGGACGCGAACTGATCGACGGCATTGCTTCGTGGTGGACCGCCGCCCACGGCTACAACCATCCCCACATCCGCGCCGCCGTGGCCGCCCAGCTGGAGGCGATGCCGCACGTGATGTTCGGGGGGCTCACCCACGCGCCGGCCGAGCGTTTGGCGGCCCGCCTCGCTGGCCTGTTGCCGGGCGACCTTGATCACGTCTTCTTCACCGATTCCGGCTCGGTCGCCGTCGAGGTCGCGCTGAAGATGGCGGTGCAGATGTGGGTCAACCGGGGGATCGCCGGGCGCACCCGCATCCTGGCGTTTCGCGAGGGCTATCACGGCGACACCCTCGGGGCGATGTCGGTCTGCGATCCCGACGAGGGCATGCACCGGCGCTTCGGCGCCTACCTGCCGGCCCAGGTTTTTTGCGATCTACCAAGGACAGCGGTGCAGGTCGCCACAATGGATGCCCGCATGGCCGCCGAGCGCGAGACCCTGGCGGCCGTCATCATCGAGCCCCTGGTTCAGGGCGCCGGCGGTATGCGGATGCACGCTCCGGACGTGCTGGCGACCGTCGCCCGCCTCGCGAAGCGCCATGGGCTGCCGCTCATCGCCGACGAGATCTTCACCGGCTTCGGACGCACCGGCACCCTGTTCGCCTGCGAGCAGGCCGGCATCGTGCCGGACATCCTGTGCCTGTCGAAGGCACTCACCGGGGGCACCATGGCGTTGGCCGCCACGATCGCCACGAGGGCGGTGTTCGAGAGCTTCCTGTCCGACGACCCCGCCGCCGCCCTGATGCATGGGCCGACCTTCATGGCCAACCCACTTGCCTGTGCGGCGGCCAATGCCAGCCTCGATCTGTTCGAGCGCGAGCCGCGCCTGGAGAAGGTCGCTGCCATCGCGATGGCTCTGGCAGAGGGCCTGGAGCCGCTCCGGTACCTGCCCGGGGTGGCTGACATCCGCGTTCTTGGGGCGATTGGCGTGGTCCAGTTCCGGCAGGCCCCGGATCTCGCCGATCTTAAGCGCCGGTTCCTCGCGCTGGGGACCTGGGTTCGCCCATTCGGCGCCATCGTCTATCTCACGCCCGCACTTACCATCGCGTCCGAGGATCTGGCGCAACTCCTCGCGGCCATGCGGGCGGTGGTGACGGAGACCACCGCCTGATCGCGGCGGGTTCGGTCCGGCACGCCTTGCAACCCGCGCCCGCGTTGCTCGTTGGGACTACGTTGCGCTGGCCCTGTGTTCTGAACCGCGTCGTGCAAGCCCGGTGGGGCGCGACGATCCTGGTTCCGGGCAGGGCCTGCGGCCAGACAGGCTGGAGGGTGCATCGTGGTGGATGAGGCGACGAACGCGAACGACGATCGGCCGGTGATCCTACTGGTGGAGGACGAAGCCCTGACGATCATGGACCTCGGCGACGTCCTCGAGAATGGCGGCTACGAAACCGTGCAATGCGCCTCGGCAGAACGTGCCCTCGGCATCCTCCAGGCCCGCCCCGACATCTGCGGCCTCGTCACGGATGTCGAACTGTCCGGCAAGACCAACGGCTTCGAGCTCGCTACGGCGGTGTCCGAGGCTCGTCCCCAACTGCCCATCGTGATCGTCTCGGGCCGCGCCGCGCCCGACCCCGAGCGGATGCCGAAGGGGGCCAAGTTCATCGCCCGACCCTGTACCGGCGAGGACATTCTCTCGCAGCTCAAGGGACTGCTGCCCTGCTGATGGGTTGCTGAACTTCAGGCCGTCGGGCTGCTGTGCGCACGCCACCACGCGACCGTGTCGTCGAGTCCGCGCTCCAGGCTGAAGCGTGGGCGGAAGCCGATGGCTTCAGTGAGAATCCGGGTGCCCGCTTCGATGGCTGCCGGTTCTGTCGGGTTCAGGAGCCGGGCACCGTAGGCGAGGTGCTCCGCATTCCCGATCCGGGCGGCGAGACCATCGAGAAGTGCGCGCACCGGAACGGCCGTGCCCGAGCCGATATTCACCGGTCCAGTAACGTCGCTCGCCACGAGAGCGGCCAACGCGGCGGCCGCATCCGCGACATGCAGGAAGTCGCGGCGCTGGTGCCCGGTCGAGGTCGGGAACGATGTCTCGGTCATCAGTGCGTGGACCGCATCTGAGACGAGGCGTCCGCGCCGCTCGCCAGGACCGTAGAGGAAGAAGAGCCGTCCCCAGGCGAGGCGGATGCCATGGTTCTCCGCATAGGCCGTGAGGATGCGCCGGGTCCCATCCTTGGCCGCACCATAGAGGGTTGCGGGCTGGCACGGGGTCGTTGCTTCGTTGAATCGGGATGCGCCCCACGCGTATTCGGCACAGGTGCCGGCGCCGACGAAGCGCCGTCCGCCCTGCGCTGCGAAGGCTTTGGCGAGGTCCAGGGTGGCGGCGACCCAGTCGAGATTGCTGGCGGAGGTCCAGTACCGGCCCGGCTCCGCGTCCCAGGCGAGATGCAGCAGGTGGCTTGGGCGAAGGTCCGCGATCAATGCGCGGCGCTCGTTCTCCACCAGCAGGTCGGCCGTGTGCATCGCCGTGCCGCCGAGCGGACGGCGGCCGACACCGTGCACCTCGAAGCCCAGGGCCTGCAGGGCCGGAACTGCGTGGCGGCCGACGAAGCCGGTGGCGCCGGTGATGAGGACACGGCCCGTCACCGGACCCAGTCCGGGTAGGTCAGGTCGCGCTCGGCGATCACCGTGATGGGCTCCGGCCAGGCGACGTCCAGGGCCGGATCGTTCCAGCGCAGGCCTCGGGCGCTGCCGGCCACGTAGGGCCGATCAATCATATAGAGCACTTCCGTGCCGTCGCTGAGGGCTTGGAACCCATGGCCAAAACCCGTGGGGATGTAGAGGGCATGGCGGTTCCGGGCGTTCAGCTCGACCCCGTAGGCCTGCAGGTAGGTCGCAGAATCTGGCCGCAGGTCGACGATGACGTCGTGGATCGCGCCGGCCGTGCAGCGCACCAGTTTGGTCTCCGCGTGCGGCTCTGCCGAGAAGTGCAGGCCCCGCACGGTCCCGCGCCGAGCGTTGTAGGAGATGCTGGATTGCGCGAAGGCGCCGATCAGACCCTGGGCGGCGAAATCATCCGTGCAGGCGGTGCGGGCGAAAAAGCCGCGTGCATCGGCATGGGGTTCCGGGACGACCCGATACGCGCCAGCCAGCGGCAGGGCCTCGAAGCGCATCCGCTCAGAACACCGAGAGGCGCGGGATCGCGGTGACGAAGCGCCCGCCCCAGTCACGGATCGTCGCCATTTCGCTGGCGATTTCGTCCTTGAGGTTCCAGGGCAGGATCAGGACGTAGTCTGGCCGCATCGCCAGCAGCGCCTCTGGCGAGACCACCGGGATGCGGCTTCCCGGAAGGCGCGTGCCCTGCTTGTGCGGGGAGCGATCGGCGACGGCCCCGACCAGTTCGGGGCCGATGCCGCAGTAATTGAGGAAGGTGTTGCCCTTGGCTGCCGCTCCGTAGGCGCAGACGGTCCGATGCGTCAGCCGCAGATCCGCCAGGAAGGTCAGGGTGGCGCACTTGATAGCGACCACATCCTCCGCGAAGGCGGCGTAGCCTTCCGGATCGAACAGCCCGCCCGCCCGCTCCTCCGCCAGCACCCGTGCCACGGCGTCGGTCTCCGCATGGGCCGCTGCCGCATGGCAGAAGAACACCCGCAGGGAGCCACCATGCGTCGGCCCTTGCTGGACGTCGAACACCCGCAGGCCGTGCGCCGCCAAGATGTTCGAGACGACGCCGAGGGAAAGATACGAAAAATGCTCGTGATAAATGGTGTCGAACTGGCGCTCCTGGATCATCCGGAGGAGGTGCGGGAACTCGAACGTACCAACTCCCTCGGATTTCAGTAGAATCCGGAAACCTTCGACGAAGTCGTGAATGTCGGGCACATGGGCGAGCACGTTGTTCGCCGCCATCAGGTCGGCCGCGTGACCGTCCGCCAGCAGGCGGCGGCCGGTCTCCTCGCCGAAGAATGCGACTTCGGTGGGGATGCCGCGCTGACGGGCCACTGCCGCCACGTTGGCAGCGGGCTCGATTCCAAGAGCCGGGATGCCGCGGGCGACGACCGCTTGCAGCAGATAGCCGTCGTTGCTCGCCACCTCCACGACCTTGCTGACAGGCGAGAGCGAGAAGCGCGCCTGCATCGCTGCTACGTAGGCCTCCGCATGGGCGATCCACCCGGCCGAGAAACCCGAGAAGTAGGCATAATCGGAAAAGATCGCCTCCGGGGTCTCGAACGCCTCGAGCTGCACGAGCCAGCAGGAATCGCAGACATAGGCATGGAGCGGGTGGAACATCTCACCCCGGTTCACCCGGTCCGCCGGCACGTAGGCGTTGGCCAGCGGCGACAGGCCGAGATCGGCCACGCTTCGCTGGAGGGCGGCTCCGCACGCCCGGCAGGTGCGTGACGGGCCCGCAGAGGTCGTTTCAGAGGCATTCATGTCTGGAACCGTCATATCCGACATCGTCATCCGCTGAGCGCCTCGTAGGCCTCGATCTGCGCCAGAGTCAGGTCGCGGGCCGAACCGCCATCGGCCTCGGCGCGATGCCAGGCGGCGGTCCAGGCCAGGGCCGCATCGAGGCGCAGACGCCGGTCCCAGCCGAGATAGGTACGGGCCTTGGCGGAATCGACCTTGAGGAAGGTGGCCTCGTGCGGGTGGATCGCCGGGGAGAGGTGCCACAGGGCATCCGCCCCCCAGGCCTGGGCGAGTGCATCGACGAGGTGGGCCACCGGCCGGCAATCCTCGTCAGCCGGCCCGAAGTTCCAGGCCTCGGCGTAGCGTGGCCCGTCCGCACCCGCCAGGCATTCGGCGAGGCGGAGATAGCCGCTCAAGGGTTCGAGCACGTGCTGCCAGGGCCGGGTGGCATGGGGCGCCCGGATTTCGACGGACTCCCCGCGGGCGAAGGCGCGGACGATATCGGGCACCAGCCGATCCTCCGACCAGTCGCCCCCTCCGAGGACGTTGCCCGCCCGCGTGGTCGCGATCCGGCAGTCGCGCTCGGCAAGGAAGGCGGTACGATAGGCCGCTGCCACCAGTTCGGCGCAGGCCTTGGAACTGCTGTAGGGGTCGTGGCCGCCCAGCGCCTCCGTTTCGCGATAGCCGTAGGGCCATTCGCGGTTTTCGTAGGCCTTGTCGCTCGTCACCACCACGACGGCCCGCACGGAGGGCGTCGTTCGCACCGCATCGAGCACGTGGGCGGTGCCCATGACGTTGGTGGCATAGGTGCCGAGCGGATCGCGATAGGAGGCACGCACCAGCGCCTGGGCCGCCATGTGGATGACGATCTCGGGGGCGGTGGCGGCGAGGCAGGCCCGTACTGCGTCCACATCGCGGATGTCGCCGAGATGCGAGTCCATCCCGGCGCCGATACGGGCCGCCTCGAACAGGTTCGGCGCGCTTTCGGGCGGAAGTGCCAGCCCGCTGACGCGGGCCCCCAGGCGCCCCAGCCATAGGCAGAGCCAAGCGCCCTTAAAGCCGGTCTGACCAGTGACGAGCACCCGCCGGCCGGCCCAGAACGCGGGATCGGGATTCGGGTCGCGGGTGCGCGGCAGGGGGAAGGGCGAAGGCTGCACGCTGAAAATCGATCTCCAGGGGGGCGACGAGACTACCAGCACTTCCAGGGCGGCGCCTCGCTCGCCCACAGGGCTTCGAGGTGGTTCTTGTCGCGCAGGGTATCCATCGCCTGCCAGAACCCGGTGTGGACGTAGGCCGCGAGCTGCCCGTCGGCGGCAAGGCCCTCCAGGGGTTCTGCTTCCCACACCGTGCCGTCCCCCGCGATCCGGTCGAAGACGCGCGGCGAGAGTACGAAGAAGCCGCCGTTGATCGTCGCTCCGTCCCCCGCCGGCTTCTCGCGGAAGCGGCGGACCTTGCCGGCTTCTAGATCCAGCGCCCCGAAGCGGCCAGGCGGTGTCACCGCCGTGAGGGTGGCGAGCCTCCCCTGCGCCTTGTGGAAGGCAGCGAGCGCGGTGAGGTCCACGTCGGCGACGCCGTCGCCGTAGGTCATGAAGAAGTCGTCGTCACCCAGATAGGCGCGCACTCGCTTCAACCGCCCACCCGTCATGGTGGTTTCGCCTGTCTCGATCAGCGAAACGCGCCAGTCCTCGGCAGCGCTGCGGTGAAAGTCGACGTCGCCGCGTCCGATGTCGATGGTGACGTCGGAGAGGTGTAGTCGGTAGTTCAGAAAGAACTCCTTGATAACGTAGCCCTTGTAGCCGAGGCAGATGATGAATTCGCGCACCCCGTGAGCGGCGAAGATCTGCATGATGTGCCAGAGGATCGGACGACCGCCGATCTCCAGCATGGGCTTGGGCCGCGTCACTGTCTCCTCGGACAGGCGTGTACCAAGACCGCCTGCGAGGATGACTGCCTTCATGGGGTCCTGAACGGTCTTCGCGGGGCCTGGAACGGGCGCCGGAGCGGCGTTTCCGCAAGGTTTAGTTGAGGGGATGGGCTTCGTCCAGGCGTGGGGCCGGCCGATCGATGAGCCGGCTTTTCCGGTCTCTTGCGGGCTCGCCCGGGGCGCCTGTCATCGCAGCTTCACATGGGCCGGTCATGCCCGGGCCTGAGAGGATCATCCCGGTTGCTCGTGGATGCATCCGGAATGATGGGCGCGGGCAAGGAGCCATCGCGCTAGGGTCGAAGAAGAGGACGTGCGATGTGGGCGGCTGACGAGCGCGGGACGGCCGAGCCTGGCGAGGGCGGCCTGACCCGTGCGGCGATGGCGTCGCTTCCCGGAGCGGGAAACGACAGGGAGGGCGAGCGCAGCATGGCGAAATCCGACAAGCGCCTCCGTCCCCCGGGCGCCAAGAGCGTCGGTTGGGCCCTGGTCCAGGCCGCGCGCCTGCACCGGTCCCGTATCGGTGACCGCTTGGTTGCCCTCGACCTCTTCGCCGGTCAGGAGCAGGTGGTGCAGGCGCTGGCCGCCGCCGGGACCATGACGATGGGGGATCTCGCCGCGATGCTGCGGGTGCGCCCGCCCACCGCCTCCAAGACGATTTCGCGGCTCGCTGCCCTCGGCTTCGTGGAGCGCCGGGCCGAGGCCGGCGACGGCCGCATCGTGCGCGTGCGGCTTACCGAGACGGGGCTGGCCAAGGCTGCGGCCATCGAGCGGCTGTGGGATGATGTCGAGGCGGAACTCCTCGATGGGTTCGACGGCAAGGAGAAGCGTCGGCTTCGCAAGCTCCTGCGCAAGGCCGCCCGCAACCTCGCCGAGGCGTCCGGCGTCACCGGTCACGAGGTCGAGGGCGATTCCGAGATGGATGAGGAGGAGTCGGATTCGCTGGTGGTTCCGGAAGCTCTGTAGACGGGCCGCCCTATGGGTCGGAGACCGCCGTACCACCCAGCAGCCGTGTGCGCTCAGGACAGCCTCTCCGACCTCCTGCACGACCCGAGGCCATCAAGGCTGCAAGGGACCCTATGCCGGCAGGTGCGGCTTGGCGTTGACAGCCTCGGGTTTGGCTTTGCGCATCATACCAGACCCCGCATGAACTGCCCGTCGGCGCCGCAGGAAGCGGTTGCGGTTCCGCTCGATCAGGCGCGCCAAGTGGGTGGCGGCACGATCGAACAGCCATAAGACCCCGCAGATCAGGATGGTGATGGTGCAGGTGAGGCCGATCACAAGGCCCCAGATCCCGGGAGCCGGGAGAACCATCAGGCAGACCAGCCCAAAGGTGGCAAGTAAAGGCACGGCCTTCGTCATGGATCGCCCTCCGAAGGCGGCACTCGTACCTCTCGCTTGCACCCAACATTCTTAAGGCTTTGGGGCCGTGGTGCGCGAAATCGCGCCGATTTCAAATGTGGGTGAATATCGGGTTTCACGTCCCGTGCGATCAATCCCTTCCGGTTCTCCCTTTCGACTCCTGCTGCCATATGTGACGCTAGGTCCAGCCCGGTGCAGCTATGCGTGAATGCGGGAATGCGGCCCTGCTTTGAAGCTCCGCGTCACAGGACTGACGCTGGGCCCCACGGCTTTGGCCGAGCGGTGCGCCGAGATTGGGATCGAGTCGTTGGGGATCGAGTCGAGGGCCGCCGCGCTCCGGAAAGGGTGCCCGGACGGCATCGCGCTGACGTGCGGTGCCGGGCCTTCTTCGCCTGCCTCGACGCGTCGGCCGAGACGCTGGCTGGTCTGAGGCGACCCACTGCTCTCGACCGTCATGCTCTACGCGGTGAACGTCTTCCTGGTCTTGTTGGTCCTGAACCCGCTGTGAGCGCCCGGTGTGGCCCAGACGAATCGGTTCGGTTTCTAGGTCCTGCGCGCGCTGCTGCGGTTCGGATCGACGGCCCTCAGCTTCCGGACCTTGCGCAAGCTCCAACTCGCCGAAACCCTGTCGACCGGGTTCGCCGCGCCCCTGATTGGCACGCTGATCACCGGACCGCTACTCGGCGGATGGTCGATTCAGCGCCGCCTTGCCGCTCGGCCTCTTCGGCACGATGGGGCATTGGCGTCTGGTGCTCGCCCACGCCTGGGCGCCCGCAAACGTGCTGGCGTCCTTGATATCCATCCAACTGCTCTGACCGTTGGCGCTGGGTTACCTGATATTCGGCGACGTGCCGGACCGATGGACACTGATCGGTGCGTCCATCGTCATCGGCTCCGAGCCCTACTCTCCTGGCCCAGAAGCGGCGCTCCGCTCAGCGGTGACGGCGATGGTGGGAATGGCCGCGCGACTTCATGCGCGTGCGATAGGCGCGGCGGCCGGGATCGATGCCGAGCGCCCCGTTCACCGTGCCGACCGCGCCTCCGACCGCCCCGCCCACGATGCCGCCCACCGGACCGGCGACCCGATCGCCCTCGGCGGCTCCCCGGCGCATTCCACCGGGCAGGCCCTGTGCTTCGGCCGTGCCCGACATGGCGAAGGCGGACAGGACGAGGCTGGCGGCGAGCAGAGCTTTTCTCATGACGGTGTCTCCCAATGACGCCGCGTCTCGGGCCATCCTTCAACCAGGACAGGTCCCGAGCGCGCGAGAAACAACGGCCGAGCTTGGAAAAGGTGGCATCGAAAGTTCGGGCCGAACGTGCGGGAGGTCGGAAAGCTCGCTAGTCTCAGGTCGATGCCGCTGCTAGAAGCCGCCAGATGTGCGTTGATGGTGATCCGCGCGGGTGGTTCGGCGTGCCGGACCGGACGACCCGGTCTCGAATTATGAGCCCGGCCTGCGCCTGAGGGCCGCCATGGCGGACCCGATGCGAAGGCCGGGAGGGCGATCACTCGCCTCCGTTCCGCTGGCCCTGGGGGCAGATCGCCCACCGACCGCCCGACACCGACCCGTGCCGAAGACCTCACAGACATCCCATGAGCGACCAGACCTCCCCCCCCGTCGTGCCAGCCCGCGACTATTCGAAGACCCTGTTCCTGCCTCAGACCGAGTTCCCGATGCGGGCCAGCCTCCCGGTACGCGAACCTCTGCTTCTAGAGCGATGGGCCGCCACCGGCCTCTATGGACAGATTCGTGCTCAGGCAGCCGGCCGGCCGAAATTCGTGCTGCATGACGGCCCGCCCTACGCCAACGGCAACATCCACATCGGTACGGCGCTGAACAAGATCCTGAAGGACGTTATCGTCCGCGCGCAGGGCGCGCTCGGCTATGACGCCAACTACGTGCCGGGATGGGATTGCCACGGCCTGCCGATCGAATGGAAGATCGAGGAGCAGTACCGCGCCAAGGGCCGCAACAAGGACGAGGTGCCGGTCCTCGAATTCCGCCAGGAGTGCCGGGCCTTCGCGGGGCAGTGGCTCGACATGCAGCGTGAGGAGTTCAAGCGCCTGGGCGTCACCGGTGATTGGGATCATCCTTACGCCACCATGACGTTCCCCGCCGAGGCCACCATCGCCCGCGAACTCATGGCCTTCGCGATGACGGGTCAGCTCTACCGCGGCTCGAAGCCGGTGATGTGGTCGGTGGTCGAGAAGACAGCTTTGGCCGAAGCCGAAGTCGAATACGAGGACGTCGTCAGCGACGCGATCTTCGCCGCCTTCCGGATCACTGACGGCGCTCCGACGGAGCTTGCACCGGCACGGGTGGTGATCTGGACCACCACGCCCTGGACCATGCCGGCCAACCGGGCGGTCGCCTATTCTAAGAAGGTCGCCTATGGCCTCTACAGGGTCACGGCAGCCGCCGACGACAACTGGGCCAAGGTCGGCGACGCCTATGTCCTTGCGGACACGCTCGCCGCTTCCGTCTTCGCCAGCGCCCGCGTCGAGACCTTCGAGCGCCTGCGCGACGTCGCGCCGGCCGAACTCGCCGGCCTGACCCTAAGCCATCCGCTCGCCGCTCACGTGCCCGGCTACGACTTCGCCGTTCCGCTCCTCGATGGCGAACATGTCACGGACGAGGCCGGTACCGGCTTCGTCCACACGGCGCCGAGCCACGGCCGGGAGGATTTCGAGGTCTGGATGGCCAACGGCCGGATGCTGGCTGAGCGCGGCATCGACACCCGCATCCCCTACACGGTGGATGCCGATGGGATGCTGACCGACGAGGCGCCCGGTTTCACGGGAAAACTCGTCTTGAACCACAAGGGCGAGAAGGGCGACGCCAACAAGGCGATCATCGCTGCGCTCACCGATGCGGGTACCTTGGTGGCGCGTGGCACGCTCAAGCATAGCTACCCGCATTCCTGGCGATCGAAGAAGCCGGTCATCTTCCGCAACACCCCACAATGGTTCATCGCGATGGACCGCCCAGTGGATTCTCTCGGCAACCGAACCCTGCGTGAGGTTGCCGTCCAGGCGATCGAGGAGACCCAATGGGTACCGCCGCAGGGCAAGAATCGCATCAACGGGATGGTCGCCAACCGGCCGGACTGGGTGGTCTCGCGCCAGCGCGCCTGGGGCGTGCCGATCACGGTCTTCGTCAAGCGCGGCACTCACGAGGTGCTACGCGATGAGCGTGTGAATGCTCGCATCGCTGCAGCCTTCCAGGCGGAGGGCGCCGACGCCTGGTTCACCGATGCGGATGGCGCCCGCTTCCTCGCCCCGGACTACGATCCGGCGGACTATGAAAAGGTCACGGACGTCCTCGACGTCTGGTTCGATTCCGGCTCGACACATGCCTTCGTGCTTGATGATCCTGAGCAGTTTCCAGGTCTCTCCGGCATCAAGCGCCGCCGCGATGGCGGCACCGACACGGTGATGTACCTTGAGGGCTCAGACCAACATCGCGGCTGGTTCCAGTCGTCATTGCTGGAATCCGCAGGCACTCGCGGACGCGCGCCCTACGACATCGTCCTGACCCACGGGTTCGTACTCGACCCCAAGGGCCTGAAGATGTCGAAGTCCAAGGGCAACGTCGTCGCGCCACAGAATGTCATCAAGGATTCCGGTGCCGACATCCTGCGCCTGTGGGTTGCGGCCTCCGACTATGCCGATGACCTACGCATCGGGCCCGAGATCATCAAGACCTTTGCTGAGACATACCGTAAGTTGCGTAACTCGCTGCGATGGATGCTTGGCTCGCTGGCACATTTCGAACCCGGCACCGAGATCGCCCATGCGGACTTGCCCGAACTGGAGCGGCTGATCCGGCACCGCCTCTCCGAACTCGACGGCGAGATCCGCGAAGCCTACGCGACCTTCGACACCAAGCGGGTGGTGGCACTCCTCAACGGTTTCATGACCGGCGATCTCTCGGCTTTCTACTTCGATGTCCGCAAGGACGTGCTCTACTGCGATCCTGCCTCGTCTGCGGTGCGCCGGGCCGCCCTACAGGTTATCGATGAGACCTTGCGCCGGGTTACGATCTGGCTGAGCCCTGTCCTGGCCTTCACGGCCGAAGAGGCGTGGCTCGACCGCTACCCATCCGAAACCGACTCGGTCCATCTCCAGATCCTTCCGGAGACGCCGGCCGCTTGGCGGGACGACGCTCTGGCGACGCGCTGGCAGACCATCCGCCGCGTGCGCCGGGTCGTCACCGGCGCCTTGGAGATCGAGCGCACGGCCAAGCGCATCGGCGCAAGCCTCGAGGCGGCGCCTACCGTGTTCATCGCGGACTCGGCGCTCCGGGCGATCGTCGAGGGCGTCGACTTCGCCGATATCTGCATCACGTCCGCCATCCGGATCACGGACGGGGAAGGCCCGGCGGAGGCCTTCCGCCTCGACGATGTGCGAGGCGTTGCGGTGGTGCCGGCCCTGGCCGAGGGCCGGAAATGCGCCCGGTCCTGGCGGGTGACGCCCGAGGTCGGCAACGACCCGGACTATCCCGACGTGACCCCACGCGACGCCCGCGCCCTGCGCGAGTGGGATGCCGCCCAAGCCCACACGAGTGCCGCGTGAGCCAGCGTCCGCAGCACCCCTTCCCCCAGCCAGGGGGGAGGGCCAAACCATGCACGTAACTCCTTTCCGCCTCGGCCTCTGTGCCCTTCTCCTGACCCTGATCCTCGACCAGGCTTCGAAGCTTTGGCTCTATTTCGGCACCGATCTGGTGCTGACCCAGCCCTGGCGGCTCACGCCCTTCGCCGAGTTCCTCGTCGTCTGGAATCGGGGCGTGTCCTACGGGATGTTTCAGCAGGAGGGTGGCCTCGGCCGCTGGGTTTTGGTGGGGGTGTCCTGCCTGGCGGCCCTCGGCCTGATCTTCTGGATGCGGCGAGCGGAGACGCGTCTGCTCGCCATCGCCCTCGGGCTCGTGGCAGGCGGCGCCATCGGCAACGCCATCGACCGTACGGCCTACGGTGCGGTGTTCGACTTTGTTCACCTCCACTGGCGCACTTGGTCCTGGTACGTCTTTAACATCGCCGATGCGGCCATCGTCGCGGGCGTTGTTGGCCTCATCCTCGACAGCCTGCGGCCGGTACCCCGGCGCACGGGTTCCAGCCTTTGAAACAGGATCGGCATTTCTAGCCGGCCTGTGATCCGTAAGTCACAGTCGGAATCGTTGTGCGGCCGAGGCTGGTACGCAGCGGTCAAGGCGCCATACGATCGCCTGAAACCCAGGTCAGGCCGACAGGGTCGGATCAGGATCGCTGTACACAAGGCGACCATCCGGGCTCGGGCAACCGGGACCCACAACCGGGCGGAGAGCGGGGATAGCATGATCGGGCATCGCGGTTTGCTGTTGGTGATAGCGGGTGTTCTGACCGCCGGGAGCGCGCAGGCGCAGCAGGGCGTCTTCATGCGCGATGCTCTCAGCAACATCGGCCTCATCGAGCCCGAGAAGCCCGCGATCACCTATCGCGAGCGGGCCCCTCTCGTGATGCCGCCCAAGCTCGACGGCAAGGCCCTGCCGGCCCCGCGCCAGCCCGAAGCTTCGGCCCAATGGCCGAAGGATCCCGAAATCGTCCAGCGTGAGCGCGAACGCGAGGAGGCTAAGAAGCCCATCGCGCGAGGTGCACAGGGCCGGATGAACGACAACAACATGACCCTGTCGATCGACGAGATGCGTGGCGGGCGCCGCGCCAGTGCCCAGACCCGTACCGAGCCGGGGCGCCCCGAAGGCGAGAACGATGACCGGAACTCGTTCTGGTCGAACCCCTTCGGCCTGCGCTCCGCCGAAGTCGCTGAGCCGTCGGCTGTCGAGCCCGATCGCGACGTGCTCACCGATCCGCCCAATGGCTATCGCAAGCCGCCCCGTAAGGTTGCCAAGACCAATGGCGACCCCGTGAACAATCCCTACCGCGAGCGCGAAGAATCCGATCCGGGCGCCTATGTGCGTGCGCGCTCAGCGAACTGAACTCCGGGTCAGTCTCGGCGCCGCGCAGGGTGCGGGCGTCGCGAGAGAACCCGTTTCCTGCCCCTCCGACGCACCCCCGTGGCGTGGAGCCGGCGCAATGCCAACATGACGGATGGCGCTCGCAAGCGGCCAGCCGCGGAAGGAAGAGCTTCGATGCATCTGTTCAGGAAGGACACGCCCCTCTTCGGACCGACGCGCCGGCACGGCAGCGCCGGTCGGGCGGAAGCCGCTCCCTTCGGACGCTCCGAGGCAGGTGGGCCCGAGGTCAGTGCCTTCGCCCTCGACAATGGACTCGATGTCGTCGTCGTTCCCGATCACCGCGCCCCGGTCGTCACGCATATGGTGTGGTACCGCAACGGCTCGGCCGATGATCCGCTCGGCCAGTCAGGCATCGCCCACTTCCTTGAGCACCTGATGTTCAAGGGGACCGAACAGCACCCGATCGGCGCCTTCTCCAAGGCTGTCTCCGGCCTCGGCGGCCAGGAGAACGCCTTCACCTCCTACGATTACACCGCCTATTTCCAGCGCGTCGCCCGCGATCACCTGCGAACGATGATGGAATTCGAGGCCGACCGCATGACCGGTCTCGTCCTCGACGATGCCGTTGTGGCGCCCGAGCGCGACGTGGTGCTGGAAGAGCGCCGCATGCGGGTCGAGACCGACCCGTCGGCGCAGCTGTCCGAGGCGATGGCCGCCTCGCTCTTCGTGCACCATCCCTACGGCACGCCGATCATCGGCTGGATGCACGAGATCGAGCAGCTGAACCGCACGCACGCTCTCGACTATTACAAGCGCTTCTACACGCCGGAGAATGCCATCCTGGTGGTTGCCGGCGACGTAACCCCAGATGACGTTCGCCGCATGGCCGACGACACCTACGGCCGCGTCACTCCGCAGGGCACCCGGCCGCTGCGCATCCGCGCCAAGGAGCCGGAGCCGCGGGCGCTCCGCCGCCTCGCGGTCGCCGATCCCAAGGTCGAGCAGCCGACCCTGCAGCGCCTCTACCTGACCCCGTCCTGCATTACTGCGCGAGACGGCGAATGCCATGCGCTCGAACTGCTCGCTGAGGTCATGGGCGGTGGCTCGACCTCCTACCTTTACCGCAAGCTGGTGATGGAACTCGGCGTCGCCGTGAATGCCGGCGCCTGGTACATGGGCTCGGCCATCGACGACACCCGCTTCTCGGTCTACGCGATCCCGGCCGAAGGCGTCAGCCTGGAGAAGCTGGAGGAGGAGGTCGACCGCGTCCTCCGCCGCGTTCCCTCCGAGGCCTTGAGCACGGAAGCAATCGAGCGGGCCAAGACGCGGCTCGTGGCCGAGACGGTTTACTCCTCCGACAGCCAGTCCTCGCTGGCCCGCATCTACGGCTCGGCCCTCGCCATCGGCGAGTCGATCGAGGAGGTCCGGCGCTGGCCCTCCGACATCGAGGGCGTGACGCAGGCGCGCCTCGCGGCGGTGGCCGAGCGCTACCTGACGCCGTCCCGCTCCGTGACCGGTTACCTGACCAAGGCTCGCGACGCCGAAGCAGCCTGAGGCCTTTCAGGCCGCGCGGCCGATCCGACCCCGCGGCTGGCCGATCCCCTTTGAGAGGCCGCGGCCCTGCCGCCGCGCCCTACGCACAGCATGAGGTTCCCATGAACGTGGCCACCACCGACCTGCTCGACACGTCCGCCACCCGCTCCGCGACCTCGCCGACCCAGGCCGTTCCCGTCGCGACCGCCCCCGGCATCGAGGCGTGGCACGTCGAATCCCCGGTGGTGCCGCTGATCGCCCTGGCCTTCACCTTCGAGGGCGGCGCGGCCCAGGACCCGGAGGGCAAGGCCGGCGTGGCCCAGATGCTCGCTCGCCTTCTCGACGAAGGGGCAGGCGACCTGTCCTCGGACGCCTTCCAGGAGCGCCTCGCGGCCCGGGCCATCGAACTCTCGTTCCATGCTGGCTCCGATGCCCTTGGCGGCTCGCTCAAGATGCTGATCAAGCATGCGGACGAAGCCATCGACCTCCTCGCGCTCGCCCTGGCCAAGCCGCGCCTCGACCCCGACGCCATCGAGCGGGTGCGGGCTCAGACCCTGGCTGGCCTGCGCTACCAGCAGAACGATCCAGGTGTGATGGCCTCGCGCCGCTTCTTCGCCGAGGCCTATGCCGGCCATCCCTACGCCCGCCCGTCGTCCGGCACGCCCGAGAGCATCGCGGCGATCACCCGCGACGATCTCGTGACGATGCATCGCCAGATCATCGGGCGTGGCGGTTTGAAGGTCGCGGCGGTGGGCGCCATCGACGCCGCACGGCTGGCGGAAAGCCTCGACCGGGCCTTCGGCAGGCTCGCTCTGGCCGCCCCCCTCAAGGCCGTGCCTCAGACCCGGATGCAGAACATCGGCGCGCGTCACGTCGTCGACCTCGACGTCCCGCAATCGGTGATCCGCTTCGGCATGAACGGCGTGCCCTGGCGCGACCCCGACTTCATTCCGGCCTACGTTCTCAACCACATCCTCGGCGGCGGCTCCTTCACCTCCCGTTTGTTCCAAGAGGTGCGCGAGAAGCGCGGTCTCGCCTATTCGGTGGGCACGTCGCTGGTCAGCCACCGCGCCGCGTCGATGACCTGGGGCTACACCGCCACCAAGAACGAGCGCGTCGGCGAGGCCCTGTCGGTGATCGGCGAAGAGATCGGCCGCCTCATCACCGAGGGTCCGTCCGACGAGGAGTTGCAGAAGGCGAAGGACTATCTCACCGGCTCCTACGCCCTCGGCTTCGATACCTCGACCAAGATCGCCCACCAGCTGGTGCAGATCGCCTTCGAAGGCCTCGGCATGGACTATATCGCCCGCCGCAACGATCTCGTCGCCAACGTGACCCAGGCCGATATCCGCCGCGCCGGCGCCCGCACCTTCGCGGATGGGAAGATGCTGGTGGTGGCCGCCGGGCGACCCACCGATTTCTGACGGGGCACCGATTTCCCCAGGCGCTGCGGACGAACCGCCGCGCTGCGGACCGGGTTCTTGGGACTGTACGCGGGCACGGCGGTTGCTAGTGTGCGGTTGCTAGTGTCTGCCAGAGCGGCGGCGATGCCGCGCCGCTCGCTTTCAAGCTCGGGACAGTCCGGATGACCTCACGCCTTGCCTCCCTGCCGGTTCGCCTTGCCCTTGTGGCAGCGATGGGCCTCGCTGCGACGCCCGCCCTGGCGCATCCGGGCCATGAGGCGGCCAGCGGGTTGGCACAGGGCTTCCTCCATCCCTTGAGCGGCCTCGACCATCTCCTCGCCATGGTGGCGGTTGGCCTCATCGCGGCGCGGATCGGCGGCCGAGCCCTCGTCCTGGTGCCTCTGTCCTTCCTTGGCATGATGGCTGTCGGCGGAGCGTTGGGTGCTGCGGGCGTCGGACTTCCCTTCGTGGAAATCGGCATCGCCCTCTCGGTGGTCGTGCTGGGCGCCTCGCTGGCCCTGCGGCCTGCCCTGCCTGTTGCTGCCGCCATGGTGCTGGTTGGCGCGTTCGCGGTGTTCCACGGGCATGCCCATGGTGCCGAGATGCCGGAGACGGGCTCGGGCCTCGCCTACGGACTTGGATTCCTCGGTGCGACTGCGCTCCTGCACGCGGTCGGACTCGGTCTTGGCCTGTCCGCCGGGCGTCTGGCCCGCAGCCTCGCCGCCGTGCGGGTCGCCGGCGCTGGTCTGGCCGTTGCCGGCCTCGGCCTTCTGGCCGGCGCTTTCTGAGCACTACGCCCAACTTCCTTGCACGTCTCCGATCGCACGGCCCCCGCGAGGGGGCCGTTTTGTGTTCGGTGGGCGGCGCACCTATCTGACGGCATCGCCCGTCGCTCAAGGGTCAGCCGATGCAGCTCACCGGAATTCACCATCTCACCGCCATCACCGCGCAGGCCGCAGACAACCTGGCCTTCTACACGCGGGTGCTCGGCCTGCGTCTGGTGAAGAAGACGGTGAACCAGGACGACGTGTCGGCTTACCACCTGTTCTATGCCGATGGCCGTGCCTCGCCCGGCACCGACGTCACCTTTTTCGACTGGCCGGCCCCGCCGGAGCGGCGCGGCACCAACAGTATCAGCCGCACCGGCCTGCGAGTCTCGGGCGCCGCCGCGATCGCGTGGTGGCGCGAGCACTTGGCACGGCAGGGCGTGACCCACGCTGTGCCGATGGAGCGTGACGGTCGCCTCACCCTCGATTTCGAGGATGGTGAGGGACAGCGCCTGATGCTGGTGGATGATGGGGGCGTTGGGGAGGCCCATCCCTGGGCCGGAAGTCCCGTGCCGGCCGAGCACCAGATCCGCGGACTCGGGCCGATCCGCTTGAGTGTGGGACAGATCGCGCGGACTGAAGCGGTCCTGACCGACATCCTCGGCATGAGCCACGATCGCAACTATGAGCTGCCCGAAGGCGAGGTCCGCGTTTACCGCATGGGAGCCGGTGGTCCAGCCGCTGAACTTCACCTCCTCGCCGAGCCGAAGCTCGGCCCTGCGCATCAAGGCGCGGGCGCCGTCCACCACGTCGCGTTCCGGATTCCGGATGCCGAGTATCAGGCTTGGGCCGACCGTCTCCGGGTGCGACGGATTCCTTCCAGCGGGCCGGTGGATCGCTACTACTTCCGCAGTCTCTACTTCCGCGAGCCCAACGGCATCCTGTTCGAGATCGCCACCGACGGTCCGGGCTTTGCCACCGACGAGCCCCTTGAGACGCTGGGCGAACGCCTCGCTCTGCCGCCTTTTCTCGAAAGCCGCCGTGCAGAGATCGAGACGGGGTTGAAGCCGCTGTGAGGCAAAACCGAAGAATTAAGAACGATTCCAGACCATTGCCCCCAGCGCACCTGCGTACGCGCGCCGCCTTGACGCGCCCACCGCAGGTGCGAGAAGACCCCACGCAAAGCTTCGAGATTCGAGCGAAATTCGAGACGGACCGTCGATGAGCAAGTTCAACGAGGAGCGTGTGCTGAGCGTCCATCACTGGACCGACACGCTGTTCTCCTTCCGCACCACCCGCGATCCCGCGTTCCGTTTCCGCAACGGCGAGTTCGTGATGATGGGCCTCGAGGTCGAGGGCCGTCCGCTCTTGCGCGCCTACAGCGTCGTGTCGGCCAATTACGAGGAGGAACTGGAGTTCTTCTCGATCAAGGTTCCGAACGGCCCGCTCACCTCGAAGCTGCAGCACCTCAAGGTCGGTGACCCGATCATCGTCGGCAAGAAGCCGACCGGTACCCTGGTGCTCGACAACCTGATGCCGGGCAGGAACCTCTACCTGCTCGGCACCGGCACCGGCCTGGCGCCCTTCATGTCGATCATCAAGGACCCGGAAACCTACGATCGCTTCGAGAAGGTCGTCCTCGTCCACGGCTGCCGCCAAGTGCAGGAACTCGCCTATGGCGAGACCATCACGCAGGACCTGCCGAACCACGAATTCCTCGGCGAGGTCATCAGCGCCGGTTTGATCTACTACCCGACCGTGACCCGCGAGCCCTTCCGCAACCGCGGCCGCATCACCGATCTGATGACCTCCGGCAAGCTGTTCGAGGATATCGGTCTGCCGCCGATGTCGGTGGAGAACGATCGGTTCATGCTGTGCGGCTCGCCCGACATGATCCGCGACACCCGCCAGCTGCTCACAGACGGTGGCTACGAGGAGGGCAATCACGGCGAGGCCGGCCACTACGTCATCGAGAAGGCGTTTGTCGAGAAGTGAGTCTTACCGGGAGGTGAGCGGAGCCCGCGCCGTCTTCATCGCCGGTGCCGGGACCGAGATCGGCAAGACCTACGTCACCGCCGCGCTGACGCGGCGTCTGCACGACCGGGGCCGTACCGTACGCACTCTGAAGCCCTTGGCGAGCGGGGTTCCGCCGCTCGGTACCCCCGGTTTTGCGGACAGTGATACAGCGCGCCTGCTTGCGGCGCAGGGCCTGCCCGTGACGCTTCGCACCGTAGAAGCCTGCTCGCCCTGGCGCTTCGCCGCGCCGCTCAGCCCCGATCTCGCCGCCGCGCAAGAGGGCCGGACCCTGGCCCTGGATGACCTTGTCGACTGGTGCCGGACCGAGATGGCCGGGATCTCGCCCGGCGGTACCCTCCTGATCGAGGGGGTCGGCGGTCTGATGAGTCCGGTGACCGGCGACGCGACCGGCCTCGACTGGCTCAAGGCCCTCCGCCTGCCGGCCCTCATGGTCTCGGGGTCCTATCTCGGAGCCATCAGCCACGCCCTCACGGCCGCCGAAACCCTAGGCGCCCACGGGGTTCCACTCCGCGGGATCGTCGTTTGCGAGAGCCCGAACGCGCCGACGTCACCGGATTTCGTGGCGGCGGCACTCCGTCGCCATCAGGGTCGCCATCAGGCTGTCCCGGTCATCGTCATCGCCCGCGACGGCGACTGCCCGGATGCTCTGGCCGACCTCGTCTGACCCGCAGGGCCATCGAACGAGCCCGACAAGACGGACGGGGGCGCTTCCCGCTTCAGAGGACTTGGATCGACAGCGCGCCGGCTGGGCAGATCCGCAACACGTGCGGGCGTTCTGGCACCACGTCCCAAATCCGTGCCTCAGCGTAGCGCAGCTGGATCGTCCCGCCCGGTCCAGGTCCGTGGAAGGCATGCTCCAGGGCGAGCACCAGGGTGGGACGCGGTGGATGCGGTCGAAGGGTGGTGTCGACCGTCAGCGTGATCGCATCGGCCGCCGAATGTGCGAAGGCGTCGAAGCTCTGCACCAGCCCGTCGATTTCGGCTCCGTCCAGGGTCAGCACGAGGCAGAGGCGGGGCAGGGCGGTGGGGCAGGCGGTGGCCGGCACGTCCCGTCGCAGGGTCACGCTGAAACGCGACGAACCCTGCGCCGGATAGACCCAGCGATGGGCTTCCCGCACTCCCTGGAAGGGCACCCATTCCTCTGGCTGCGATGCAGAGGGGGCTGCGACCCGGCCCTCGGCCCGGCCGTCCTGGCGGTAATGCAGCAGGGGGTTGACCCCAGCGGCCCCGATATCGGGATAGCGCGCCACATACATCAGGGTGCTGAAATTCGGGTTCGGATCAAGGCCGGCCTTCGCGCCGAAGCGCAGGTAGTGGCGCACCGGGTCGAGGCGGATGCGGCCGCTCTGGTGCTTGTAGAAGGCAGTGTCGAAATCGGCGCTGGGGTCGCGGTTCTGCGCCGCCCCGCGCCACACGTAGTGCAGGAACGGGTCGATGCCGGAGCGGGCCACGTCCGGATGCTGGGTCCGGTAGTAACCGGCGTCGAACAGACGGGGCACGCGCCCCAGGATCACCCGGCGGAACAGAGTGGTGGCGATCCGGATGAGGCGGGGCGGCAGCGGGATCGTCATGTGAAGGTCGGCGCCTCGCACAGGCGGCGCAGGACCGCACCGAAGGTCTCGGCATCGTCCTCGCGGGCGAGCTGGGCGAGGCCGTTCTGCTGAACCTGGGTCCAAGCGGACTCGGTCTGGTGCAGCTGCGCCAGCGTCTCGGCAAAGCCTGGTGGATCGTGCCAATCATGGACCCGGTACCCCGTGCCGTCCGGCCAACCCATCTGCCCGGCCAGGATAGGCGTGACGACGCTCGGCAGGCCACGTGTCACGGTCTCCAGCACCTTGTGTGGGATGCCGGCGGCGAAGCGCGTCGGCGCCACGGCGACGCGGGCGGCATCAAGCGCGGGACCGATGTCGTCGACCCGACCCAGCACGGTGACGCCGGGCCGGGTCAGCCGCTCGGCAATGGACGGCGCGACGGTGCCGATGATGGTGATGCGCGCCTCCGGCAGGAGCGTCCGTAGAGGAGTCCAGACCTCTCCAAAGAACCAGTCGAGGGAATCGATGTTGGGCTCTCCCTCGCGGGAAAGGGAGCCAATAAAGACGAAGCCCGCGCGGGCCGCGAAGCCGGGGGGATTTGGATGCGTTGCGTGGAGATGGCCGAGCACGACAGGATCGGCGATGCCGGCGTGCCGGAGCAGCCGCGCATCGGCGGGCGAGACGCAGACCACGTTGTCGGCCGCCGCAACCGGCCGGAGTTCCAGTGTCGTGGCTCGAGCCAGCGCCGGTCCCGGGGCCGGTCGGCCCTTGAGGGTAGCGATGACGAAGTCGCGCAGGGCGTAGAGAGATTCGCAGTCGAACACCACGCGGGAGCGCCCGACATCCCGGGGGCTCAAGCCGAGGTCGTGCAGGACCTCGCAGACCATGCCGACATGCGGCGGACGGCTGACCCAGAGCACATCGTAGAAACCGGCGCGTTCGCTGACGAGGCGTCGGAAACCCTCCCGCCCACAGGGCTCGATCACCTCGATCCGATCGGAAAGGTCACGGTAGGTCCGCGCCGGTTCCTCGCGCTCGCCGTAGACCGAACACACCGTCACCGCGTAGCCGAGATCCGCCATCGCGTTGACGATGGTGTTGGCGCGCGGCAGCCCGGCCCCGAGATCCTGGTGTGGCGCCCGGTCGTCGACATAGAGGATGCGCAGGGCGAAGGGCGCGTCGTCGCGGGGTCCGAACCCGGTGCGTGCCGGCCCCTGCCCGAACAGCCAGCCCCGATGCCGCTCGCGGAAGCGGCTGCGGTTGCGGTCGAGCAACGCTTCGACGTCGGCGCGCCGGACGCTGGTGGCGCTCTCCACGTGGATCGCGATGCTGCGCGGCTGATAGACGACGCGCCGCCCGGCCTGCTGGCAGCGCAGGCACAGATCGGTATCCTCGAAATAGGCCGGCGCGAACCAGTCGTCGAAGCCGCCGAGCGTGGTGAACAGTGCGGCCTCGATCATCAGCACCGCCCCGGAGACGTAGCCGACGTCGCGGGTGTAGGAGGCCTCTGGAGCGAAGGGGTCGAGACCGCCCCGCCCATGGGGATGGGTGAGCTGCGGATCGTCCTGGAAGCCCGCGCCGGCCTCCTGCAGGATGCCGCCAGGGAACACCAGCCGGGCGCCGACGATGCCGATATCGTCGGATTCCGAGAAGGTCGCCACCAGGGCCGCCAGGGCGCCGGGCATCAGGTCGACATCGGGATTGAGGAACAGCAGGTACCGGCCCCGCGCCTTGGCCGCGCCCTGGTTGCAGGCCGGGCCGAAACCGATGTTCTCGTCGTTGAGGTGGATCTGCGCCCCGTCGATCCGGCCGAACAGCGCCCGGGTTTCCGGATCGGAGGCGTTGTCGATCAGGATCACCTCGAAGGCCGGGCCGGCGAAGGCCTGCTGCGCGGCGAGCTTGGCCAGCGTCCAGGCCAGCAGGTGCCGGGCCCCGCGCGAGACCATGACGACCGAGACCAGGGGCTCGGTCTCGGGCCGGAACGCGAGGCGTATGTCGTTGAGGAACAAGGCGTTCCAGATCAGGGCGCCCTCGACCAGGGCCGCCTTGCGGCCGGAGGGCGCGTCGAGGATGTCGGGGGCAGCCATCATGGCAGGGGTTCCTCTGCCGAGGCGATCTCGGACAGGATGGTGATCCGCCCGATGAGATCGTCGTGCAGGAACAGGATCTTAGACGGACCCGCGTGGACGGGCTCGAGGCCCGCGAAGGTCAGGGCGGCGGGGGCGCCCGGAAGGTCCGCACGGGCCGTGGTATACAGAAGACCCAGGCTGGTATTCAAAGAGGTGACGCGTTGCAACGTGATCTCCCGCGTCGACGCCCCGATCTGGAAAGCCGCGTTGGGGTGAGTCCCGAACGCGAGGTGGCGCGGGAGCGATAGGGCGAGCAGCGCCCCCTCTCCGGTCAGGCCGACGAGGCGCGCCTCGGCCTCCCAATCCGCGGCGACATCCGCCAGCTCGGCCGCGAGTTCGGCCCGGAGGGGCGGGGGCAGCCGCCGCTCGCGGACCCATTCCGGCGACAGGGCGAGGTGGAGCCCGGCAAGGCCGGTCTCTTGGCTGGTCTCTTGGCCGGTCTCTGGACTGGTCCCCTGGTCGATCCCTCGGTCGGTCCCCGATGATCCGGCACCGGCCCTGGCGAACCAGCGCCGGCGCAAGGGGGTGTAGGGGGCGGCGCCCGGCGGTCCGGCGCGCTCGGTGGCGATCAGCCGCCCGAGATCGGGATGGTCGCGGAGGTCCGACCGCAGCGAGGTCTCGCAGGCGAGACGTCCGTGCCGGAGGGGCATGGACACGAGGCTGGACGCGACGAAGGTGGCCGGCTGCGCGGGATCGCTCGACGCCGGCTCGTCCGGGCCGGATGTGTCCGCGTCCCAGGCGGGAAGCATGGCCAGCAAATCGGTTTCCGCCTGCTCGGCTCCCTTGTTGTAGCCGGCAAATAGAGCTTCGCAGGCACGGGTCAGCGCGGCGAGTCCGGTCGCGTCCGAGGCCAGCGCCAGGACCATGTCCTTGACCGCCTGCCCGGTCTGTAGGCGGTGGGCCGGCGCCACCGGGTCGAAGCCCTCGAAGCCGAGAGCGGTGCCGATGACCGGTTTGCCGAAGGACAGGGCTTCGGCGACCTTCATCTTCAGCCCGCTGCCCATCAGGATCGGGGCGACCACGAGGTCGACGTCGTCGTAGAAGTCCTCCAGCCGCGGGACGTAGCCGGCGCGGATCACCCCCGGCGATGTGGCCGGGCCGAGGCTGTTGCTGATCTCGCCGGCGATCACGAGTTCGGGCCGCCCCGGCACCCAATCCGCGCTCCAGGCGGCGGCGAAATGCCGGATCGAGAACAGGTTCGGGTCGTTGCCGTGGCCGAGGAAGCCGATGCGCGTCAGCCGGGTCGGCGCCGCGAACGGGCGTCGGGCCAGGAAGCGGGGCGGCAGGAGGTGGACGCGCCGGTCGGTGAGGGTCCGAAAATAGGCGGCCTCCTCGGATTGGATCGCCAGGACGATGTCGGCGCGGGCGAGGCCGGCCGCCTCGCCGGCCCGGTCGGTGTAGAAGAAGTTCGGCTCGGCCCGGAACGGCCGGTACTGGCGCTGCCGGTCGGCGAAGCGGTCATGCGTGTCGATCAGCTTCAGCATGCCCGGGGGCGCCGCTTCGAGCGCCCGCGACAGGAACACGTAGTTCACCAGAATCGCGCGGGTTTCGGGATAGGCCTGGCCGTACCAGGCCACGAAGGCGCCGACCGCGTCGGGGCACCAATCGTCGATGCCGAAGCCGCGCGCCCGCGTGGTGAGCGGGATCGTGCCCTGGGGCTCGATCCGGAAGGTGTGCCGGAACAGTCCCGCCGCCTCGGCCTCGTCGGTGGGCGGGTGCTGCCCGAAGCGCCGGTAGATCTGATCCTCGTGGGCGTAGGTCGCGAGGTCGATGGCGAAGCCGCCGCGCTGGAGGGACAGGCAGGTGGTCAACAGCCGGCGCCGATTGCCGGCGCTGGTCGGGAAGGCCGGCATGGGCGCCACCACGAGGATCGCAGGGGGGCTCATCCGCGGGGCTTCCCGATCGTGGCCGGAGTGACGCTGCCGGTTCCGAGCAGGAGCGCCTGCGCCACCGCGAGGTCCCGGGGATTGCCCCAGACGGTTTCCAGGCCGAGGCGCGTCTCCGGCGCAGGCCCGAAGCGCAGGTCGGCCCGCACCACCCGCGCGCAGCTCCACGTCGTCCCGGCCCGGACCAGGAGATAGTTCGGCACCCCGGAGCCCGAGAGCGTGGCCTGGCTGTCGCTGTCGCGCGCGATGGCGAGGCGGGGCGCCGCGTCCCGCGTCGGCATGTCCCGCGCCGGCATGTCCGGCACCGGCGTTTCCAGGAAGGCGGGGGCCAGGAGGGGGAACAGCGTCGCCAGGGCGTCCAGGGTGGCCGGCGTCACCGCCGCGAGCACGGCGCCCGCCAGGGCCGCGCGCGCGGGCGCCGTCAGCTCGGCGACCGGGCGCGGCTTCGGACATGTGAGGGCCACCTCGCGGAAATGCGTCGCCAGCACCAAGGTGCCGCCCTTCGCCAGGGCCGCCCCGGCATCCGCCAGGACGAGCAGTCCGGCCGGGTCCCGCGCGTCGGCGCCGAAGCCGGTGAAGGCCCAGGTCAGCAGGCCGACGCCCGCCGGCCCCGCGATCCCGAGGGGAATCGGCAGGTCCGTGCCCACGGGGTAGCGACAGACCAGCACGCCGTTGCCGGCCGCGAACAGGCGAGCCTCGCTGACATCGGGGTGGTCGGGGGGGGCGGTCATGCGGCCTTGGGATGTGATGGGCGGGTGATTGCGCGGAGGTCGGTCGGCCGAGGGTCATCCAAACCCCCCTGCGATCGCCTCGTCACCACAAGGATTCCCGGACCGGCCGGGTTCTGAGGGGGCACCGTCGCGCCCGGCGATGGCCGTCGAGCGATTCCCGTCACGCGCGTCCCCGAAGGCGGCGGCCCGAACTCCAGGGTGCGAAACCGCTCGCCACGGGGACGCGGGGGGGGGGGGGCTTCAGCCGGTCCGCTGCGCGCCGAAAGCCGCCAGGATGCGGGCCCAGGAGCGGGTGCCCTTGTGAAAGCTCGTCAGGTCGTACTTCTCGTTGGGCGAATGGATGCGGTCGTCGTCGAGGCCGAAGCCGATGAGCAGGGTGTTGCGGTCGAGCAGGCGCTTGAAGTCGCCCACGATTGGGATCGAGCCGCCGGCCCCGATGGTCACGGCGGGCACGCCCCATTCCTCGGCCAGGGCCGCGCGGGCGGTCTCGAGCTCGGGCATGTCGAACGGCAGGCTGATGGCGCGGCTGCCCTTGTAGCAGATCACCTCCACCGAGCAGTCGGCGGGGATGCGTTCGCGCACGAAGGCCTCGAAGGTGCGGGCGAGCTGTTCAGGGTCCTGGTCGTCCACGAGGCGGAACGAGACCTTGGCGCTGGCCTGACCGGCGATCACCGTCTTGGTGCCCTCGCCGGTATAGCCGCCGATGATGCCGTTGACGTCGCAGGCGGGGCGCGACTGGATCAGCTCGATCAGCATGCGGCCGCGCTCGCCGGCCGGCTCCGACAGGCCGATGGGACCGAGAAAGGTTTCCGGCGTGAAGTCGAGGCCGCGCCATTGGTCGAGCACCGCCTGCGGCGTCTCGCGCACGCCGTCGTAGAAGCCCGGCAGCGCGACCTTTCCGTCGACATCGTGCAGGTCGGCGATGATCTTCGACAGGACATGGATCGGGTTGCGCGCCGCGCCTCCGAAGAAGCCCGAATGCAGGTCGCGGTCGGCGCAGGTCACCGTCACCTCGAAATAGGCGAGGCCGCGCAGCGAGGTGGTGATGGCCGGCGTGGTGGGGTTCCACATGCTGGTGTCGCACACCAGCACGATGTCGGCGGCGAGCTTGTCGCGGTTGGCCGCGACCCATTCGGGAAGGCCCTGCGAGCCGTTCTCTTCCGCGCCTTCGATCAGGATGGTGACGCCGCAGGGCAGCTCGCCCTCCATCGTCAGATGCGCCCGGCAGGCCTCGATGAAGGTCATCACCTGGCCCTTGTCGTCCGAGGCGCCGCGCCCGACGATTTTCTTCTCGCCCTTGGCGTTCAGCGCGAGGCGCGGCTCGAAGGGCGGCGTCTCCCACAGGGCCAGCGGGTCCACCGGCTGCACGTCGTAATGGCCGTAGAACAGCACGTGCGGGGCGCCCGGCTTCGGGGCGTGGGCCAGCACCACCGGGTGCAGGGACGTCTCGTGGATGGCCGTTTCGAAGCCCAGGGCCGTCAGCGTGCCCTCCAGCCACTCCGCCGCCGTGCGGCAATGGGGGGCGAAGGCCGGGTCCGTGGAGATTGAGGGAATCCGCAGGAAGGCGAAGAGCCGCTCCAGGGCGTTGTCGAGGTCGCGGTCGATATCGTTGAGAACGGGGGCGAGCGCGGTCATCGGGCGTCCTTCACGGGGAGGCGAGCGTCGGAACCGGGTTAGCGCAAGGGAGCCGGGCCAAGCAACCGGGCATGACCCAGCAACCGGGCAGCACCGAGCAACCAGCCTCCACCGAAGCAATCGTCGCATCGTCGAGCCGTACCGCAACGTATCCGTCAGCCGTGCGCCGTGTCGGCCCGTGCACGCTCGGCGGGAACACCCGCTTTTTGGAACTGTTATCGAGTGGACCGGCCCGGGGCGGATGATTTTTCCCCGCCGCGGCCCCTGCGACCCTGTCTCGAAATCCAACGGTGCCGTGCCTGTCCCGGCCCGCAAGTCACGGATACCGCCATGCTCATCGAAAGTGGTTCGCCTCATGCGGCGAACACCATCGGCATCACCCTGACGATCAACGGCGAGACCCGTTCGCTTCAGGTCGCGCCCTGGACCACGCTGCTCGACCTGTTGCGCGAGGACCTCGACCTCACCGGCACCAAGAAGGGCTGCGATCACGGCCAGTGCGGCGCCTGCACGGTGCTGGTGAACGGCACGCGCATCAATTCCTGCCTGACCCTGGCGGTGATGAAGGACGGGGCCAGCATCACCACCGTGGAAGGCCTTGCCGGGAGTGCAGGCCTTGCGGGGAGCGGGGGCGTCGCGGGCGCGGAGGGCCTGCATCCGCTCCAGGCGGCCTTCGTCGAGCACGACGCCTTCCAGTGCGGCTACTGCACGCCCGGCCAGCTGTGCTCGGCGGTGGGGATGATGACGGAAGGCCACGCCCATTCCCGCGAAGAAATCCGCGAGGCGATGAGCGGCAACATCTGCCGCTGCGGCGCCTACACCAACATCGTCGATGCGATCGAAGACGTGATGCACGCGGGAGCCGCACGATGAACCGCTTCGATTACGTCCGCCCGACCACCGTGGACGAGGCGGTGCGCGCCATCGCGGCGGGCGCCAACAGCCGCTTCATCGCCGGCGGCACCAACCTCGTCGATCTGATGAAGTACAATGTCGAGCGGCCGGAGCGCCTCATCGACATCACCCGGCTGCCCCTCGACCGGATCGAGGAGCGCGACGGCGGCCTCAGCCTCGGCGCCCTGGTGACGAATTCGACGGTGGCCTACGACGCGCAGGTCCAGGCTCGCTATCCGCTCCTGTCGAGCGCGATCCTGGCCGGAGCCTCGGGGCAGCTGCGCAACGCCGCCACCACCGGCGGCAACCTGCTGCAGCGCACCCGCTGCTACTATTTCTATGACGACGCCACGCCCTGCAACAAGCGCGAGCCGGGCACCGGCTGCTCCGCCATCGGCGGCGTCAACCGCATCCACGCCATCTTCGGGACGAGCCCGTCCTGCATCGCCACCCACCCCTCCGACATGTGCGTGGCGCTCGCCGCGCTCGAAGCCAAGGTCCGGGTCGCGGGCCCGGGGGGCGAGCGCACCATTCCGTTCGCCGACTTCCACCGCCTTCCCGGCGACGCGCCGGAGCGGGACACTACCCTGGCGGCGGACGAGATCGTGCTCGCGGTCGATCTGCCCGACGAGGAGTTCGGCGCCCACCACACCTACCTGAAGCTGCGCGACCGGCTCTCCTACGCCTTCGCGCTGGTCTCGGTGGCGGCCGTGATCAAGCGCGACGGCGACACCATCCGGTCCGCGCGCTTCGCGCTCGGCGGCGTCGCCCACAAGCCGTGGCGCAACGCGCAGGCCGAGGCCTTCCTGGTCGGCAAGCCCGCCACTGCGGAGACCTTCGCAGCGGCCGCCGACATCGTGGTGGCCGAGGCGCAGCCCCAATCCGAGAACGCATTCAAGATCGAACTCGCGCGTCGTGCCATTGCCCGCGGCCTCGCCCAGGCCGCCGCCGGCACGCCGCAGTCGCAGTCCGACAAGCGCATCGCCTGAAGGAACCCTCATGGCCCACAGCATCAGCACCTCAGGCACCGACACCTATGTCGGCACGGCGCAGAGCCGCGTCGACGGCCCGGCCAAGGTCACCGGCCAGGCGAAGTATGCCGGCGAATTCGCCGCCCCCGACCTGACCCACGGCTACGTGGTGTCGAGCGGCATCGCCCGCGGCCGCATCCTGTCCATCGACACCGCCGCCGCCGAAGCGGTGCCGGGCGTCGTCAAGGTGTTCACCCACGCGAACCGGCCGCGCACCGCCTGGCTCGACTACAATTACCAGGACCAGGTCGCGCCTCCGGGCTCGCCCTTCCGGCCGCTCTACGACGACAAGGTCCATTACAGCGGCCAGCCGGTGGCCCTGGTGGTGGCCGAGGATTTCGGCACGGCCCGTTACGCCGCCTCGCTGATCAAGCTCACCTACGAGGCCGAGGCGCCGACCACCGATCTCAGGAGCCTGGAGGACGTGGCCTACGTGCCGCCGAAGAAGCGCTCCGGCATCAAGCCGCCGCCGGCGCCCTGGGGCGATGCGGACGGCGCCTACAAGGCCGCGCCGGTCCAGCTCACCAACCACTACCACATGGCCGTGGAGCACCATAACCCGATGGAGCCCCACGCCTCGACCGTGGTCTGGGAGGGCGGCGGCAAGCTCACCGTCTACGACAAGATCCAGGGCGTCTCGAACAGCCTCGGCTACATCACCGGCGTGTTCGGGATGAAGAAGGACGACGTCCACGTCCTCAACCCCTATCTCGGCGGCGGCTTCGGCTCGGGGCTTCGCCCGCAATACCAGCTCTTCCTCGCCGTGATGGCGGCGCGCGAACTCGAGCGTTCGGTGCGGGTGACCCTGACCCGCGACCAGATGTTCACCTTCGGCTACCGCCCCGACGTGCGCCAGACCATCGCTCTCGGGGCCGAGGCCGACGGGGCGCTGACCTCCGTCCGGCACGAGGCGATCTCCGGCACCTCCGGCTTCGAGGATTACCAGGAGGTGGTCGTGAACTGGTCGGGCATCCTCTACGATTGCCCGAACGTCGCCCTCGATTACCGTCTGGCCAAGATCGACACCTACACCCCCTCCGACATGCGGGCGCCGGGTGCGGTGACGGGCGTGTTCGCCCTCGAAATCGCCATGGACGAACTCGCCCACGCGACGGGCCAGGACCCGATCGACCTGCGCCTCAGGAACTACGCCGAGAAGGACCGCACCCAGGACAAGCCGTTCAGCTCGAAATCCCTGCGCGCGGCCTATGCGGAGGGGGCCGAGCGCTTCGGCTGGTCGGGCCGCAACCCTGAGCCGCGCTCGATGAAAGAGGGGCGCGAACTGGTGGGCTGGGGCATGGCCACCGGCATCTGGGAGGCGCTGATGCAGCAATCGAGCGCCCAGGCCACGCTGACGGCCGACGGCAAGCTCGTGGTCGGCAACCAGACCGGCGACATCGGCACCGGCACCTACACCATCCTGACCCAGATCGCCGCCGATGCGCTCGGCCTGCCGATGACGGACGTGACGACGAAGCTCGGCGATTCCAGGCTCGCCAACGCGCCGATCGCCGGCGGCTCCTGGACGGCGGCCTCCTCGGGCACGGCGGTGATGAAGGCCTGTCGCGAGATCGCCGCCCAGGTCTTCACCCTGGCGCGCGGCCTCGACGATTCGCCGCTCGCCAACGTCGATTTCGATCGCGCGGTGTTCAAGGAGGGGCGCATCTCGGTGGCAGGCGACCCGTCCCGCAGCATCGCCCTCACGGAGGTGATGGCGAAGGCGGGGATGGACAAGATCGAGGCCACCGGCTCGGCCGGCCCCGATTCCAACCATTCCCAGGACTTCGCCGGCTACACCCACTCGGCCATCTTCGCCGAGGTGAAGGTCGACGAGGATCTCGGCGTGGTGCGCGTCACCCGCGTCGTCTCGGCGATCGCGGCGGGCAAGATCCTCAACACCAAGACGGCGCGCAGCCAGATCCTCGGCGGCGTGGTGATGGGCATCGGCTCAGCGCTGGAGGAGGAATCCATGCTCGACCACACCATCGGCCGGTTCATGAACCACAATCTCGGAGAGTATCACGTGCCGGTGAATGCCGACATCTTCGACATCGACGTGATCTTCGTCGAGGAGGACGACAGGGCCAATCCGATGGGCGTGAAGGGCCTGGGCGAGATCGGCATCGTCGGCACGGCGGCGGCGGTGGCCAACGCGGTGTTCCACGCCACCGGCAAGCGCATCCGCGACCTGCCGATCACCATCGACAAGATCATCGGCTGACGGCGAACCGCCGTCCGTCCCGACGATCGAGAGCCGCGTGCCCCCCGGTGCGCGGCGCTCAGCGCGTCGCGCGGCCGAACAGGCGTTCGGCGAAGCTCGGACCCGCATCGCCGCGTCCGGCCACCACCACGAGGCGGCGGACCTCGCCGCGCAGGTAGGCCTGGAGGAAGCGGTTGTAGTCCCGGAAGGAGACGCAGCCGTTGGAGGCCCCGCTCGGGCCCAGCATGTAGGTATGGGCCAGGATGCCGTCGCGGCCGTGGATCGCCGCGCTGCCGCCGACCGGGTTGAGCCGGATCGCCCGCACGCCGTGGAACAGGGCCTCGCGCTCGGTGAGGTCGTAGGTGCCGGGCGGGGTGGAGCCGCGCATCCGGCGATGGACGTGGCGCGGGTTGTCCATGCTCTCGCCCAGACCCGAATGAGCCTCCAGCCGCTCGCCGCTCGGCAGCGTCACGGTGCGGGCGGTGATGTCGTAGACGGCGGTGCCGGCGCTCACCCCCGGATTGCTCTCGATGATCCGGCGCGGTCCCGGATCGAGGGTCGGATCGACCGACGCGTAGGCGAGGGTGGTGCGCGGTTCCGGGTCCGGCGCCCGGCGGGTCCCGAACACCGTGTCGAAGAACGAGCGCTCGGCCTCGGCATTGGCCTGCGCCCGCTCCGTCCGGGTCCGGCGCGTCGTCAGGGCGCGCAGGGTCGGCTCGGACCGAAGGGCGAAGCGGGCCGGCTCGGCCTGACCCGGGACCTGGACCTGGACCTGGGCCTGGACCTGGGCCAGGAGCCCGGCCGGACGCGGGACCGGCAGGGGAACGAGCTGGGCCACCGGTTGGGCCATGGGTTGCGCCATGGGTTGCGCCACGGGTTGGGATACCCGCATCGGCGTGGCCGGCAAGGCGCGCGGCGTCACCATCGCCAGCACGGTGGCGGGCGCAACCGCCGGGACCAGCGTGGCGGCGAGCGGCAAAGCCTGCGCCAGCCGGGGCACGGACGCCCCGAGCGCCGGGGTCGGGTCGAGCATCCACGCGGAGGCGCTGGGGGCGCGGACCGCCGCCAGGACGGACGGTCCCGGTCCGGCGGGCACCGTCCCCTCCGGCGCGGTCAGGCGCGGGAAGACGCCGCAGAGCAGCGCGACCAGGGACGTCTGGAGCAGCACCCGACCGCGCGGCCGGCGAGGGCGGCGGAGACGGCGGCCGTACGGATACACAGCGTCGTTCATGCGGGCGCTACTCGGATACGCAAGTCCCGAACGGACACCGGTCCAGCTGCGCACACCTGAAGAAAAGGTTAAGCGAAACCAGGATCGGATGAAGGTGCCTGTTGAGGAAACATCAATCTTAACGGGACCACTACAGCCCCAACTTGGTTAATCCGAGATAAACCGCAGCGCATCTTGTCGCCGAAACGATGCGTTGTCCGCAAAACGCCCGCTTCCCGGCCCTTGCTCACCAACTCCCACTTGCTGTCTCCCACTTTCCCACCGTCGAACCGCCGACGCGAAAAAAGCGGGACCGACCCTGTGGACCTCGGGGGCAAACCGGGATCGGACGACGCACCTGCGGAATTTGGGCGTATGCTGTCGAGCGATCCGGGCCGGTTGCCGGTTTCAGGGAGATCGCGGCCGCATGGGGTTCCTCATCGTCTTTCTCGGCGCCGGTCTCGGCGGCATGGCCCGCCACGGTGTCGGGCTCGCCGCCCTGCGCTTCGGCACGAGCTTTCCCTACGGCACGATGGGCATCAACATCCTCGGGTCGATCCTGATGGGCGTGCTCGCCGGGTGGTACGCCATGCGCAGCGGCAGCCAGCCGATGCGGCTGTTCCTCGCGACCGGCGTGCTCGGCGGCTTCACCACCTTCTCCTCCTACGCGCTCGACGGCATCCTGCTGCTGGAGCGCGGCGAGGTCGGTGCGGCGATCATCTACATCCTGGGCTCGATGGTGCTCGGCCTGGCCGGTCTGCTCCTCGGCCTCATGATCATGCGGATGATCCTGTGACGAAGGCCGAATCGGCCTGAGGCCTGCGTGGCAGGTACCGTGCGGCACGAGACGGCGCGGCGGCCGGACCGAGCCCGGGGCCGTCCTGCTGATCGTTCGGGGCCGACAGTCTGCCGGAGACAAAGTCCGTCCGGGCAAGCGCCGGAAAGATGGCCCGTTTTCTCCCCGCGTGGAATGCCTCCAAATTAAAACTGACCGAATATTGGAATGATACAAGATTCAATCAATTCCAATCTTGTCTGAATTGCTTGCCAAGCCGAGTGCCAGCTTTCAAACCTTGCCTTCACGGAACAAAAGCCGCCGGGAGAGCAGGACGATGGAACGCACGCTGGACTGGATGCGCGGCTATGCGCGGCTCGCCTGGTGGGACGGCTCGGCCCTCGACCTGCGGCTGCATCGCCTGACCGACATCATCGACGCCCTGGCCGGCGTGCCGGAGGCGGACCCGGCGCTGGTTCCGGCGCACTGGCGGACGCGGGCGGAGGGCCGGGGGATGAGCGATCGGGCGCCCGCGACCTGGGAACCTGCGACCTGGGAACCTGCGACCTGGGAACCCGCGACCTTGGAACCCGCGACCTGGGAACCTGCGAACTGGGCATTGGGAGAGCGCGCGTGAGCGGTGGAGATGCCGCCCGGACGGTCGCCGGACAGGCCAGGCCGGCCTGCGCCGAGTCGGCGTCGCCCGAGGGTCACCTCGACGAGGCCCTGCGCCGGGCGTTCTGGCAGAGCCTGAACCGCGCGCCGTTGCCGGCGATGTCGGCCCTGGAGGTGGCGGCCCGCGTCGTCGGGGCCCTCTACCGCCAGGTGGCTCAGGCTCATGAAGGCCCGAACGGGTGCCGCTGCGGCTGGGAGCCGGATCCGGATTGCGATCTCATCGTGCTGGAAGCCCATCTGGCGGCCGCCCTGATGCAGCCGCCCGAACCGGACCTCGCCCACATGGCGGTGCTGGGGCGGGCCTGAACCGCGCTTCGGTTACGGTTCCCTCACACTCCCGGGGCGATCATGGGCGATGCGGGGCCGCGCGGTCGGCCGGGCATCGCAGCGCCGGAGATGTGAGATGGACGGGTTCTATCGCGGGATCGAGACGGCCCTGCTGGCCTTCAGTCTCGTCCTCGGGCTGGGCGCGCTGGTGGTGTCCGACCGGGCCACGCCGCGGGCCGCCGTCACCGAATTGGCGATCACGCTGCCGATGTTGTCCGTCACGGCGACGCCCTGAGATTTCGGCGTTGCCGAGCAACGATTTATGCTCCGGCAGGTCTCTTGACTGCAACCCTTCAGCCCGCTCGCGACTTAACTGTTCAAGCAGCAACGCAGGCCGTTGCGCAAACCCGACACGTTGAGGGCACGTCCACCGAGGGATGTGCGAGCGAGACTTTCCGATGATGGCAAATCGACTGCGGATGCCCGCACTCGCGGGCGCTTTCTTCTTGATGGGATTCGGCGTCTCCGGTGGTGTCGTCATGGCGGCACCCGCGGCCGATCAGGGGCCGGCCAAGGCCTCCGGCTCCAGCCCGACGATTACACCGGTGGCGGCCGTGACGGAATCCGAGGACGAGGCGGTCAATTGCAGCCGCGCGCGTCGACGCCTGTGGATCGAGGGCGAAGGCTGGATCGTGCGCCGGGTCACCACCTGCCGTTAGGCGGATTGGCTCCACGGGGTGGGCTGAAAATTTCCAGTCTCAAGACCTGAGGCCGAGATTCTTGACGTGAGACACCGAAACCCTGCCGCCCGGCAGGGTTTTTCGTTTGAACTGCTGTTTCGTGCTGAACTGCTTTTGTCTTGGGCCGCTTCTGTTCCGGGCTGCGTTCGGCGCGCCTTGCCTCGCGCCCTAAGCAGTCTTCGACGGTGTCCGTTGCGCAGGGGGCGGGAACGACCGGTGGAATGGGGTGGTTTTCCTCCGAATCGGCGCGCGTCGGAGTTCGGCCCCCCATGACCACTCGCTTCCTGCCGGCGCCCCTCGGCGCCCGCCTCCTCGGTGCGGCCCTCGTTCTCGCAGCCGCGACCGGCGCGGCCTGCGCCCAGGATGTCGCGTACGCCGGAACGTCGGGCTATGGCCACCGCTCGCCCTACGGCCAGGCCTTCCCGGATGGGCACGACCAGGGCTACGGCTACGGCGGCGCGCTGATCGAGGGCGCCTATGTCGGGGCACCGTTGACGCGGGTTCCCCGCCCGAGCGAGCTGGTGCCGAGCGCCTGGGGCTACGGCACCTACGGGATTCCGACCGTCGCGGGTATCCGCAGCACCCGCCCGGGCACGCCGACCGTCTATGTCATCGAAGCGCCGCGCGCCGAGGCTCGCGGAACCATCCGGTCCCGGTCCGCGATGGGCCGCTCCAGGGTTGTGGTCCGCGATCGCCGGGGCCGCTGGTCGGAGCCCGCACGGCAGACCGGGCCGGCCTCCGTCCAGGCTGCGCCCGCCGCAGCCGAGATGAGCGGCGGCGCGCGGGTCATCCCGGTTCGCGTCTCGCACCGATAGGCTCGGCCAGGGCTGTCCGCCCACGAACGAAAGATGTTTCGGCTCGGGACGCTTTGGCAAGCGGTTAATCTGTTCCTGTCATCCTCACGTCAACAACCGTGAAGGTGGTCGGGCCACGCCATGCATATCGTCCTCGTCGACACCAGTCGGGTCGTGCTCAAGATGATCTCGGCCCTGCTGGAACCCAACGGCCACACCGTCACGGCCTTTACCGACTCGGCGGAAGCGCTCGACTATGTCGAGAACACCGCATCGGTGCGGGTGCTGATCACCAGCCTCGAGGTCCGGCCCTTGGGCGGCCTCGAATTGTGCTGGTCCGCCCGTCTGCTGGCGGAGGCCAATCGCCCGCTCTACGTCATCACGATGTCGTCCGCCCGCAACGCGCGGAACCTCGCCGAGGCCCTCGACAGCGGCGCCGACGACTTCATCGAGAAGCCGCCGGGACCGGAGGAGCTTCATGCCCGCCTGCGGGCCGCCGAGCGCCTGACCACGATGCAGAGCGAACTGATCCGCCTGGCCGAGACCGACTCGCTCACGGGTCTCCTGAATCGCCGCGCCTTCCTGCAGAAGTCGCGCGATGCCGCGGAGCGGGTCGGCGACCATGGCAAGATGTCGGCGATCCTGCTCGACATCGACCACTTCAAGCGCATCAACGACGAGTACGGCCACGATGTCGGCGATGCCGCCATCCAGGCCGTCTGCCGCGAACTGGCGCTGGACGGAATCGTCGGCCGCCTCGGCGGCGAGGAATTCGGGATCGTCCTGCCGCACCGGGCCGGTACCGAGGCCGAGGCCATCGCCACCCGCCTGCGCCGTGCCATGGAGGCCCTGCGCATCCGCGGCGGCCGCGTGCCGATCCGCCTCACCTGCAGCTTCGGCGTCAGCGAATGGTCGGAGGGCGACACCGTCGAGGGGCTGCTCAAGCGCGCCGACATCGCCCTCTACGAGGCCAAGACCACCGGCCGCAACCGCGTCGTCAGCGCCGCATCCGATCTCGTCCTGGCCCGTGCCGGCTGAGCCGGCGCCCGAGGAATTCCCAACCATCCGGCCGCGTCGTCTGTCCCAGTGCGGGACGAGGCCCGCGACCAGGGTGGGGCATCTGCACAGCGTTCACCACAGTCATGCGGGATTTCAGGCGAGTTTCGAAGCAGGTCGACGGGGTTTCGCGCGAGGTTTGGTCAATAAAGCTCTGGAACGGAAATTGATCTGACTCTCCCAAGGGCCGTCGCGGTGTGTCGTGGCGGGACAACGGGGAGTAATGCGGCATGAATGACGCCGTCGGAGTCTTGATCGTCAATGAGCCATCCGGGTTCGCCTCGACCTTTCGAGCGGTGATCGAACATGAGCCGCGTCTGCAGACTTTAAGTGAGTCGGATCTCGCGCGCGCACCGGCGCGGAGCGTCGCCCTGGTCTTCGTCGGATCGCAGCCGGAGGCCTCGATTGCCGCCGACATCGCGGCTCTCAAGGAGCGCGCGCCGGGCCTAAACGTCCTGGTGGGCTTCGACCTGCTGCGCGCCGACCTGCTGCGCCAATTGGTGGAAGCGGGCGCCGACGCCTTCGTGGCCCGCAGCGCGACGCCGCGGGACGTGTGCGGCGCCATCCTGAGCCTGGCTGCGCGATCCGAGGCGCGGGGCGCCGAGACGCCAGCGCCGGCCGTGCTGCCCGCCAGCGAGGGCCTGACGCCGCGTGAGGCCGAGATCCTGCGCTTCCTCAGCGCCGGCTTCAGCAACAAGGAGGTGGCTCGCCGCCTGAGCCTCAGCGTGCGCACGGTGGAGACCCACCGCCTCAACCTGCGTCGGAAGACCCAGACCGGTCGCCTGAAAGACCTCGTCGCCCTGGCGCGCCACCTCGGGCTCGCTCCGGTGGTCGAGGCCAGCCCCATGCGGTCGGGCGGCGAGCGCGGACGGGTCCAGCACCAGAGCGAGTGCGTGGCCCGGCTCTGAGCCGGGCCACGGTGCCCCTCAGGCGGGGGTGAGACTTTCGTTGACCGCGGAGAGGGGACGCTTGGGCTTCTGCGCCACGTCGCCGCCGCGCATGGCCTCCTCGAGGGGCTCGGGGCCTTTGCGCAACAGCTTGGCGAGGTAGTAGCTGCCGAAGCCGAAGATGAACGCGTAGGCGATCAGGAAGGCGATCAGGGAGGTCGTCACGGCATTGACCGTCAGGGGCGAATGCGCGTCCGCCGTCCGCAATTGACCGTAGACGATGTAGGGCTGGCGCCCGATCTCGGCGGTGAACCAGCCGAACAGGACGGCGCCGAAGCCGGACGGCGTCATCAGCATCGCCGCCCTGAGGAACCAGCGGTTCGTGTAGAGCGTGCCCCGCCAGCGCAGGTAGAGACTCCACAGGCTCAGGCCCAGCATGGCCATGCCGATCGCCACCATGATGCGGAACGCATAGAACACGGGCCAGACCGGCGGGCGCTGGTCGCGCGGCACGTCCTTCAGGCCCGGCACCACCCCCGAGAAGTCGTGGGTGAGGATGAAGCTGCCGAGCCGCGGGATGCCGATCTCGAAGTCGTTCTTCTCCGCCTCCATGTTGGGAATCGCGAACAGCAGCAGGGGCATGTTCGCCTGCCGGTCCCAGTTGGCCTCGATCGCCGCGAGCTTGGTCGGCTGCAGCTTGAGCACCGCGAGACCGTGGCTGTCGCCGACGAAGATCTGGATCGGCGTGAAGATCACCGCGAACCACAGGGCCATGGACAGCGAGATCCGGGCGCCCGCCACCTTCTCGGCCGGTTCCTTGCGCCCGCGCAGGATCATCCAGGCCGACATGCCCGCCACCGCGAAGGCCGTGGTGAGGAAGCAGCCCAGCACCATGTGGGCATAGCGGATCGGGAAGGACGGGTTGAAGATCACCTTCCACCAGTCGGTGGCGATGGCCCGGCCGTTCTCGACGACGAAGCCGTCCGGCGTCTGCATCCACGAATTGGCGGACAGGATCCAGAAGGCCGAGATCAGCGTCCCGAGCGCCACCATGCAGGTCGAGACGAAGTGCAGCCGGTCGCCGACCCGATCCCAGCCGAACAGCATGATCCCGAGGAAGCCCGCCTCGAGGAAGAAGGCGGTGATGACCTCGTATTGGATCAGTGGCCCCAGCACGTTGCCGGTGAAGTCGGAGTAGCGCGACCAGTTGGTGCCGAGCTGGTAGCTCATCACGATGCCGGAGACGACGCCGAGGCCGAACGAAACCGCGAACACCTTGACCCAGAACCGGTACAGGTTCCGGTACATCGGGTTCTTGGTCCACAGCCACTGGGCTTCCAGGCGGGCGAGAAAGCTCGCCAGCCCGATGGTGAAGGCCGGGAAGATGATGTGGAAGGCCATGGTGAAGCCGAACTGGATGCGCGAGAGCAGGAGCGCGTCGACTTCCATAGGAAACCTCGTCCGATGCGGTGCCCGGAATCAGGGAACCTTGGAACAGCTATAGCGTAGAAGACACCAAAGCTGCACCCGGTTCACCGGGGCCGCTCAGGTCGCAGTCCGGGGGGAGAGAGGGAGCCGCCGCGCTCAGGGCCTCCGCAACAGCCGCCGCGGTGCCCGGGCCAGCGCCGCGACGCCGAACAGGCCGAGGGCGACCACGCCGGTCAGGCCGGCGACGAGGAGGTCGCGATCCCGGCTCGTCCAATAGGCGCTGCGGGTGGCCTTGGTCCGGTCCGAAAAGCGCCCGTCGATGCCCACATCGCCCGGCACCGGCGCGAAGAGGTTGCCGGCCTTGTCGGGCGCCGGTTCATCGGTCAGCTGCGCCGACCACATCGTGGCGGCCTTGGCATCGGCGTAGCCCGGCATCAGGGCCTGGGCGGCGGCCATCATCACCGTGCTGTGGCCGACCCAGACCTCGCGGCTCGGATTCTCGGCCGTGGCGACGATGGCCTCGGCGCAGAGGCGCGGATCGTAGACCGGGTCGGGGGCGTACTGCCCGTGGCCGGTGCGGTTGCGGGCCCAGTTGAACTGCGGGGTGTTGACGGCCGGCAGGTAGACCACGCTGAGGGAGACGTCGACCGCGTCGTGGATCAGTTCGGAGCGCAGGGCGTCGGTGAAGCCCGAGACCGCGAACTTCGCCGCGCAATAGGGCGCCTGGAGCGGCGCCGCGCGGATGCCGAGGCCGGACGAGACCTGGATGATGGCGCCCCGGTTGCGCGGCTTCATGTGGCGCAGGGCCGCGAGCGTTCCGTAGACCTGGCTCAGATAGGTCGTCTCGGTGACCCGCTTGTACTCGTCCGGCGTGATCCGGTCGGCCGGGTTCACGATGGTCGCCATCGCGTTGTTGACCCAGGCCCGGATCGGCCCGATCTCGCCCTCGATCCGCTCGGCGGCGGCGTCGATTGCGGCCGCATCCGCCACATCCGCCGAGATCGCCAGGACGGACCCGCCATAGGCCGCGAGCGCGGCCTCGGTCCTCCGCAGGCGCTCCGGATCGCGGGCGATGACCGCGACCGCCCAGCCGCGCCGGGCGAAGAGGTAGGCGGTGGCAAGCCCGATTCCGGCGGTTCCGCCGGTAACGACCGCGACCTTGGTCATGATGTTGGTATCCTCAACCCGGGAGAGCTTGCCCAAGACAGCTTGTCCAAGACAGTCTGCCGACGACAGCTTGCGCCAACGGTCTCACGCCAGCGCCGTTGCTCTCCGACCGGCGTGCCCAAACGACACGGGATCGCGGAAAGCTTCTCGTGGGTAGAACCTGACACTCGGTTCCGTCTCTTTGTGTCCCTTCACCGACCTCAAGAAGCTCCGCTTCGCAGCAGCTCGGTGGAGGATGACCGACGCCTGAACCGGATGGATTTTTTCCGGTCCGCGTTCGGGCGTGAGGATGGAAGAAGCGGACACCTGGCCGTGCTTTCGACGAACACCCGGGGGCTCTCACAATGCGTTCTCGGCGCAGGCTGACCAAAGAACCGTGGATCAGGAACAAGCGTCCCGTAGGACGCCTGTTTGCTGCGCAGCCAAGCGTTGACCTCAGTTCGCCCGGGCCACCTCGACGAGGTTGTCCGAGAAGGACGGGGCGTGGCCCATGTCGGTGAAGGCCCCCGAGGAGATGCTGTTGACCGTGCCCTCGTTGAGCTGACGCCAGTAGCCGAGCGTCGCGACCACGATGCCGGCCTTCACATCGTCGGTGATGCGCGCCACGCCTTTGAAGGCGCCGCGGTCGTTGGCAACCTGAACCTTGTCGCCGTCCCTGATACCGCGGGTGTCGGCGTCGGCTTGGTTGATCATCACGAACTGCTCGCCCTGGCCCTTCTGCTTGTCCTCCATGTTGGCGTAGCAGGAGTTCAGGAAGTAGTGGCTCTTGGGCGAGACGATGTTGAGCGGGAAGCGCTTGGCCAGTGCCGGGTCGTTGGTGTGGGACTCGCGCGGGCCGAGGTAGTCGGGTAGCGGATCGAGCGCTTCGCCGGGCTGGAAGCCCTCGTACATCTGCCGGAACGGTGGCGCGACGAAGTTCGTGGCGCCCTCGACCATGAACATGCACTTGCCGGTCGGCGTCGGGAAGTTGCCCTCGCGGTGGGGCGCGCGGTCGTCCGGCGTGCCGACCTTCAGCCGGGCGAAGCCGTGCTCGCGCATGTACTGGAGGTCGATGCCCTCGCAGGCCGGGGCGTTCCAGTCGACGTAGTGCTCCAGGCACTCCGTGTCGGTCCACTTGAAGTTCTCTTCCTCAAAACCGAGCCGGGCCGCGAGCTGGCGGAAGATCTCGTTGTTCGGGATCGCCTCGCCGGGCGCATCCGCGCATTTGGTGTTGTAGGTCAGGTAGAGGTGGCCCCAGGACAGGATCATGTCCTCCATCTCCGCGCCCATCGTCGCCGGAAGCACGATGTCGGCATAGGAGGCGGTGTCCGAGATGAAGTGCTCGGCCGAGACCATGAACAGGTCCTCGCGCATCAGCCCGGCGACGATCTTGTCGGTCTCGGGCGCCTGCGTGACGGGGTTCGAGTTCCAGCACATCATCGACATGATCGGCGGGTCGAGCTTCAGCTCGCCGGTGAGCGCGCGTCCGATCTGAAGGTTGCTGATGACGCGGGTACCCTCCGGGATCAGGTCGGGCCGGCACATCACGTCGAACTTGTAGGGATGCTCCCAGACACCGAACTGGGTGACGCCGCCGCCGACGTGGCGCCAGGCGCCGGTGAGCGCCGGGATGGACGACACCGCCCGGATGGTCTGGCCACCGCCGTAATGCCGTTCCAGCGCCACGCCCATGCGGATGCCGACCGGCTGCTCGGTCGCCATCTCGCGGGCGAGCTTGCGGATGTCCTCGGCCGGGACGCCGGTGATCTCGGCAGCCCATTCCGGCGTGCGGGTGCTGGCCCGCTCCTTCAACTCCTCGAAGCCGACCGTGTAGTTGTCGACGTAGTCTTGGTCGACCAGGCCTTGCTCGATGATCGAGTTGATGAGCGCCATGGCGAGCGCGCCATCGGTGCCGGGCTTCGGCGCGATGTGCCAGTCGGCCGCCTTGGCGGTGCGGGAGGCGTAGGTGTCGATGACGACGACCTTGGCGCCCTTCTTCTGGGCGTCCTTGACGATGGCCCAGTGGTGCAGGTTCGTGCTGACCGAGTTGCAGGCCCAGATCACGATGTACTTGGAGTGGATGTAGCTGTCCGGGTCGAGTCCCGCGGTCGGGCCGACGGTGAGAAGCCAGGCAGTGCACGAGCCCTCGCCGCAGAAGGTGCGCTCGGTCACGGTGGCGCCCATGCGGTTGAAGAAGGCATCGCCGCCGTTCAACCCGTGCACCAGGCCCTGGTTGCCGAGGTAGCTGTAGGGCGCGATCGCCTCGGGGCCGTACTGGTCGATGATCGCCTTCCAGCGCGTGACGATGGTGTCGAGGGCCTCGTCCCATGTGATGCGCTCGAACTGCTTGGAGCCCTTCGGGCCGACGCGCTTCATCGGGTAGAGCAGCCGGTCCGGGTGGTAATGGCGCTTCTCGTAGTCCTTCAGCTTCACGCACAAACCGCCGCGGGTCATCGGATGATCCGGATTGCCGCGCACGCCGAGCAGCTCCCCGTCCTTGACCTCGAAGATCATCGAGCAGGTGTCGGGACAGTCGTGCGGGCAGCCGCCGAAGAAGGTCTCGGTCAGGCTCTCGGCCTCGGCGACGATCAGGGAGTCGGGCTTGACGATCTCGTTCATGTTTCCTCCACGGCCGAGCGTCCCGCCTTATTTTTCTGGCGGGCCGGCCCAGTGCGTCAGCACAATGCACTCAAGTGCAAACAATTCCAAATTTTGGTCCGGTGGAAGGGCCAAATGAGTGTTGGGCCATGGTACCAACGGTTTTGTCGCGGATCGGCGCGGTCCGCCTGAGGCTTGGTTCGTGACGACAGGGACGGGGTACGTCACGGCCAGCAGGCGACCTCGGGCAGGATGGAACGTGTGGAACTGACGCTCACCCTAGACGCCAAGTCCGAGAAGCCGCTCCAGGCACAGGTGTTCGACCAGGTTCGGGAGATCATCCTGGATGGGCAGATCAAGGCCGGCATGGCACTGCCTCCAAGCCGATTGCTGGCGGAGCGCCTCCGCGTGTCCCGCAACACGGTGTTGCTGGCCTATGAACGCCTTGCGGCGGAGGGCTACGTGAGGGCGCGCGGCACGGCGGGCCTGTTCGTGGAGCCGATCTCGCCGGATAGTCTCCTCCTGATCCAACAGGGCAGTCGGTCCCTGACGAACGGCCCGGTGCCGGACGCATCGAGCGAACCCCTGCTGTGCTTCGCCGGCTCGCCCGGCGGCGGCGGCGACCGACCCGAACTCGACTTCTGGGTCGGGCGGTCCGATCCGGCGGGGTTCCCGCTGGCCATCTGGCGACGGATCGTGACGCGGCTTCTGGCGCGGGAGACGGCCTACCTCACCGATTACTGCGATCCGGCCGGCCTCCCGGATTTGCGCATGGCCATCAGCACGCACCTGCGGCGCGCCAGAGCGGTGGCGGTGACGGAAGATCAGGTCATCGTGACCACGGGTGGGCAGGACGCGCTCAACCTCGTGTTCAACTTGCTGAAGGGACACACCCGGCAACTCTGCATCGAGAATCCCTGCTACCTCGGAGCCTCGCTCATCTTCCGGAACGCCGGTCTGGAGATCCATCCGGTTCCGGTCGACGGCGAGGGGCTGCGAACGGACCTCCTGCCCACGGCCAAAGGCAGCCTGCTCTACGTCACGCCGTCGCATCAATTCCCAACCGGAGCCACCATGCCGCTGACGCGGCGCCTGGCCCTGCTGCGATGGGCGGAGGAAACCGACAGCTACATCGTCGAGGACGATTACGACAGCGACTTCCGGTACGACGGGCCGCCGCTGACGGCTCTGGCCGGTCTCGACGGAGGCCGGCGCGTCTTCTACGCCGGGACGTTCTCGAAGTCGGTAGGCGCCGGCCTGCGCATCGGCTTCGCCACGGTCCCGCGCATGTTTTGGGACGAGGCGCGGATGCTGAAAGCACGGATGAGCAATGGCCAGGCCTGGCTTGAGCAGGCCGCGCTCGCCGCCTTCATCGACGAGGGGCACTTCGACCGGCACCTGCGCCGCCTGAGGCAGGTCTACAAGGCGCGCCGTGACTGTCTGGTTGGAGCACTTCGCAGGACGTTCGACGGGGCTGTCGTCCTCGGCGGCGAGAGTGGCCTGCACCTGGTCTGGCGCCTCCCGCCCGGCTTTCCGCCCGCTCGGCAGATCCAGATCATGGCGCGAGAGCAGGGCATCGGCGTCTACGCCCTTTCGAGCGGAGCTGCCTACGACTTCGATCCGGGTGCACGGGACGACATGCTGGTCTTCGGCTACTCGTCGCTCAACGAAACGCAGATCGAGACAGCCGTCGGCGCGTTGCAGCGGATCGTGCTTGGGCAAGCAGACCGCAACGAAGGCACGGATTAGGTCTGCGTCAGAGCCCCCGACGAAATCGCTTCTTCGTGGTAGTTGGGTCGGAGGCGGAACGTCCGCTTCAGGGCGGAGGGTGAGGGGCCGCTCCCCCACCCCATACGGCCATCGCGTAGGCCGGCGGAGCCCGACCCGACCCAGCGTGCTGGCAGTCGTCGGGGCTGACCGAATGGGCGGCGGTGCAGGCAACGACATTTTCCGCATCGCCCTTGGCGACATCGCCGTCAGGGGCGCCACCGACCTGCTCGTGGACTTCCAGGATGCGGGCCAGACCAGCGGCGACGTGATCCGCTTCACGGGCTTTGCCGCGGGCTCGACGCTGGAGCTGGTGGCGCCTCGGGCCATGCGCGAGTGTACGAGGTGCAGGACGGTGCAGGCCTGTCGGAAGGGCAAATCCTGGTCAGCGCGGGCGGTGCGCGGGGGCAAGTGTCGACGCCCAGCGACGACGCCTTCGCCTGACCCTCGGATCAGGGACCCGGCTCAGTCCGGGTTCCCTGCCTCGGAGCGCCAAGATGCCAAACGGCAAAGTCAGCTCCGGCGTAAAAGCAGGCCGGCAGACATTCGCCCGCCCCGGACGTTCGGCGCGGGCCCCGAGGGTCAGGTCTTTCCTACGAGGCTGCGTGCTCCCGTGCGGCGTCGGAGGTTTCAGGGCGCCGGAGCTCCTGTCCCGCCGTCTTCTTTTCCGGAGCCTGCTTGGACGCCGCTTTCTTCGGTGGGGTCTTCGCTTTGGAGGTGGTCTTCCGGCCGGCGACGGCATCGACCGCCTTCGCGACCCGCTTGCGGACGGACTTCCTCGTAACCTTCCCGGTGGCCTGCTCGGCTGTCTTGCCAGCCGCCTTCCCGGCCGCCTTCCCGACTGCCTTCTCAGCCGCCTTGCCGGCTCCTTGATCCGAGAGGTCTCGGCCCGTGTCGTCCTTCACCTCGGCCAGCCGCGCCTGGAGGAGGCCGAGCACTGCGGCTTCCTCGGGCCTGAGGCCGTCGAGGTCCTCGCGCAGCTCCTCCTCCACCGCATCCTTGATCTGCAGCAGCAGGGCGCCTTCGAGGTAACAATCCAGCACCTGCGGGTGGATGTAGCACTTGCGGCAGATGGTCGGCGTGTTGCCGAGGCGCGCGGCGACGCCCTCAATGGCGGTGCGCAGGTTCTTCTTGGCCTTGGCCTCGCTGTCGAAGGCCTCGAATTCCTGCAGCGCCAGGGCGGCCAGCACCGTCCCGGCCCAGGTCCGGAAGTCCTTGGCGGTGATGTCCCGTCCGGTGATCTCGCGCAAATACGCGTTCACGTCCGCCGAGGTCACGTCGCGCACGGTGCCGTCCGCATCGCGATACTGAAACAGCTCCTGGCCCGGCAGGTCCTGGCAGGCCTTGACGATCCGGGCCACGCGCCGGTCCTTGAGGCCGAGGTCCCAGGTCTTGCCGCTCTTGCCCTTGAAGCGGAAGGTGAGGTCCGCGCCCTCGATCCGGGCGTGGCGGTCGCGCAGGGTGGTGAGGCCGAAGCTCTTGTTGGTGCGGGCGTAATCGTCGTTGCCGACCCGGATCAGCGTGGTCTCCAGGAGGTGGACCACGGTGGCCAGCACCTTCTCGCGGGGCAGGCCGCTGCGGCCCATATCGGCGTCCACCCGGGCGCGGATGGCCGGCAGCGCGTCGGCGAAGGCCATCACGTGCTCGAATTTGGTCAGGTCCCGGGCCGCACGGAAATCCGGGTGATAGCGGTACTGCTTGCGCCCCTTGGCGTCGCGTCCGGTCGCCTGGATGTGGCCGTTGGCCTTGGGACAGATCCAGACATCGGTATAGGCCGGCGGGATGGCGAGCGCGCGGATGCGGGCCAGAACCGTCTCGTCCCGCACCGGCCGCCCCTGGGCATCCCGGTAGCGGAAGCCGGTGCCGCTCTTGACGCGGGTCAGCCCCGGCATCGCGTCGTCGACGTAGCGCAGGCCGGCCTCCTCGGCCGCGTCGCGCGGATCGGCCACCGTGCCCTCTTCGTCGCGCGCCGTCGCCATGCTGGCACCCATCCCTGACGTTTCTGGTTGTCGATCAACGGGGCCGCGCCATACCGTGTTCCGGGCGCCGACGTGCTACATCCGGTCCGATGGAACACCCCGCCTCCGCCTCCTCCACAGTCTCCTCCTCGGCCTCCTCCCCGGCTGCGTCCCGACGCCTCGTCCTCCTCAGCCCCGACGACGCGACCTTCGCGGCGCGCTTCCCGGTCCTGATCGAGGCGGCCCTGGCGGCGGGGTTGAGGCCCACGGTGGTGACGCGGGTCGTCGACCATCGCGCCGCGATCGAGGCGCTTGGCGCCCGCGTGGTCCCCTTCGCCCTGGGGGTGTCCCGTCTCAACCCGATGGCGGCCGGCTACGAGGCCGGCCAGCTCGCCGGCATCCTCCGGGCGCTGGAGACCGACCTGATCCACTGCCTCGGCCTGCGCGCCATCGTGGTCGGCGGCTCGGCCGCCGCGATGGCGGGCCTCGGCGCCCGCATCTACCAGCCCGACGACCTTGCCGCCCTCGGCGCCCGCACCGACGCGGCCGGGCGCCTGTCGCGCCTGGCGCTCCGCGGCGTGGTCCGGGGGGCGCTCGCCACCCGCTCCACCCGTTTCCTGTGCGAGACCGCGGCCGATGCCGCCGCCCTGGGGCTCGATCCGGCCGAGACCGGGCTGGCGCTCGTCGGGCCGGACGGGCTCGGGGCCGCGGCCCGGACCCTGTACGAAGACCTCGCCCGCGCATGATCGCGTCCGCCGATCCCCTCGCGTTCATCCGGGCCAACACCCGGCTGCGACCGGTGCCGCACGCGCCCGAAATCGTCCTGCACGTGGCCGACGAGGCCACCGAGCTGTGGCAGAAGACCGAGGACGAGTTGGAGGCGATCGGCCTGCCGCCGCCGTTCTGGGCCTTCGCCTGGGCCGGCGGCCAGGCGCTCGCCCGCTACCTTCTCGACACGCCCGGGATCGTGGCGGGACGCCGGGTCCTGGATTTCGCCTCGGGCTCGGGCCTCGTGGCGATCGCGGCGGCGAAGGCCGGCGCGGTCCACGTCACCGCCAGCGACCTCGATCCCTTCGCGATCCCGGCCATCGGCCTGAACGCGGAGGCCAACGGCGTCGCCGGCCGGATCGAGGCGGTGTCGCGCGACCTCATCGGCTCGGACCCCGGCAGCGCCGTGGTGCTCGCCGCCGACATCTTCTACGAGCAGGACCTCGCGGGTCGCGTCACCGAATGGCTCTCGGGCCTTCATGCGCGCGGCGCCACCGTGCTGGTGGGCGATCCCGGCCGGTCCTACCTGCCGCGCGACCGCCTGACCGAGCTGGCGACCTACACGGTGCCGGTGAGCCGGAGCCTGGAGGATGCCGAGATCAAGCGCAGCAGCGTCTGGCGCTTCCGCGCCTGACAGGCCCCGGGACCGCCGTTCAGATCCGGCCGCGGCGCTGGGCGTCGAGGCTCCAGGGGCCGGGACCGGCGGCGACGAGGTAGAGGAAGACGAAGCAGAACAGGATCGCGGCATCGCCGCCGTTGAGCGCCGGGAACGGGCTCTTGGGCGCATGCGCCAGGAAATACGCGACCGCCATCTGGCCCGAGAGCAGGAAGGCCACCGGCCGGGTGAACAGCCCGAGGACGATCAGCGTGCCGCCCACCAGCTCGAGGCCGCCGGCGATGCCCGGCAGGGAGAGCAGGTCGGGCGCGGGTCCACCGCCCATCCGGGCGGGGAAACCGAACAGCTTCTGGGTGCCGTGCTCCAGGAACAGCAGGCCCGACATGATCCGCAGGACGCTGAGCAGGCGCGGCGCCCAGGCGCTCATGGTGGCGGCGAGAGGCATGGCTTGGTCTCCGGAGGGGGTGCGCGTCGCGCCCGCAAGGCCGACCCTAGCGCGCCGGATCGGCCGCGGCGACCCGTGCGCCCCGCCTCCGCTGGGGATCGCTGCCTAGAGACCGTCGTCGAAGTCCGGCGGGCCGAGGCGGCGCCAGGCGGCGGCGATGCGGTCCGGCTTGACGTCGAGGGCCTCGGCACAGGCCATGAGCGTCGCCTCGTCACCCATGATATGATCGAGGATGCCGGCCAGGAATCCAGGGTCCTGGGCACTGGCCCGCAAGGTCTCGGGGGTGACGCCGGTGGCGTTCAGGAACGGAAACAGGCGCTCGTCGTCGGTGGCCATCCAGGCGAGGGCCGCCAGGGCCAGGCCTTCGGCGGAGGCGTCTCCGCCATTGGGTTTGCGTTTCGTCAACATGTATCCGCTAAATCTCCTCAGGCGGGGCATGCGTCGAACGACAATGGGCCGTCCACGCATCGGGGACAACGGGCCATGAAGAAGACGGTGCTCATCGTCGAGGACAACGAACTCAACATGAAGCTCTTCAACGACCTGTTGGAGGGCCATGGCTACGCCACGTTGAAGACCGCCAACGGCATCGAGGCCATCGAGCTCGCCCGCGCCCACCACCCCGACCTGATCCTGATGGACATCCAGTTGCCCGAGGTGTCCGGCCTCGAAGTCACGAAGTGGCTCAAGGAGGACGACGACCTCAAGGGGATCCCCGTCATCGCCATCACGGCCTTCGCCATGAAGGGCGACGAGGAGCGCATCCGCGAGGGCGGCTGCGAGGCCTACCTGTCGAAACCGATCTCGGTGGCGAAGTTCCTCGCCACCGTCCGCCAATACCTGGGCGACGCCCGGACCGCCTGACCCGATCGCCTCGCACACCGCGTCCCCGACGGCCTAGAACGAACGACCTTGCGCGAGGAACGATGTCGGCCCGCATCCTGATCGTCGATGATCTCTTCCCGAACGTGAAGCTCCTGGAGACCAAGCTCTCCCTGGAGTATTTCGACGTTCTGGCGGCGATGAACGGACCCGATGCCCTCGCGATCTGCGAGAAGGGCCTCTGCGACCTCGTGCTGCTCGACGTGATGATGCCCGGCATGGACGGCTTCGAGGTCTGCCGCCGGCTCAAGAGCAACCCCAACACCGCCCATCTTCCGGTGGTCATGGTCACGGCCCTCGACCAGCCCTCGGACCGCCTGCGCGGCCTCGATGCGGGCGCCGACGATTTCCTGACGAAACCGATCGACGACACCGCCCTGTTCGCCCGGGTGCGCAGCCTCGTGCGCCTGAAGGCCGTGACGGACGAGCTGCGCTCCCGCGCCATGGCCTCGCGCGACTTCGGCATCGGCGATCCGCTCGCCCTCGCGACCGCCGAGACCGGGCTCGACGCCTCGATCCTGCTCGTCGAGGACCGCCCCGGATCGGCCGACCGCCTCGCCGCGGCGCTGGGCCAGCATCACACCCTGACGGTCGAGGCCGACCCGCACAGGGCCCTGGTGCTGGCCACGGAGGGCAACTTCGACCTCGCTCTCGTCAGCCTCGACATCCAGGGCTTCGACGGGCTGCGCCTGTGCAGCCAGCTGCGCTCCCTCGACCGCACCCGCTCGATGCCCGTGATGATGATCGCCGAGGAGCATGACCGCGCCCGGGTCATCCGCGGCCTCGATTTCGGCGTCCACGACTACCTGATGCGGCCGGTGGACCGGAACGAACTCGTCGCCCGGGTGCGCACGCAGGTGCGCCGCCGCCGCTTCTCGGACGCCCTGCGGGGCGCCGTCCAGGCCTCGATGGAACTCGCCATCACCGACGGCCTGACGGGGCTGCACAACCGGCGCTATCTCGACAGCCATCTCGGCGCGATGTTCAACGAGGCGGCCCTGCGCAACCGGCCGGTCGCGGCCCTGATGCTCGACATCGATCGCTTCAAATCGATCAACGACACCTATGGCCACGAGGCCGGCGACGAGGTGCTCAAGGCCTTCGCGGAGCGCATCCGCACCCATACCCGCGGCATCGACATCGTCGCCCGCTACGGCGGCGAGGAGATCGTCATCATCCTGCCCGATGCCGAGGCCGACGGCGCCTACGCCATCGCCGAGCGCATCCGCGAGCGGATCGAGGCGGCGCCCTTCGCCATCCAGCGCGAGACCCGGACCGTGCCGGTGACCGTCTCCATCGGGGTGGCCTGGCGCCGGGCCGAGGATGCCGGCCCCGCCGACATGCTCAAGCGCGCCGATCTCGCCCTGTACCGGGCCAAGAGCACCGGCCGGAACCGGGTCGAGGCGGCCGCCGCCTGAAGGCGGCAACCGCCAGGGTCAAGAAGCCGCCAAGGTCAGCAACCGCCAAGGTCAGCAACCGCCAAGCTGGGCTTACTGGAGCTGATGGCCCTTCTTGGCCATCTCGGCCCGCACCCGGACCATGATGTATTCCGAGACGTCCTGGGTCCAGTTCTGCATGGCCTGCACCATCTCGTCGAGCACCTGAGGCTGGGTCTCAACGTAGCGCTTGCCGGCGGGCGAGCGGAAGAAGGTCGCGATCTCGTTCAGCTCGGCCTCGGAGAGGCGCGAGGCGTAGATGCGCGCGGCCGTGTCGATCATCGTCTGCTTCTGCATCTCCATCTCGGGTTCGAGGGAGGCCAGCACCGTATCGAGGTCCTTGGTCAGTTCGGGACGGGTCACCGCGCCCTGGCGGATCCGCTCGCTGAAGGCGGGGATGATCGAGTCGAACGAGCGGGCGATGCCGGAATTCAGCATCACCTCCCGGGCGAGCGCCAGATGGTTCGCCGAGTAGGCGGGCGTCTGCGCGGCGGGCGTGCTCGGCGCCGCGGCGGCGGGGGCGGGCGGCTTGGTGCCGGGCTTGGCGTTGGCGGCCGGCGGCTTCGCTGCCGGGGCCTGGGCCAGGGCAGCCAGGGGGGCACCGGCGAGGATGAGGGCGGCCAGGGCGGCAAGGCGGCGGGACATGGCGGACGCTCCGGGAAGGACAGAAGTCGGGAAGAATTCGAAATCAGGAAAGATTGGGCGGCAGAACGTGAGCGGAACGGCGTGCGAGCTTGCCTTCAGACGGTGCCGAGGCGGGTCACCACCGCCTGTCCGTCCCGCGCCTCGGCCAGGATGGCGCCGGTGGCGAGACCGAGGAACAGGCCGTGCTCGACTACGCCCGGCACCGCCCACAGGGCGCCCGAGAGGGTTTCGGGGTTGGGGATGCGCTGGAGATGGGCGTCGAGGATATGATGGCCGCCGTCGCTGACGAACGGCGCCCCGTCCTGCATCCGCAGGACGATGTCCCCGGTGCAGCCGCTCGCCCGCAGGGCCGCCGCGACGGCCTTCCGGGTGGCGCCGAGCCCGAAGGCGTTGACCTCGATCGGCAGGGGGAAGGCCCCGAGGGTCTCGACGCGCTTGGCGGCATCGGCGATCACCACCATGCGGCGGCTGGCGAAGGCCACGATCTTCTCGCGCAGCAGCGCGCCGCCGCCGCCCTTCACGAGGCGCATCGCGCCGTCGATCTCGTCGGCGCCGTCGATGGTCAGATCGAGCTCGGGCAGGTCCTCCAGGGTGGCGAGGCGGATGCCGGCCGCCTCCGCCGCGACCCGCGTCGCCTCGGAGGTCGGCACGCCGACGACGTCGAGGCCGGCGCGCACGCGCTCACCGAGCAATGCGACGAAGACGTTGGCGGTGGAGCCGGTGCCGATTCCGAGGCGCATCCCGGGCGTGACCAGCCCGACGGCGACCTCGGCCGCGGCGCGGCGCAGATCCGGCCCGCTCACGCGGGGGCTCCGGCGACTTCGGAAGAACGGGCGTGCGGCATGGGACGGCTCGGGCGAGGGGCGGGGAGCGAAGCGCGCTGGTGGCGCGGGAGGATGCGACCGGGTGCCCCTAGCACGCCGGGCCGGCCGGTCCAACGCGGCGTGCCGCCGATGCCGCCTCGCTCCGCCGTGGCTGTCACTGCGCGAGGCTTGCCGTCCGCTGCGCGAGGCTTGCCGTCCACTGCGCGAGGCTTGCCGTCCACTGCGCGAGGCTTGCCGTCAGGGGCGTCCGCTCTGGGGCGGCGTGGCGCTCGGCCCGGCCCGGCCCGGCGCGGCCCCGGTGGCCGGGGCTTCGTCCGCGCCCGGACCGGTCGGATTCGCCTGGGCGGTGCAGACCACGGCCTCCTTCTGCAGCTGCACGTAGCAGATGCTCATCTCGCCGGTGCGGTAATTGACCCGGAACACCCCCGCCTCGCGGGTGTGGCGCGAGGCCACGAGACCGTATTCCGAGGGGGCCTGCGCGCTCGCTCCCTCGCCGGAGCCGTAGCACACGGTGACGCCGACGCTGCCGACGGCGCCCTCGCGCAGGCCGTACTGACAGGAGGTGACCTCGCCCGTGACCTTGTCGACGCGGTAGACCCGGTTGAGGTCGATCTGCGGGGCCGGCACGAACTCGAACGAGGCCGCCCGGGCCCGGCTCCCGAGCGCCGGGAGCAGCCCGGTCGTCAGAAGCAGGGCTCCGGCCAGGCGGACAAACATCGGATGCAGGATCGAACGCATCGGGGGCCTTCGTGAATGCTGGGGGGCGCGTGACGGGAGATCGGACGGGGTCCGGCGCAGCGCTAGCGCGGCCTTGCGGCGCAACCGTGACCCATCGGGTATCCACGGCGGCTTCGTGCGCCACGGCCGATTTTTCCCGGCTGGAATCCGCTGAAACACCGCGCGGGCGGGGCGCGCCGCCTCGCCCGCGCGGTGATGCCGCTGGCGTCATTCTGCCAACATGCTAACGGGGTTGGCCATGTTCGACGCCGTCGCCGCCCTCAAAGACATCCTCGAGAACCTGGACCGCGATGCCCGCGAGGCGACGCGTCTGCGGGCGGTGCTGGTGCCGGAATTGCGCCGGGTGATCGAGCTCGGGCGGGCCGATGCCGAGGCGCGGCTGCTGGAGGAGCGCGACGGCATCGCCTGCGCCCAGCGCTTGAGCCAGCTCACCGACGCGGTGATCCGCACGATTCACGACGCGGTGGTCTGGCGGCTCTACCCGAACGACAATCCCTCCACCGGCGAGCAGCTCGCCGTGGTGGCCACCGGCGGCTACGGCCGGGGCACGATGGCGCCGGGCTCGGACATCGATCTGCTGTTCCTGCTGCCCTACAAGCAGACCGCCTGGTCCGAGAGCGTCGTCGAGGCGATGCTCTACGTGCTGTGGGACCTGAAGCTGAAGGTCGGCCACGCGACCCGCTCGGTGGAGGAATGCCTGCGCGAGGGCCGGGCCGACATGACCATCCGCACCTCGCTCCTGGAGGCGCGCTACCTGTTCGGCACCCGCGTGCTGTTCGAGGAGTTGGTCACCCGCTTCGACACCGAACTGGTGATGTGGACCGCGCCCGAATTCGTCGAGGCGAAGCTGCGCGAGCGCGACGCACGGGTCTCGAAGGCGGGCGCCTCGCGCTACCTCGTCGAGCCGAACGTCAAGGACGGCAAGGGCGGCCTGCGCGACCTCAACACGCTGTTCTGGATCGCCAAGTACACCTACCGGGTCCGCGACCAGAGCGAGCTGGTGGCCGCCGGGCTGTTCACGCCCGAGGAGTACCGGGTGTTCGAGCGCTGCGACGAGCTGCTGTGGCGGGTGCGTTGCCACATGCACTTCGTCACCGGCCGGGCCGAGGAGCGCCTGTCCTTCGGCCTGCAGCCGAAGATCGCCGAGCGCTTCGGCTACGAGCCGCGCGGCGGCCTGTCGGGCGTCGAGCGCTTCATGAAGGCGTATTTCCTCATCGCCAAGGAGGTCGGCGACCTCACCGCCATCGTGTGCGCGGCCCTGGAGGCGCGCCATGCCAAGCGGACTCCGGTGCTCGACCGCTGGATCGGCCGCTTCCGCGACCGCTTCCGCGCCACCGCCATCGAGGCCGAGGATTTCGTCGACGATCACGGCCGCATCAACCTGCGCGACCCCGACGCCTTCAGCCGCGATCCCGTCAACCTGATCCGGCTGTTCTGGCTCGCCGACCGCCACAACCTGCCGATCCACCCCGACGCCACCCGGGCGGCCAACCGCTCCCTGCGCCTCATCGGCCATTCCCTGCGGGCCGACGAGGAGGCCAACCGGCTCTTCCTCGACATCTTGAGCTCGAAGAACTCGCCGGAGACGATCCTACGGCTGATGAACGAGGCCGGCGTGCTCGGCCGCTTCATCCCGGATTTCGGCCGCATCGTCGCGATGATGCAGTTCAACATGTACCACCACTTCACGGTGGACGAGCACCTGATCCGCGCCATCGGGGTGCTGTCGGCGATCGAGTCGGGCCGCACCGAGGAGGAGCATCCCCTCGCCACGCGGCTGATCGACACCATCAGCAACCGCCGCGCGCTCTACGTCACGGTGCTGCTGCACGACATCGCCAAGGGCCGGCCCGAAGACCATTCCATCGCGGGGGCCGCCATCGCGGAGAAGCTCGGGCCGCGCTTCGGCCTGACCCCGGCCGAGACCGAATTGATGGCCTGGCTGGTGGAACACCACCTGCTGATGTCGATGACCGCCCAGAGCCGCGACCTGTCGGACCCCAAGACCATCGAGAAGTTCGCCGGCGTGGTCCAGACCCTGGAGCGCCTGAAGCTGCTCACCATCCTGACGGTCGCCGACATCAAGGCCGTGGGCCCCGGCGTCTGGACCGCCTGGAAGGGCACGCTGCTCCGCACCCTCTACGACGAGACCGAGGTGGTTTTGTCCGGCGGGCATTCGGAGATCGCCCGCACCGATCGCGTCCGCCTGATCCAGATGGCGCTGCGCGAGCAGCTCACCGGCTGGGAATCCGAGACCTTCGACGCCTATGCGGCGCGGCACAACCAGGCCTACTGGCTCAAGGTCGACACGACGCGCCAGTACAAGCATGCGGGCTTCGTCAAGGCGCTGACGGCGGAGGGCCGCACCGTCGCCACCGCCACCGAGACCGATCCGGTCCGCGGCGTCACCGAATTGACGATCTACTCGCCCGACCATCCGCGCCTGCTCGCCATCGTCACGGGGGCCTGCGCGGCCTCGGGCGGCAACATCGTCGACGCCCAGATCTTCACCACCACGGATGGCTTCGCCCTCGACTCGATCTTCATCTCGCGGGCCTTCGAGCGCGACGAGGACGAGATGCGCCGGGCCGGCCGCATCACCATCGCGATCGAGAAGGCGCTGCGCGGCGAGATCCGCATCGCCGACCTGGTGGCCGACCGGCACCCGCCGAGCGGGCGGGCGCCGACCTTCCTGGTGCCGCCCGACATGGCCATCGACAACGCCCTGTCGAGCCGCGAGACCGTGATCGAGATCACCGGCCTCGATCGCCCGGGCCTGCTCTACGAGCTGACGACGGCGCTGAGTCGGCTCAGCCTCAACATCACCTCGGCCCATGTGGCGACCTTCGGCGAGCGGGCGGTGGACGTGTTCTACGTGACCGACCTCACCGGCACCCGGGTGACGCAGCCCGACCGGCAGGTGGCGATCCGGGCCGCCGTGATGGAGGTCTTCGCCAGCGACGTGGCGGCCCTGCGCGCCGAAGGTCTCGATGCGCTGATCGACTCGCCGCCGCCCCGCGAAGCCTGAACCGCTGAGCCGGCACGATGGCCCGTGCGCTTGATTTCAGGGCGGCACCGCCTGATATCAGCGCCAACCCCGACACCCGATTCCTGCGACGAAATCCAACGATGGCGAACGACATGCATGACGAGCGGCGCGACCCGACCCAGTCGGTCGAGGAGATCCAGGGGGCCGCGCAGGCTGAGGGCACCCATGAGGCCCCCGATGCCCTGGCGTCGCTGGTGGCCGAGCGCGACGAGCTGAAGGACCGCGTCCTGCGCACCCTGGCCGAGATGGAGAACCTGCGCCGGCGGACCGAGCGCGAGGTCGCCGACGCCCGCGTCTACGCGGTGACGAACTTCGCGCGCGACCTTCTCAACTCCGCCGACAACATCCGCCGCGCCTTGGAAAGCATCCCCGAGGCGGACCGGACCAGCGCCGACGGGTCGTTCAAGGCGCTGATCGACGGCATCGAGCTCACCGAGCGCGACCTCGCCAAGACCCTGGAGCGCCACGGCGTCAAGCTGGTCGAGCCGAAGGGCCAGCGCTTCGATCCCAACCGCCACCAGGCGATGTTCGAGGTGCCCGACCCCGAGGTCCCAACCGGCACCGTCGTCCAGGTCATGCAGGCCGGCTACGTCATCGGCGATCGCGTCCTGCGCCCGGCGCTGGTCGGCGTCGCCAAGGGCGGTCCGAAGCCGAGCGCGCCCCCGGCCGACGCCGCCTGAAGGCCGGCCGAAGCGCCACCCCGACCCTCGCCGTCGGGGCGGGAGATAGCAGACCGCACTGCGCCGTCATTCCGGGGCGCCGGAGGCGAGCCCGGAATCCAGATCCGCCGGCGGCGTAAGGTTCTGCACGCTTTGCGTTTCTGGATCCCGGGTTCCGCTGCGCGGCCCCGGGATGACGCGGCGCTGCGTCTGGGCTTCCGGCAGAACCTTTCGCCAAAGCCGCTTCGCTTCTGCGATCCCCCCGCCCGCAGGGGGAGGGAAGCGGTTCGCCCTAGCGCATCTGCACGCTGTCGACGACCTCGCGGAAGCGGGCGAGCACGCCCTCGCGCTTGTCGGCCTTGACCACGCCGACGGCGCGCAGGTAGCCGTCCGGCGCGAAGCGGATCGTCTGCGAGATGACCACCGGCGTGCCGGTGGCGGTGTCGACCGCCCGGGCCACGATCTCGTGCCAGTCGACGCCGTTCTGGCGGTAGCTCTGGGCCCGCTCGATCACGAAGTCCTTCATCGTCTGGTTCGAGTAGAGCGCCGCGCGGGCGAAGGCTTCGCGCTGTTCCGTGGCCGGCGGCGGCTGCACCGCCTGCGCCAGCACCAGGATCGGCTGCTCGAGCCCGAGCATCTCGTCCTTCGCCCCCTGGGTCAGCAGCACCGAGTTGCCGGCCAGCACCCGCACCGGTCGGAAACCGGCATCGTTGCCGATGCGGAACGGCAGGGCATCGACCTGCTGCTGCAGGCTCAGGGCCGGGCGGATGTGGATGCCGGTCAGAAGACGCTTCATCGTCTCCTCTGTCTCGGCATCCGGTGTCGCCTGCGCGATGATGATGCCGGTGACGGTCGGGTCGCCGACCAGCAGCATCCACTTCTTGATCGCCGGGGTCCCGGCCGATTCCACCGCCGGCTGCTCGCCGGTGAACAGCACCGCATCGACGTCGCCCGCGACCTTGATCGCTTGGCGGCTCGAGACGATGAAGCCCTGGGCCTTCAGGTTCTCGTCGGTGAAATTGGTTTCCAGGTCGGCGAAGGCGTTGGCGGGCAGTTCCACCACCGAGACCGTCGCGCCGCCCTCGAGCCGCTCCAGGCCGGAGAAGCGCTTCGAGGAGACCATGTCCGACGGCGGATCGAAGCCGAAGCGCGAGCTCGGCGGAAAGACCGGGTCGGCGGCCAGCGCGGGCCCCGCCAGCCCCAGGGCGAGGGCCAGGATGGAAACGCGACGGACGAGGATACGCAGACGCATCAAATCGGTTCTCCGCAAGGCCCCGGTCTCGCAGGGCAGGTCGGCCGGGTCAGCCCCCGGGAGGCCGATCGCCGGTGAGGCTGACGCGATGGGTCGGCCCACACCCCGTCGCTGTCAAGCGCCTGACGGCCGCGTGACACGGCGCAGGGTCAGGTTGCAGCGGCCGCCTGCCGCCAGGATGGCCGGAACCGGCGCCGGCGGGGCGCCCTGGAGCAGGTCCGGCACCTCCGGGATCAGCCGGTCCACGCCGTGATGGATGAGCCGGGCCGGCCCGCCGATCACGAGCGCGTCACCGGCCCGAAGGCGCACCGAGCGCGTCGGATCGCTGCGCTTCAGGCCGCCGTAGCGGAACAGGGCGGTGGCGCCCAGCGAGAGCGACAGAACCGGCGCATCGCGGGCGTCCTCGTCGCGGTCCTGGTGCAGGCCCATGCGGGCGCCGGCGTCGTAGAGATTGACGAGGCAGGCCTCGGGCGGGGCCGGATAAGCGGCCAGCCTCGTCCAGGCGGCGAGGGCCGTGGCGGGCATGGCCGGCCAGGGCGCCCCCGTCTCGGGATGATGCGCCTGGTAGCGATAGCCGGTCCGGTCGGAGACCCAGCCGAGCGATCCGCAATTCGACATCCGCACCGAGAAGGGCTGGTCGGTGCGCGGCATGCGGGGAATGTAGGCGGGCGCGTGCGCCAGCACGGCGTCGAGTTCGGCGGCCAGGCGCGCCTGCGCGGCCTGATCGAGGTAGCCCGGAACATGGATCAGGCCGGGAGCGAGGACGATCCCGGCCTGTGCGGTCGGCGCCATGCGCCCGCGATCAGGCCTTGTGGTCGATGTCGTGCTCCAGCACCGTCTTGCTCTCCACCGTGGTGTCGGCCTTGAGCTGGTAGACGAGCGGGATGCCGGTGGCGATCTCGAGGCTGGCGATGGTCTTCGTGGTCATGCCGTCGAGCACCATCACGAGGGCCCGCAGGGAATTGCCGTGAGCGGCCACCAGAACGCGCTCGCCCGCCATCACGCGGGGCAGGATCACCTGGATGTAGTAGGGCAGGACCCGCGCGGCGGTGTCCTTCAGGCTCTCGCCGCCGGGCGGGGGCACGTCGTAGGACCGGCGCCACTGATGCACCTGGGCGTCGCCCCAGCGCTCGCGGGCATCGTCCTTGTTGAGTCCGGACAGGTCGCCGTAATCGCGCTCGTTCAGGGCCTCGTTGCGGATCGTCTCGATGCCGCCGAGATCCATCTCCTCCAGGATCAGCGCGCAGGTGCGCTGGGCCCGCTTCAGGTTGGAGGTGAAGGCGACGTCGAAGCCGTAGCCCTGCTCCTTGAGCCAGCGCCCGGCATTGCGGGCCTCCTCGACGCCGCGGTCCGTCAGCTCGGGATCACGCCAGCCCGTGAAGAGCTTCTTGAGGTTCCATTCGCTCTGGCCATGGCGAGCGAGGACGAGAAGGCGATCCATCGGGGGGCGATCCTCTTGGTCTTTTGAGACAACACCCTCGCGAGGCGATGGTGCAATGCAGCGAACGTGCGTTCGGCGGCTCATGGGCGCCCGAATCTGAACGGCGGATGACGGGGCCGCCGTGCCGACGTGGCTTCCGTATTAAAGCCCGAGGACGTCGTCCATCCCGTAGAGACCGGGGGGCCTGTCGAAGGCCCAGAGCGCCGCCCGCACGGCCCCGCGCGCGAAGATCGCGCGGTCCTCGGCGTGATGGCTGACGGTGATGCGCTCGCCGGGGCCGGCGAAGACCACGCTGTGGTCGCCCACCACCGTGCCGCCGCGCAGGGTGGCGAAGCCGATGTCGCCGGGCCGGCGCGCCCCGGTATGGCCGTCGCGGGTGGAGACGCGGGCGTCGGCCAGGGCGACGCCGCGCCCCTCGGCCGCCGCCTCGCCGAGCAGCAGGGCCGTCCCCGAGGGCGCATCGACCTTCATGCGGTGATGCATCTCGACGACCTCGATATCGAAATCCTCGCCGAGGGCCGCCGCCATCCGGCGCACGAGGCCGGCGACGAGGTTGACCCCGAGGGACATGTTGCCCGAGCGCACGATGCGGGCATGGTGGGCGGCCGCTCCGAGCTTGGCGAGGTCGGCCTCCTGCAGGCCCGTGGTGCCGACCACGTGGACGATGCGGGCCTGGGCGGCGAGCTCGGCGAAGAAGGTGGTGGCGGCGGGCGCGGTGAAGTCGAGGACACCCTCGGCCGCTGCGAAGACCGGCAGCGGGTCGTCCGTGACCGCGACGCCGAGGGGCTGAAGACCCGCCAACGTGCCGGCATCCTGCCCCAGGGCATCGGAGCCCGCGCGCTCGATGGCGCCCGACAGCGTGCAGCCCTCGGTCTCCGCCACCGCGCGGATCAGCATCCGCCCCATGCGCCCGTCGGCGCCCACCACCACGAGCCGCATGCCTGGCCTCGTCATCCTGTCGAACTCGCGCCTGCGGTACAGCCTCCGGCGGGCAGCGGCAAGGATCGGCGAGGATCGGCAAAGATTTGCAAGGGTCGGCGCCCCGGAGGGACTTCAGCGCCCCGCCTGCGCCAGCAGCGGCCCGAGCACGTCGGTGACGCCGTTCACGGTGATCTGGGTGCCGACGCAGAGCAGCAGGAAGGCGAAGAGCCGTCCGAGCACCCGCGCGCCGACGGGGCCGATCCAGGTCACCACCCGGTCGGCCGAGCCGTAGGTGAAGCGCACCAGCACGGCGATGGCCAGCGCCGCCAGGGACATGCCGACGTAGAAACCGATCCGGTCCGGCCCGGGCGCGGGCCGGTTGGAGCCCAGCGCGATCGCCACCGCGATGGTGCCGGGCCCGGTGGTGAAGGGGAGCGTCAGGGGAAAGAATGCGATCTCGGCGAGGTTTCCGGCGGGGTCCCGGGTCACCTCGGCCTGCTTGCGGGCCTCGCGCGCCTCCGGCGCCGTCAGCAGCGTCCAGGCCGAGGCCGCGACCACGAGGCCGCCGGCGATGCGCAGTGCCGCCAGCGAGACGCCGAAGAAGTTGAGGATCGGCGCGCCGGCCCACAGGGTCGAGAGCATGATGAGGGCGGCGTAGAAGCCGATGCGCCGGGCCAGCTCCAGGCGCTCGGCGTGGGAGTTCAGCGCCGTCACCTGCGCGAAGATCAGGGACGAACCCACCGGGTTCACGATGGAGAACAGGGACGAGAAGGCGAGCACGAAGCTCTGGAGCGCGGCCTCCGGCGCGATCAGGTTCAGCATGCGCTCAACCCGGCGAGGGGGCGGGCACCAGGACGCGGGCCGGGGCGAGGCGGGCGACCTTGCGCGCCCGCCGCACGGCGACCGGGCGGTAGAGCTGCTTGGTGGCGTCGATCACGTGCAGCCCGGCGAAGGGCAGGGACAGGCTCGTGCCCATGCGCTCCCAGGCGCTCGCGGTGCGCAGCAGCAACCGGTTTTCCACCGGCGGCATGTACAGGGTCTCGGCCCAGCCCTCGGGGGAGAACTGGGTGCTGCGCATCAGCCGGGCGAGCTGCGAGCGGCTGTAGGGCTGGCCGTGACCGAACGGGGTCGCATCGCGCCGGGCCCAGACGCCGCGCCGGTTCGGCACCACCAGGATCATGCGCCCGCCCGGTGTCAGCACGCGCCAGACGTCCTGCAGCAGCTCCGTCGGGCTCTCGACCGATTCGAGGGCGTGCACCAGGATCACCCGGTCCACCGCCGCTTCCGGCAGGGGCATCATCGTGGGATCGGCCAGCGCCGAGCAGGAGCGGCCGCTGCCGGGCCAGTTCACCACCCCCTGGGTCGCCGGCATGAAGGCCAGGGTCCGTTCGGCGATGACGTGGACGGGGCCGAGATACGGCGTGGCGTAGCCGAGCCCGAGCACGCGCAGGCCCGACACCGAGCCCAGAAAGCTGTGGATCGCGCGCGCGACGATGCGGTGCGTCACGCCCCCCAGGGGGCTCGCATAGAAGGCGCGCAGATCGGTGACGTCGAGGCGCATGGGACAGGTTTCGAGCGGCCACGGGGCGGGGCGCGAAAAAACAGGTGCAGGGGCATCAATGGGGGCCGGCACCCCGCCCGACAAGCCCGGATCGGCCCGAGGGGGGCGGGGACCGGGGAAAAACCACCTGGACCCGGCGTCCGCGGGTCCCATGTCCTGCTCGACGCAACGATGTCCTGCTCGACGCCACCATCCCCGAGGACGCTGCCATGACTGCCGCAAAGCCCGAGATCCACACCTTCCTGTGCCGCTCCGACAACATCGGAGTCCTGATCCGCGACCCCGCCACCGGCGCCTGCGCGGCCATCGACGTGCCAGAGGCCGACGCGGTCCTGGCCGCGCTGGCGGAGACCGGCTGGACCCTCACCGACATCCTCGTGACGCATCGGCACGGCGACCATGTGGAGGGCATTCCGGAGGTGAAACGTCGCACCGGCGCGCGGGTGACGGCGCCCCTCAAGGCGGGCGCCGCCGTCCCGGAGGTCGACGTCACCGTGTCAGAGGGCGATGGGGTCCGGGTCGGCGATCTCGCCGCCGAGGTCTGGGAAACCCCGGGGCATTGCGCCGACCACGTCACCTACTGGTTTGCCGAGGCCGGCGTGGTGTTCGCGGGCGACACCCTGTTCACACTGGGCTGCGGGCGGGTGATGGAGGACGAGCCCGCCACCCTGTGGCATTCGCTGGCGCGCTTCCTGCCGCTGCCCGATGCGACGGCGGTCTACAGCGGCCACGACTACGTCCTATCGAACGCGCGTTTCGCCCTGGCGGCCGAGCCCGGCAACGCGGTTCTGGCCGAACGGGCGGCGGAGGCGGAGCGCGCGAAGGCCGAGGGACGCTTCCTGATTCCGAGCACGATCGGCGCGGAGCGGGCGACCAATCCGTTCCTGCGCGCCGGTGAGGCGGCCCTCGCGCAGGCCGTGGGTCTGGCCCCCGGAACCCAGCCTTCGGTTGTCTTTACTGCACTAAGGGCCTGGAAGAACCGGTTCTAACTCGCTAAAGGGGGCATTACAGAAGGGCGGGTGCTGTCATTGGTTCCCGTCATCTGGACGTTCCGGTGGGTGAGATCCGTTCTGGCAAGACGGATCCAAATGGGAGCCTTGCGCACCCCTGTCTTGCCTATCTCCTGCCTGCCTATCTCCTGCCTGCCTATCTCCTGCTTGCCGATCCCTTCCACGAGCCCCGGTGTCCCATTGATGCAGCCGCCCGGCCCGCCTTTCGCCTTCGATCACGCGATCAACCTCGGACACGGCCAGAGTTCCGAGTCGCAGGATTCCGATTCGCAAGATTCCGAGTCGCAGGATTTCAAGTCGCAAGATTTCAAGTCGGAAGATTCCGGGGCACGCGATTCCGGGTCGCGCGACTTCGACTCATCGGGGGAGGGTGCGGCCAACGAGGCCGGCGCCAAGGACATCGGTGTCCGCCTCACGGTGCCGCGCCTGGGGCGTCCGGCGCCCCGGCCTACCGCGCCGTTGGCCGTCGATGCGCGCCTGCTCGCCGTCGCCACGGAACATCTGCGCCGTCTCGGACCCAAGCGCGTGACCGTGGTGGCCGTCGCCGCCGAGGCGGGCATGACCCACGCCAATGTCTACCGCTACTTCCCCTCGAAGGACGCGCTCCTCGATGCGGTGGCGGGGCGCTGGCTGCGCGACGTCGAGGCGGAACTCGCCCGCATCGCCGATGCGCCGGACCCGGCTGACGACAAGATCGAGCGCCTGCTCACCGCCCTGGCGAGCGTCCAGCGCGAGACGCTGGTGCATGAGCCGAACCTGTTCGCCGTCCACCTCGACGCCACCGTGGGCGCGCGCCCCATCGCCCGGCGCCACCGGGTCCGGCTGCGCAGTCTCGTGGAGCGCGTGGTGGAGGAGGGCATCGGGGCCGGCGCCTTCGTCGCCCGGGACCGCGAGCGGGCCATCGCGCACATCTTCGATGCCAGCTACCGCTTCACCCATCCGCTGGCGATTCAGCACGATGCCGACCTGCCGCGCGACCTCGTCGAAGCCCGTCTGGGCGCGGTGATTCTGGCGATCCAGAAGGTGCTGCGGACCGGGACGCTCTGAGCCTCCGTGACAGAGTTTTTGATCTGTCACCTGAGCTTCGCCGCCGAACCAAGTCGACGCCCGATCTGCCAACTGCCTGAGGGATCTGCGCTTTTTCGGCGGTAGCCGGTGCCCGCCTGAGAGCCGCCCTGGCCCGAACCCTGCTTTGCCGTTCGTGCCTCGGTTGAAGCCCTGGGCCTTTTCGGCCACACACCGCGGCAGCACTGCGCCGGTGGTCGAGACCCCTCCGCGCGCCGCGACCCGCGACTCAAGGACCGGAGGTTGGTTTCCCCCATGGCACGCAGCAAGATCGCGCTCATCGGCGCCGGACAGATCGGTGGAACCCTCGCGCACCTGGCGGGCCTGAAGGAACTCGGCGACGTCGTCCTGTTCGACATCGCCGACGGCGTGCCCCAGGGCAAAGGCCTTGACATCGCCGAGTCCGCGCCCGTCGACGGGTTCGATGCGACCTACACGGGTGCCAGCGATTATGCGGCGATTGCCGGCGCCGACGTGGTGATCGTCACCGCCGGCGTGCCGCGCAAGCCCGGCATGAGCCGCGACGACCTGATCGGCATCAACCTCAAGGTCATGGAAGCGGTCGGCACCGGCATCAAGCAGCACGCGCCCGACGCCTTCGTGATCTGCATCACCAATCCCCTCGACGCCATGGTCTGGGCCCTGCAGAAGTTCTCGGGTCTTCCCACGCACAAGGTGGTGGGCATGGCTGGCGTGCTCGATTCCGCCCGCTTCCGCCACTTCCTCGCCGACGAGTTCAAGGTCTCGGTGGAGGACGTCACCGCCTTCGTGCTCGGCGGCCACGGCGACGACATGGTCCCGCTGGTGCGCTACTCCACGGTGGCCGGTGTGCCGCTGCCCGACCTGGTCAAGCTCGGCTGGACCAGCCAGGAGAAGCTCGACGCCATGGTCGAGCGCACCCGCAAGGGCGGCGGCGAGATCGTCAACCTGCTCAAGACCGGCTCAGCCTTCTACGCCCCTGCGGCGTCGGCCATCGCCATGGCCGAGAGCTACCTGCGCGACAAGCGCCGCGTGCTCCCCTGCGCCGCCTATCTCAACGGCGAGTACGGCATCACCGACATGTATGTCGGCGTGCCGATCGTGATCGGGGCCCACGGTGTCGAGCGCGTGCTCGAGGTCACCTTCAACGATGACGAGAAGGCGATGTTCGACAAGTCGGTCGGCGCCGTGAAGACCCTGATCGAGGCCTGCAAGAGCGTGAACCCCGCGCTGGCCTGATCGCCGGCCGTCGTTCCGGGGCGCCGCCGGCGCGCCCGGAATCCAGGGCCGCCGACGCGGCAGGCTGGATCGCAACCTGTGTTTCTGGATCCCGGGCTCCGCGTCGCGGCCCCGGGATGACGTTGAGGGTCTGAATCCATGAACATTCACGAGTACCAGGCCAAGGCGGTGCTGAAGGAATTCGGCCTGCCCGTCTCGCGCGGCGTGCCGATCTTCAAGCCCGAGGAGGCCGAGGCGGCCGCCAAGGAACTCGGCGGCCCGGTCTGGGTGGTGAAGTCCCAGATCCACGCGGGCGGCCGCGGCAAGGGGAGCTTCAAGGGCGCTCCCGCCGGCGCAAAGGGCGGCGTGCGCGTCACCAAGTCCCTCGACGAGGTCAAGCAGTTCGCCGGCGAAATGCTGGGCCAGACCCTCGTCACGATCCAGACCGGCGAGGCCGGCAAGCAGGTCAACCGTCTCTACATCGAGGAGGGCGCCCAGATCGAGGCGGAGTTCTACCTCTCGATGCTGGTGGATCGCGAGACCGGCAAGGTCGCGTACGTCGTCTCGACGGAAGGCGGCATGGACATCGAGACGGTGGCGCACGACACGCCCGAGAAGATCGTCACCTTCTCGGTCGACCCGGCCACCGGCGTGATGCCCCATCACGGCCGCCTCGTCGCCAAGACCCTCGGCCTCTCGGGCGCCCAGGCCAAGGAAGCGGGCGACCTCACCACCCGGCTCTACGAGGCGTTCACCGCCAAGGACATGAGCATGCTGGAGATCAACCCGCTGGTGCTCACCGGCGACGGCCATCTCAAGTGCCTCGATGCCAAGATCTCCTTCGACTCGAACGCCCTCTACCGCCACCCCGACATCGTGGCCCTGCGTGACGAGACCGAGGAGGACGCCAAGGAGATCGAGGCCTCGAAGTACGATCTGGCCTACATCGCGCTGGACGGCACCATCGGCTGCATGGTCAACGGCGCCGGCCTCGCCATGGCGACCCTCGACATCATCAAGCTCTACGGCGAGGAGCCGGCGAACTTCCTCGATGTCGGCGGCGGCGCGTCCGAGGAGAAGGTCACGGCGGCCTTCAAGATCATCACCGCCGATCCGCAGGTGAAGGGCATCCTGGTCAACATCTTCGGCGGGATCATGAAGTGCGACGTGATCGCCAACGGCGTGATCGCGGCGGTGAAGGCGGTCGGCCTGCAGGTGCCCCTGGTGGTGCGCCTGGAGGGCACCAACGTCGAGAAGGGCAAGGAGATTATCCGGAATTCCGGCCTGAACGTGATCCCCGCCGACGACCTGGACGATGCCGCGCAGAAGATCGTCGCCGCCGTGAAGAAGGGCTGAGAGTACCCATGTCCATCCTGATCGACGCGAACACCAAGGTCATCTGCCAGGGCTTCACCGGCAAGAACGGGACCTTCCACTCCGAGCAGGCCATCGCCTACGGCACCAAGATGGTCGGCGGCACCTCGCCCGGTAAGGGCGGCTCGAAGCACCTCAACCTGCCGGTCTTCGACACGGTGGCGGAGGCGCGCGAGGCCACGGGCGCCGACGCTTCCGTGGTCTACGTGCCGCCGCCGGGCGCGGCCGACGCGATCTGCGAGGCGATCCAGGCCGAGATCCCGCTCATCGTCTGCATCACCGAGGGCATTCCGGTGCTCGACATGGTGCGGGTCAAGCGCGCCCTGGAAGGTTCGAAGTCCCGCCTCGTCGGCCCGAACTGCCCCGGCATCGTCACCGCCGGCCAGTGCAAGATCGGCATCATGCCGGCCAACATCTTCAAGCCCGGCTCGGTGGGTATCGTCTCGCGCTCCGGCACGCTGACCTACGAGGCCGTGTTCCAGACCACCAATGCGGGACTCGGCCAGACCACGGCGGTGGGCATCGGCGGCGACCCGGTGAAGGGCACGGAATTCATCTCCATGCTCGAGCTGTTCCTGGCCGACGACAAGACCGAGTCGATCGTGATGATCGGCGAGATCGGCGGCTCGGCCGAGGAAGAGGCGGCGCAGTTCCTGGCCGACGAGGCCAAGCGCGGCCGCAAGAAGCCCATGGTCGGCTTCATCGCCGGCCGCACGGCGCCTCCGGGCCGCCGCATGGGCCATGCGGGCGCGATCATCTCGGGCGGCAAGGGCGGCGCCGAGGACAAGATCGCCGCCATGGAAGCGGCCGGCATCCGGGTCTCGCCCTCGCCGGCCCGCCTCGGCAGCACGCTGGTCGACGTCCTGCGCGGCTGACACTCCGGGATCGCAGGCCTGCATTGCTCCGGCGTTCAGGTCCGAGACCCCATCTAGGAACGAGCGACGCGGGACAGGGTCCCGCGTCTTTCCCCACACTTCCGATTCCCGACCGAGATCCCGGCGGAACGGATCGGGCAGGGCCTCGCCCCGACGGCAGGCTCCGCGAAGCGGCAGGATGACCCGAACGATGGCACGCCAGGACGCGCTCGAAACCTCGTTCCTCTACGGCGGCAACGCCGCCTACATCGAGGAACTGCAGGCGGCTTACGCCCGTGATCCGAACTCGGTCGATCCCGAGTGGCAGGCGTTCTTCCGCTCCCTGAACGAGGACAAGGGCCTGGCGGAGAAGAACGCCGCCGGCGCCTCCTGGGAGCGGCCGAACTGGCCCATCCACGCCAATGGCGAGATTGTCTCGGCGCTGGACGGCAACTGGGCCACCGTCGAGAAGGCCATCGGCGACAAGATCCGCGCCAAGAGCGACACCGCCTCGGCCCCCGCGAAGGGCGTCGTCGTCGCCTCCGCTCCCGGCATCTCCGTGGAGCAGGCCACCAAGGACTCGGTGCGCGCGATCATGCTGATCCGTGCCTACCGCATGCGCGGCCACCTGCACGCCAAGCTCGATCCCCTCGGCCTCGCGCCGCGCGGCGACCACGAGGAGCTTCACCCGCAGCATTACGGCTTCGAGGAGAAGGACTGGGACCGCCCGATCTTCCTCGACAACGTGCTCGGCCTCGAATTCTCGACCATCCGCGAGATCGTCGAGATCCTGGAGCGCACCTACTGCCAGACGCTCGGCGTCGAATTCATGCACATCTCCAACCCGGAGGAGAAGGCGTGGATCCAGGAGCGCATCGAGGGCAAGGGCAAGGAGATCACCTTCACCCCCGAGGGACGGCGCGCGATCCTGAACAAGCTGATCGAGGCGGAAGGCTTCGAGAAGTTCCTCGACCTCAAGTACACCGGCACCAAGCGCTTCGGCCTCGACGGCTCTGAGGCGATGATCCCGGCCTTGGAGCAGATCATCAAGCGCGGCGGCGCCCTCGGCGCCGAGGAGATCGTGGTGGGCATGGCCCATCGCGGCCGCCTCAACGTGCTCACCAACGTGATGGCCAAGCCGTTCCGGGCGGTGTTCAACGAGTTCAAGGGCGGCTCGGCCAATCCGGCCGAGGTCGAGGGCTCCGGCGACGTGAAGTACCATCTCGGTGCCTCGTCGGACCGCGCCTTCGACGGCAACAACGTCCACCTCTCGCTCACCGCCAACCCGTCGCACCTCGAGATCGTCGATCCGGTGGTGCTCGGCAAGGTGCGGGCGAAGCAGGACCAGCGGGCCAAGCCCACGGTGGAGCGCACCCGGGTGGTGCCGCTTCTGATCCACGGCGACGCCGCCTTCGCGGGGCAGGGCGTGGTGGCCGAGTGCCTCGGCCTGTCCGGGCTGAAGGGCCATCGCACCGGCGGCTCGATCCACTTCATCATCAACAATCAGATCGGCTTCACCACCGATCCGCGCTTCTCGCGCTCCTCGCCCTATCCGTCGGACGTCGCCAAGATGGTGGAGGCGCCGATCTTCCACTGCAACGGCGACGACCCGGAGGCCGTCACCTTCGCGGCCAAGATCGCGATCGAGTACCGCCAGAAGTTCGGCAAGCCCGTCGTCATCGACATGCTGTGCTACCGCCGCTTCGGTCACAACGAGGGCGACGAGCCGGCCTTCACCCAGCCGAAGATGTACCAGCGCATCCGCAAGCACCCGACCGCGCTGGAGACCTACGGCAAGAAGCTCGTGGCCGAGGGCGTCCTGAGCCAGGAGCAGCTCGACACGCGCAAGGCCGAGTTCCGCGCCATCCTGGACGCCGAGCTTGAGGTCGCCACCAACTACAAGGCCAACAAGGCCGACTGGCTCGACGGACGCTGGGCCGGCTTCAAGGCCGTGCGCGAGGACGTGGACGATCCCCGTCGCGGCAAGACCGGCGTGCCGGCCGAGACCCTGCGGGAGATCGCCCAGCGCATCACCACGCCGCCGCCCGGCTTCCACCTGCACCGTACGATCCAGCGCTTCTTCGACAATCGCGCCAAGGCGGTCGAGTCGGGCAAGGGCATCGATTGGGCGACCGCCGAGGCCCTGGCCTTCGGCTCGCTGCTCATCGAGGGCCATCGCGTCCGCCTGTCGGGCCAGGATGTCGAGCGCGGCACCTTCTCGCAGCGCCACGCCGTGGTGATCGACCAGGAGAACGAGCAGCGCTACACCTCGCTGAACTCGATCCGTGAGGGCCAGGCGAGCCTGGAGGTCATCAACTCGATGCTCTCCGAGGAGGCGGTGCTCGGCTTCGAATACGGCTACTCCGCGGCCGAACCCAACGCCCTGGTGCTGTGGGAGGCGCAGTTCGGCGACTTCGCCAACGGCGCCCAGGTGGTGATCGACCAGTTCATCTCGTCGGGCGAGCGCAAGTGGCTGCGCATGTCGGGCCTGACCCTGCTGCTGCCGCACGGCTACGAGGGCCAGGGGCCGGAGCATTCCTCCGCCCGCCTGGAGCGCTTCCTGCAGATGTGCGCCGAGGACAACATGCAGGTCGCCAACTGCACCACGCCGTCGAACTACTTCCACATCCTGCGCCGGCAGCTGCACCGCGAATTCCGCAAGCCGCTGATCCTGATGACGCCGAAGTCGCTGCTGCGGCACAAGAAAGCGGTCTCTCCGATCGAGGCGATGGCGGACGGATCGAGCTTCCACCGCGTGCTCTGGGACGATGCCGAGCGCGACGAGGACGGCATCAAGCTGGTCAGGGACGACAAGGTCCGGCGCGTCGTGCTGTGCTCGGGCAAGGTCTATTACGACCTCTACGACGAGCGTGAGAAGCGCGGCGTTAACGACGTCTACCTGATGCGGGTCGAGCAGCTCTATCCCTTCCCCCTCAAGGCGCTAGCGGGCGAGATGGGGCGCTTCCGCAACGCCGAGGTGGTGTGGTGCCAGGAGGAGCCCAAGAACATGGGCTCCTGGGCCTTCGTCGAACCCTACCTCGAATGGGTGCTGGGCCAGGCCCAGTCGCCGGTGAAGCGCGCGCGCTACGTCGGTCGCCCGGCCTCCGCCTCCACGGCGGTGGGCCTGCTCTCGAAGCACCAGGCCCAGCTCCAGGCCTTCCTCAACGAGGCGCTGGCGGTCTGACCGCCGGCGCATCCCGCACCGTTTCTCGATCCGAAGGCGCCGCGTCGAGGCGCCCCAACTCTCCGGACGGACACTGAACCATGGCAACCGATATCGTCGTCCCGACCCTGGGCGAATCCGTGAGCGAGGCCACCATCGGTCGCTGGTTCAAGAAGCCGGGCGACACCGTGGCGGCCGACGAGCCGCTGGTGGAACTGGAGACCGACAAGGTCACCCTCGAGGTCAACGCGCCGGCGGCGGGCGAACTCGGCGAGATCCTGGCCAAGGACGGCGAGACGGTGGAGCCCGGCGCGCTCCTCGGCTCGATCGTCGAGGCCACCGGCGGCGCCAAGGCGGCCCCCAAGAAGGCCGAGGCGCCGGCTCAGGAGAGCAAGAAGGCCGAGGCGCCGGCCCAGGAATCCTCCGCCGGCTACGGCAATCACGGCGACGCCGCGCCCCCGGCGGCCCGCGAATCCGGCGATCACGGCCCCGCGGTCGCCAAGATGGCGCGCGAATCCGGCATCGATCCGTCGACCCTCAATGGAACCGGCAAGGACGGCCGCGTGACCAAGGGCGACATGCTGGAGGCCACCGCCAAGGGGCCCTCCGCCGGGCCCTCCGCCCTCCAGGCGGCCGCTCCCGCCAAGGAGGCCAGGCCGGCCGCTCCGCGGGCACCCTCGAAGCCCGACGATGCGGCGCGCGAGGAGCGCGTGCGCATGACCAAGCTGCGCCAAACCATCGCCCGCCGTCTCAAGGACGCGCAGGACACCGCCGCGATGCTGACGACGTTCAACGACGTCGACATGTCGGCCGTGATGGCGATGCGGAGCCAGTACAAGGACATCTTCGAGAAGAAGCACGGCACCAAGCTCGGCTTCATGGGCTTCTTCACCAAGGCGGTGATCGGCGCCCTCAAGGACGTACCGGCGGTCAATGCCGAGATCGACGGGCAGGACCTCGTCTACAAGAACTACTATCACATCGGCATCGCCGTCGGCACCGATAAGGGCCTCGTGGTCCCGGTGGTGCGCAACGCCGACGACCTGTCGATCGCCGGCATCGAGAAGACCATTGCGGGCTTCGGCAAGAAGGCCCGCGACGGCAAGCTCTCCATCGACGAGATGCAGGGCGGCACCTTCACGATCACCAACGGGGGCATCTACGGGTCGCTGATGTCGACCCCGATCCTCAACGCGCCGCAATCGGGCATCCTCGGCATGCACCGCATTGAGGAGCGTCCCGTCGTGCGGGGCGGCAAAATCGAGGCGCGGCCGATGATGTACCTCGCCCTGTCCTACGATCACCGCATCGTCGACGGGAAGGAGGCCGTGACCTTCCTCGTGCGCGTCAAGGAGGCGCTGGAGGATCCGGCACGCCTCGTGCTCGACCTCTAAGGCCCGGCAGCTGCCGTCCGCCGGCCGCGCCCCCGCGCGGCCGGACGCTTCCGCGCGCTTTGTCCATCGATGGTGGGGCATGACCCGCCGCCCAATCCAGCGAGTCAGAACTCCATGTCCTACGATCTCGTCGTCATCGGCACCGGCCCCGGCGGCTATGTCTGCGCCATTCGGGCGGCCCAGCTCGGTCTCAAGACCGCGGTGGTCGAGAAGCGGGCCACCCACGGCGGCACCTGCCTCAATGTCGGCTGCATCCCCTCGAAGGCGCTGCTGCACGCTTCGGAGGCCTTCGAAGAGGCCTCCAAGCACTTCGCCGACATGGGCGTCATGGTCAGCACGCCCGAACTCGACCTCGCCAAGATGATGACGTTCAAGCAGGACGGCGTCGACGGCAATACCAAGGGTGTCGAGTTCCTGCTCAAGAAGAACGGCATCGATGCCTACCGGGGCACCGCCCGTCTGGCCGGCGCCGGTCGCGTCGAGGTGCTGTCCGAGGACGGCGGCAATCAGCTTCTCGAGACGAAGAACGTCGTCATCGCCACGGGCTCGGACGTCACCAAGCTCCCCGGCGTCACCATCGACGAGACGGTCGTGGTCACCTCCACGGGGGCGCTCGCCCTGGACAAGGTGCCGGGCAAGATGCTGATCATCGGCGCCGGCGTCATCGGCCTCGAACTCGGCTCGGTCTGGCGCCGCCTCGGCTCGGCGGTCACCGTGGTCGAGTATCTCGACCGCATCCTGCCCGGCATGGACGGCGAGGTCGGCAAGCAGTTCCAGCGCATCCTCGGCAAGCAGGGCATCCAGTTCAAGCTGTCCTCGAAGGTGACGGGCGTCGCGGTCGCGGACGGGGCCGCCACCGTCACGGTGGAGCCCGCCGCCGGCGGCGAGGCCGAGACGCTGCAGGCCGACGTGGTGCTCGTCGCCATCGGCCGCGTGCCCTACACCGAGGGCCTCGGCTTGGAGACGGTGGGGGTCGGACTCGACAACAAGGGTCGCATCCAGACCGACAGCCACTACGCCACCAACGTGACGGGCATCTACGCCATCGGCGACGTCATCGCCGGGCCGATGCTGGCGCACAAGGCCGAGGACGAGGGCGTGGCGGTGGCCGAGCTGCTGGCCGGCCAGTCGGGCCACGTGAATTACGGCGTGATCCCGAACGTGGTCTACACCTATCCGGAGGTCGCCTCGGTCGGGAAGACCGAGGAGGAGCTGAAGAAGGACGGCATCGCCTACAACAGCGGAAAATTCCCCTTCACCGCCAACGGTCGCGCCAAGGTCAACCACACCACGGACGGCTTCGTGAAGATCCTGGCCGACGCCACCACCGACCGGGTTCTCGGCGTGCACATCGTCGGCGCCGATGCGGGCAACCTCATCGCGGAGGTCGCGGTGGCGATGGAGTTCGGCGCCTCCGCCGAGGATGTGGCCCGCACCTGCCACGCCCATCCGACCCTGACCGAGGCGGTCAAGGAAGCGGCGTTGGCGGTGGGCAAGCGCGCGATCCACATCTGAGACCGGGTCGATCCGGCCGCTGCGATCCGGCCGTTCCGATATTGGGCGTCCGGTTCCGGGCCTGCTGCCCTGGTGGCGGCCGATCCGGGGGCTGGCACGCCATCACGTCGACGGCCCAGGCGCGGCTTACCCATTCGGGGCGGAATCGATGTGCGCAGGCGGCCCCGCGATGTGATTGACAGGCCGGGATGCGTGCGACCTCTGGCAGAGCCGTCGGGCGCAGGGAGAAACATCATGAAGGTCGTCGCGGATCTGTGCATCGTCCCGATGGGCGTCGGCCCCTCGGTTTCGCCCTACGTGAAGGAGATCAAGGCGGTCATCGACGCCAGTCCCCTTCAGGCGGAGATGCATGCCAACGGCACCAATATCGAGGGCGAACTCGGCGACATCTGTGCGCTGATCGAGGCCTGCGAGGCTCGGCTCAGCGAACTCGGCGTCCAGCGGGTCTTCTTCACGATGGCGTTCTCGTCGCGGCGCGACAAGGTGCAGTCCATGGCGGACAAGCTGACGGCGGTGCTCTGAGCGTCGCCCGCCATGGCCAGGACGGTTAGGGCTTCGCCCCAGCCGGTTTTTGCTGATCCAGCCTCTCGCCTGCCGTGCATTCCCGCAGGAAGGTGTCGCGGCCCGCTCCCGTGAGCCCGTTCTTGTCGGCTTGCGTCGCGCAGACCGCCTCGCCGCGCGCCGCATTGGTCGAGGCCGCTGGCGGTTGGCTGGAGGCCGCCGGCGCTCGGTCAGATGCTGGCGAGGCTTGACCCGCAGCCGGCGTCGCCAACCCGAGGGCGAGGAGCAGCAGCAGGCTCTGTCGAGATGCCATGAAGGGTCCTTCCGTCCGGTTCGGTCTGCGTCGACTGGGCAACGCGGCCGAGCGGCCGCTTGATCCGTGGAGCAAACGGCCCGCGAAAGTTCGTAACCGCATGGCACCCCGGTGGACGGAGGAAGAATTAACCGCCGTCGAGCGATGAAAGAGCCCTGTCGACGGATGTCATTCTTCCGTCAAAAGCGCTCCCTGCTGGATCAACGATGGATGTCAGGGTCCTAACGATGCCAAAGCGACCTATCCTGACGCGGCGATTTCGGTGGACCCACTCGGCCCGATGGCTGAGTACGATCAATTTGCTTTCGGTGATCGGGCTCTGTGCCGTGTCCGCTTTCATGCTCTGGCAGATGCGCCTTGATGCGGCGCGGCGCTCGGAGGTCACCTCGCGCAGCCTGGTCCAGGTTCTGGGGCGCGACATCGCCCGCAACATCGAACTCTACGATCTTTCGCTCCGCTCCGTCGTCGACGGCCTCAAGTTGCCCGAACTGGCACAGGCCGACCCCGAACTCCGGCAGATGATCCTGTTCGACCGGGCGGCCACCGCCGAGAATTTCGGCCACACCCTCGTGTTCGACCGGACCGGCAAGCTCATCATCAGCTCGCGCTCTCTCAATCCGGAGCCGCTGAACTACGCCGACCGCGAATATTTCCAGTACCACGCCACCCATCCGGGCAACGGCCTGCACATCAGCCAGCCCCTGGTCTCGCGTCTGACGGGACGGCGCGTGCTGATCATCAGCCGGCGCCTGTCGGACCCGGACGGCACCTTCGCGGGCGTGGTCCTCGGCTCGATCTACCTCGATTATTTCCGCCAGCTGTTCGCGGCCGTCGGCGCGGATCACGCCGGGACCGTGACCCTCTACGGACCGGGCGGCGCCATCATCATGCGCGAGCCGTACGACGAGGCCGTGATCGGCCAGAGCGTTTCGGCGACGGACAGCTACCGGAAATTCTTCGCCACGGAGCGGGACAGCTTCAGCGGGCCCGCGATGGTGGGGGAGGGCACCCGCGACTTCGTCTTCACGAAGGTCGGGGACCTGCCGCTCCATCTCAGCATCGCCGTGACTCCGGCGCAGGTCTACGCGGACTGGTGGCACCGTGCCCTGGGCCTCGGCGCCGTGGTCCTCAGCCTGTGCGCCACCACCGTGGTGCTCACGGGCCTCCTCCGTCGCGAATTGCGCCAGCGCAGGGCTGCGGAGCGGGCCGCCCACGAACTCAACATCCAACTGGAGAAGCTCGCCACCACCGATGCCCTGACGGGTCTGGCCAACCGGCGACGGTTCGACGACGTGCTCGGCCGCGAGTGGCGCCGCGCCATTCGTAACCAGGTGCCCCTCGCGCTGCTCGTGATGGATGCCGACAACTTCAAGGGCTTCAACGATCGCTACGGGCACCAGAGGGGCGACGAGGCCCTGAGGCTGATCGCCCGCTCGATCGAGGCCAGCATCGGCAGCCAGGCGGACACGGCCTGCCGGATCGGCGGTGAGGAGTTCGCCGTCCTTCTGCCCGAGACCGATGCGGCGGGCGCCGAAGTCGTCGCGAACCGCATCCGCGAGGCCGTTCTGGGCTGGAAGGTGCCCCATGCGGGGAGTCCGAACGGCGTGCTCACGGTCAGCATCGGCGTGGCGCAGATCCCGGAAACGCGTGCCGCCGATCCCGCGGGCTTCGTCGAGGCGGCCGACCAGGCGCTCTATGGCGCCAAGGCGAACGGGCGCAACCAGGTTCAGGTCTACGGACGGGAGGTGCCGGCGCCCCGCGCGATGACGGGCTGACGACCCGGCTCGACCCCTGGGGTACCGTTGCGCCGAGGGCGAACGGAAGGGAGCCAAAACCGGTCTCGCGCGCTTGACGTCTATGCGGTGCGATCCGGCGGGCCGCATGCGGCGAACGCCCTGTCGGCGAGCGCCCTCTCCCTCAAGCGAGGCTTCGCCGACGCGACACCTCGCCCACGCGAACCGAAGTGAATGTCATGCGGACCGGATCGAAAATCGGCCTCGCGGCCCTGGCCGTCGTCCTCCTCGGCGGCGCAGCCTTCGTGCGCTTCATCGTCTTCCCCGAACAGGCGACGCTCGAAGCCTCGGCGGGGCAGGGGGCGAGCCCGACCCTGCCCGCCCCCAACCCGACCCTGATGCCGACGGTGAACATCGCCCGCGTGGCACGCTGGGAGAACGGCGCCAAGCCGCAGGCCGCCGCCGGACTTCAGGTCGCGGCCTATGCGGAGGGGTTCGACCATCCGCGCTGGATGGCCCTGCTGCCCAACGGCGACGTGCTGGTGGCGGAGGCGAACAAGCCCCAGACCGACGATCCCTCGACCGGGATCGCCGATTGGGTGGCCGACAAGGTCAAGAGCTTGGCCGGGGCGGGGGTGAAGAGCCCCGACCGCATCGTCCTGCTTCGCGACGCAAACGGCGACGGCGTCGCCGAGGAGCGCCACGTCTTCCTGAAAGGCCTGCACTCGCCCTTCGGCATGGCGCTGGTCGGCAACGATCTCTACGTCGCCAATGCGGACGCCCTGGTGAAGGTGCCCTATCAGCCGGGCCAGACCGAGATTACCGCGACCCCAGAGACGGTCGTCGACCTGCCGTCCGGCATCAATCACCACTGGACCAAGAACGTCATCGCCAGCCCGGACGGCCAGCGGCTGTACGTCACCGTCGGCTCGAACAGCAATGTCGGTGAGAACGGCCTCGACAAGGAGGCGGGCCGGGCGGCGATCTGGGAATACACGATCGCGACGAAACAGATGCGTGAATACGCGACCGGCCTGCGCAACCCCAACGGCCTCGGCTTCGAACCCACGACCGGCACCCTGTGGACGGTCGTGAACGAGCGGGACGAGATCGGCAGCGACCTCGTGCCGGACTATATCACCTCCGTGCGCGAGGGCGGGTTCTACGGCTGGCCCTACAGCTACTGGGGCAACCACGTGGATGAGCGTGTGCAGCCGCAGAAGCCCGAGCTCGTCGCCAAGGCGATCGCACCGGACTACGCGGTCGGCACCCACACGGCCTCCCTCGGCCTCGCCTTCTCGCAGGCGAGCAGCCTGCCGGAGGCTTCGAAGAGTGGTCTGCCGGAGGCTTCGAAGAGCAGCCTGCCGGAGGCTTGGAAAACCGGTCTGTTCGTGGCCCAGCACGGCTCGTGGAACCGCCGGCCGAAGAGCGGCTACAAGGTGATCTACGTGCCCTTCCGGGACGGCAAGCCCGCCGGGACGCCGGTCGACGTGCTTACCGGCTTCCTCAATGCCGACGAGAAGGCGCAGGGGCGTCCGGTGGGCGTCATCCTGGACAAGACCGGGGCACTGCTGGTTTCGGACGATGTCGGCAAGACCATCTGGCGGGTCAGCGGCGCCAGCCAGACCCAGTAGCGGCCTGGGCGATCGTCCGCCTCTCGCCCGGCCGCGAACGAACGCGGCCGGTTCGGGTTGACCCGACGGGGGCGGCGGTTCCGCCGGTGCCCCGTTCATCGAGCAGCGAAAGTCTTCATGACCGAGACGAAGACCGATCCTTCGCGGCGTGCCCTCGTCGGCGGCCTCTCCGCCGGCATGGTGGCCGCCCTCGGGAGTGCGGCCGGTGCCCAGGAGCAGGTGGCCCAGACCGATACGTCCCCCAATCCGCCCCGGAGCTATCCGCGGCCGCCCTTCGAGCGGCAACAGCAGGATTGGCCGGGCCTCGCGAGCCGGATGGTGCCGCGCCCGGACCACGGCGAGACGACCTACAAGGGCTCCGGCCGGCTCGCCGGCCGCAAGGCCCTGATCACCGGCGGCGATTCCGGAATCGGCCGCGCCGCCGCCATCGCGTATGCCCGCGAGGGCGCGGATGTGGCCATCAACTACCTGCCGGCCGAGGAGTCGGATGCGGCCGAGGTGGTGGCGCTCATCGGCCAGGCGGGACGCAAGGCGGTGGCGCTGCCCGGCGACATCCGCGACGAAGCCTTCTGCCAACGCCTCGTGGCCGACGCGGCCCGGTCCCTCGGCGGCCTCGACATCCTGGTCAACAACGCCGTCTACCAGAAATCGCAGGTTTCGATCCTGGACATCACCACCGAGCAGTTCGACCAGACCTTCAAGACCAACGTCTACGCGATGTTCTGGATCACCAAGGCGGCGCTCGCCCATCTGGGCCTCGGGGCGGCGATCATCAACACCGCGTCGGTGAACGCCTACGAGCCCTCCGAGACCCTGCTCGACTACGCCGCCACCAAGGCGGTGATCGTGAACTTTTCCAAGGCGCTCGCCAAGCAGCTGGCGCAGAGCGGCATCCGGGTGAATGCCGTCGCCCCCGGACCGTTCTGGACCCCGCTCCAGGTCTGTGGCGGCCAGCCGCCCGAGAAACTGCCGGGTTTCGGCAAGGATACGCCGATGGGGCGCCCGGGCCAGCCGGCGGAGCTGGCGGGCATCTACGTCCTGCTCGCTTCCCATGAAGCGAGCTACTCGACGGGGCAGGTCTTCGGCGCCGTGGGGGGACGCGGCGGCCCGTAGCGCGCAGGGGAGGCCGGATCGTTGGCGGACGGAGAAGGCGTGATGAACAAGGCCTATGGTGTGCAGGTGACGGTGATTCCGGCGGGTGCGGGGGAAGCGACCGTGGCGCCGGTGATCGTCGTCGCCCGCGACGAACAGGACGCGGCGCTCGTGGCCGCCGAGGCGGCGGGCTCGGGTGCCCAAGCCGAAACCCTGCGGGAACTGAGCACCGAGGAGATCGCCGAGCATGGGCTCGATCTCCACGCGCATGGCAGCCTCAAGGCCCTGCCCCTGCTGCGACTGTGACCGCAGGGGGCCGCCCGGCGCGCGGCTGAACATCCCCTGCGGCTCGCGGGTTGGACCCCGAGAGTCGACGTTGGACCCCACCCCGAACGGTTCGACGGGCTTGAACGGTTCGACCCCAGGGAGCCCCGATGACCGCGAACCCCGCCATGCTGGACCAGAGCCGCGACGCCACCCCCCTGCCGCGCGCGTCCGGCTTCGACAGCACCCTGGCGCTGCTGGCCGAGGGCTACGCCTTCATCCCGAACCGCTGCCGGGCCCTCGGCACCGACCTGTTCGCGACCCGCCTGATGCTGAGCCCGGTGCTCTGCATGTCCGGTGCCGAGGCCGCGCGCCACTTCTACGACGATCACCGCTTCACCCGACGACACGCCCTTCCGCCGACCGCGTTCGCGCTGATCCAGGACCACGGCAGCGTGATGGTGATGGACGGGGAGGCCCACCGCCGGCGCAAGGCGATGTTCCTCTCGCTCGTCGGCCACGAGGCGCTGCGCCGCCTCGCCGACCTGACGGTGGGGCATTGGCGGGCGGCCGCTGCCCGCTGGGCGCGGCAGGACGCGGTGATCCTCCTCGACGAGGCGCATGCCGTGCTGACGGCGGCGATCAGCGAATGGGTCGGCCTCCCCCTGGATTCGGGCGAGACCCGCGACCGGGCGACCGAGTTCGCCGCCATGATCGCCGGCACGGGGGCGGTCGGCCCCCGCAACTGGCGCGGTCATCTCTACCGCGCCCGTACCGAGCGATGGGCGCGCCGGGTCATCGCCGAGATCCGCGACGGGCGGCGGGCGGTGCCGGAGGGTGCGGCCCGCACCATCGCCGAGCATCGCGACCTCCAGGGCCGCCTCCTCGACGTGAAGACCGCCGGGGTCGAGCTGATCAACGTGCTGCGGCCGACCGTGGCCAATGCCCGCTACGTCGTGTTCGCCGCCATGGCGCTCCGGGACAACCCTGCCTGTCGCGAGGCCCAGCGCGGAGCCGATCCGGGCGCCCTGGCGCGCTTCACCTTCGAGGTCCGCCGCGTCTACCCCTTCATCCCGTTCATCGGCGGCCGGGTGCGGGAGCCGTTCACCTGGCGCGGCCATGCGTTCCAGGCCGGAGCCTGGGTGCTGATGGACCTCTACGGCACCAACCACGATCCCCGCCTGTGGCCTGAGCCGGACCGGTTCGATCCCGAGCGCTTCCGCGACGCGCCGCCCGGCGCCTTCGACCTCGTCTCCCACGGCGCCGGCTCGGCCGCGACCGGCCATCGCTGCCCGGGCGAGGGCATCACCCAGATTCTGGTCGAAACCCTGACCGATCAACTGGCCAACGGGATGACGTACACGATCCCACCGCAGGACCTGACCCTCGACCTCGCGAACATCCCCGCCCGCCCGCGTAGCGGGCTCGTGCTGCGGGACGTGCGGCCGGTCTAGCCGCCATCCGACTGGTCATGGGGCGCGCTTGCTCTCGGCAGGGGCCCGACGGACAGGAGATTCCGGCACAACGGGCGAGGCCGGCGAAAGTGCTTGAGAGGACCGCACGGCAATAGAATGAGCGTCACTGGACCGTCGTCTTGCGTCGTCACGGCGGATCGACTGAGTATCCTCGTTCGTCTCCAGTCCGAGTGGCATTATGACATTATCAAATATCAATTCGACGATGATTATAAAGTAATCGCTTGTCATTAAAATTCCAACACGATAACTGAACAAATTGTCGCGGAATTCATCACCGGTCCGCGTCGGGATGCCGCCGGAAGGCATCCTTCAAGGATCGCGATGGGAGTTCCGATGATGTCCGGTATCATGATCGAATCCGTCCTTCCCCACGAGAAGGTCGAGACTTCGACTATCGTCATCATCGATCCTCGAATTTTGTTCCGGGAAAGTCTGCTCTGCCAGATCCAGATGAAGGGCGACGCGCCGAACGTCCTTGGAGTCTGCACGGTCACGCATTGGCAGCAGTTGGCGCCGGCGCATCCGGGCGCCTCCGTCATCGTCATCGCGGCGACCCACCGCCGCGTCGCCCAGATGCGGAGCGAGTTGGACACCCTGGCCATCATCAGCCCGGGCGTCCCCGTGATTCTGTTGTCCGAGATCGAGGACGATCATCAGGTCACCGAGGCGATGCGCCGGGGCTTGCGCGGCTTCATTCCGATGACGAGTTCGCTGAAGGTGGCCCAGAGCGCCATCGCGCTCGTGCTGGCGGGGGGGCGCTTCGTACCTTCCGAACTCCTGTGCGCGATCCCGGCACCGCAGGTACCGGAGCCGCGCGGGGCCGATGCGGTCCGGCTCACGGAGCGCGAGGCGGCCGTGCTCGGCGGCCTGCAGATCGGCAAGCCGAACAAGGTGATCGCCTATGAACTCAACATGTGCACCAACACCGTGAAGGTTCACGTGCGCAACATCATGAAGAAGCTTCAGGCCAAGAACCGCACCGAGCTCGCCTACCTGGTCAACACCCGCGGCGTGATGGCGGCCGAGCGAAGCGCAGCAATGCGGGTTCCGCCATCGCAGCCGGATTAAAGTGCGCCCTGTAACGTGCCTAGATGTCCTGAAATCAAAGCTTGAAATCGAGCGTATGCGTAGACGCCGGCCCTTGTGGAGACTTCGCGTTACGGCATAGATTCTAGACAACAATCATTTTCGACGATCCCGATCCGACAGGGCGCATCGTCCTGTGTGAACGGAAGCGCCGGCTGCCGAGGCCATCCTCGAGCCGGCCTTCCGTCGGTACGAACGGGAACGCGCATATCGCCGTGCCATACGCCCGAGAAACGAAGGCGGGGCGCGCAGGGGAGGAACGATGAGCGACGCATCCGACGCCGTGCGGCGGACCAGGTCCGTGGTGCGCGCGCCGCAGAGCTTCGTGGCCGGCCTCGGGCTGGTCCTGCTCGGGATGTTCGGCCTCTGGGCCGCGAGCGATCTGCCGCGGGGCACCCTCGGCGCCATGGGACCCGGCATGCTGCCGCATTGGGTGGCGATCGGCGTCGCCGCCTGCGGAAGCGTTCTCGCCGTGACGGGCCTCGCCCGCGAAGGGGCAGGCCTGCAGACCACAGGCCTGCGCGGCCCCCTCACCGTCGTGCTGGCCATCCTGGCCTTCGCGATCACGATCCGGCCCTTCGCCCTCGGCTCCGTTGCCAGTCCGGGCCTCGGTCTCATCGTTGCGGGACCGCTCGCGGTGATCATCGGAGGCTATGCGACTCCCGAGGCGCGCTTTCGCGAACTTCTCATCCTGGCCCTGCTCCTCACCGCCGGATGCATGCTGCTGTTCGGCGACCTGCTCAACCTGCCCATTCCCATCTTCCCCACCGCCCTCATCGAGGCGGCGAGCGGGACGATTCCGTCGCGCGTCATGCTGCGGCTCGCGGCCGGTGCGCTCGCCCTGGCGGGACTGGGCCTGCTCGCCGTGGAGCGCCGCTCCACCCGCCGGAGCCGGACCGACGTCGCCCCGCACGCGATGACGACCTGATCGGGAGCGCGGCACGTGACGGATCTCCTCGCCAATCTCGGCCTCGGTTTCGCCGTCGCGCTGAGCCTTCAGAACGTGACGCTCTGCTTCCTGGGTTGCCTCGTCGGCACGCTGATCGGGGTGCTGCCCGGCGTCGGGCCGATCGCCACCATCGCCATGCTCCTGCCGATCACCTTCGGGCTCGATCCCGTCGGCGCCCTGATCATGCTCGCAGGGATCTATTACGGGGCGCAGTACGGCGGCTCCACCACCGCGATCCTCGTCAACATCCCGGGTGAGGCGACTTCGGTCGTCACCACCCTGGACGGGCACCAGATGGCGCGCCAGGGCCGGGCCGGCGTGGCGCTCGGCATCGCCGCCATCGGCTCGTTCTTCGCCGGCACCGTCGCCACCCTGCTGATCGCGGCCCTCGGCGCACCGCTGACCCGCCTCGCGCTGATCTTCGGACCGGCGGAGTATTTCGCCCTGATGGTGATGGGGCTCGCCTTCGCGGTCGTCCTCGCGCACGGCTCCGTGCTCAAGGCCGTGGCCATGATCCTGGTCGGCATCCTGTTCGCCACGGTGGGCACCGACCTCGAGACCGGCCAGGAGCGGATGACCTTCGGCTTCGGCTTCCTGACCGACGGCGTCGACTTCTCGGTGCTGGCGATGGGCCTGTTCGGGGTCGCCGAAATCCTGCGCAACCTCGACCAGACCGAGACCCGAGAGATCGCCCGGGCGCGTATCGGCCGCCTGCTGCCGAGCTGGGCGGACCTGCGGCAGGCGGCCCCCTCGGCGCTGCGCGGAACTGCGATCGGGTCGATCCTCGGCATCCTGCCCGGCAACGGCGCCGTGCTCGGCCCCTTCGCGGCCTACACGATCGAGAAGCGGCTCGCCCGCGATCCGAGCCGGTTCGGGCGCGGGGCCATCGAGGGCGTCGCCGGCCCGGAGAGCGCCAACAACGCCGGCGCGCAGACGGCCTTCATTCCACTCCTCACGCTGGGCATTCCGCCGAACGCCGTGATGGCGCTGATGGTCGGCGCGATGACGATCCACGGCATCGTTCCGGGTCCCGGCGTGATGACCAAGAACCCCAACCTGTTCTGGGGCATGATCGCGTCGATGTGGATCGGCAACCTCATGCTGCTCGTCATCAACCTACCGCTCGTCGGCATTTGGGTGCGCCTGCTGAAGGTGCCCTACAGGCTGATGTTCCCCGCGATCCTGATGTTCTGCTCCATCGGCATCTACTCCATCAATGCGCAGCCGACCGACGTGATGCTGATCGCGGCCTTTGGGGTGTTCGGATACGGGCTGATCAAGTTCGGCTTCGAGCCCGCGCCGCTCCTGCTGGGCTTCGTCCTGGGCAAGCTGATGGAGGAATACCTGCGCCGCGCCCTCACCCTGTCGCGCGGCGACGCCCTGGTGTTCCTCGAGCGCCCGGTCAGCGCAGTGCTGTTCCTCGTCACCTTCACCATCCTGGCGGCGGCGCTGCTGCCGTCGCTGCGACGAAGCCGCGACGCGGTGTTCACGGAGGCCTGACGGCGTGGACGCCTCGGCGTCTTGCGGCAACGGGTTCGACAACCAGAAACCAGAAGGATGAGGAACATGAGACGGGCACTCGCCATCGGCCTCCTGTCGGCACTCGCTGCGTTCGGTGCGGCCGCCGACACCTATCCCCAGCGCCCGATCACCATGGTGGTGCCCTTCGCGGCCGGCGGACCGACCGACGTGGTGGCGCGGATCGTCGCCGAACCGATGTCGCGCGCGTTGGGCCAGCAGGTCGTCATCGAGAACGTCACCGGGGCCGGCGGCACCACCGGCATCACCCGCGCCGCGCAGGCCGCGCCCGACGGCTACACCATCATGATGGGCCACATGGGCACGCACGGCGCCGCGCCGGCCCTGTTCAAGGGCTTGAAATACGATCCGGCCAAGAGCTTCGATCCGATCGGCCTCGCTGCCGGCACGCCGATCGTCATCGTCGCCAAGAAGAGCTTCCCGGCCCAGGACCTCAAGGGCTTCATCGAGGTGCTGAAGGCCCGCGGCCCGGCGATCAACCAGGCTCATGCGGGCGTCGGCTCCGTCTCGCATTCGACGGGCGTGCTGTTCAATTCCCTCGCCGGCGCCAAGCCCACGCTCGTGGTCTATCGCGGCACGGGGCCTGCGCTGAACGATCTGATGGCGGACCAGGTCGACTTCATGACCGATCAGATTGTCAACGTCGCGCCTCAGATCGCCGGCGGGACGATCAAGGCCTACGCCATCGCCACGCCCGAGCGCTCCCCGAGCCTGCCCGACGTGCCGACGACGAAGGAGGCGGGCCTGCCCGGCTACGAGGTCAGCGCCTGGAACGCCGTGTTCGCGCCGAAGGGCCTGCCGGCGGATGTCAGGGCCAAGCTCACCGCCGCCCTCAACACCGCGCTCAAGGACCCGGCCACGACCAAGCGCATCCTCGATCTCGGCGGAACCGTGCCGAAGGAGGCCGAAGCGGGTCCCGCCGCCCTGCAGGCACTGGTCGAGCGCGAAGTGGCGCGGTGGACGCCCGTGCTCCGCTCCGCCGTCGAAGCCAATCCCTGAGACGTCTTCTGCGCCGGCCGCCCGTCAGGGGGGGCCGGCTCTTTCAACACGTCGGTTGCCCTTCTGCGCACGGGCGTCCAGGACAACGGGCGCCGGCACGGGACACCACCGCTTCACCGGGCCGGAGCATCAGAGGCGCCTGATCGTGGATTCCTACCTTACCTCCTCCTTCCTGCTGTCGCTCCTCCAGATCGTCTGGATCGACATCATCCTGTCGGGCGACAATGCGGTGGTCATCGCCATGGCCTGCCGAGGCCTGCCCGAGCGGCAGCGGCGGATCGGCGTCTTCGCGGGCGCCTTCGCGGCGGCCCTGCTGCGGATCTTCTTCGCCGTCATCATCTCGCAGTTGCTGGCGGTGCCGCTGTTGAAGGTTCTGGGCGGACTCATCCTGCTGCACATCGCCGTCAAGCTGGTGCGCGGCGAGGAAGAGGACGAGAGCGCCGTCAAGGAGCATTCCAGCCTGCCCAAGGCGATCTGGACCATCGTGGTGGCGGATGCCGTGATGAGCTTCGACAACGTCGTAGCGGTGGCGGGCGCAGCCAAGGGGCACGACGAGCTCTTCATCATCGGCCTCGCCTTGTCGGTGCCGCTCCTCGTGGTCGGCGCCAGTCTGATCACCCGGCTGATCGATCGGTTCCCGATCCTGATCTGGTTCGGCGGCGGATTGCTCGGCTGGGTGGCCGGCGAGATGATCGCCACGGATCGGCTCGTTCAGCAGCAGATGGTCGTGGTGCTGCCCGCAGGCCTGCAGGGGGCCGTCCCATACGCGATGGGCGTCCTCGGGGCCGCGCTGGTGGTCGGCATCGGCCTCCTTCTCAAGCGCAAGTCCGACAGGGCCATCGCGCAGCAGCAGGCCGCAGCGGTGGGCCGGGCAGAGGCGGACGTGCTCGGCAGCTGATCGATCGAGACTTATGTTCCGATCGAGGTTTGCATTCCGATCAAGTTTCGCGTTTCGATCAAGACTTGCGTCGTTTCGGCGGGAATTGATCGACTCGGCGCGGCGACAGGTGACGGGTCAAAAGAAAAGCCCCGCCTTCGAGGGGCGGGGCCGATCGGTTCGGTCGTGTGGGTCCGCTGATGCGGGCCGGGGGACGGTCCGTCAGGCCGCCAGCTTCACCGCGGAGGCCGGAACGTTGTCGTTCACGATCGCCAGTTCGCCGGCCGAGATGACGGACGCAGTGCTCTTCGGGGTCAACCGATCGGCCACGAAGGCCACGAGCGCGATGTTGGCGGTACCGGCGGCGACGACGAGAAGCAGGGTGAGCATGAAGGTTATCCCGAGAAGCGATTGCGTTGACGCTGATATGACGCTTCCCGCCCAAGACTGGTATGCCAGATACGTTATGCCAGATATACCAGTCCTGCATGGATGAGGATGCGAACCGGTCAGGTCAAAGTATCTTGCATTATGGTTCTTAGACTTCATGTCCGAGACAGCAGTATTATGCCGCGCGCTGTCACCGTGTCATCGGACCTCCGGAGCCTGCCTCGACGGCCGTTCGCGCGCCCGACAAACACGTGATGGGCGAACAGAGCGCGGTATGGCACCCGAGGCGGACCTGACGAGTTTTCCTGCCGGTTTTGGACGAAGGCGGTGCCGTGCCGGATTGGATTGAACACACGATCTGGTGGCAGGTCTTCCCGCTCGGCTTCGTCGGCGCCGAGCCCGAGACTGCAGCGGGTGCTCGCGTCGTGCATCGCCTGGGTCACCTGCAGGCCTGGCTCGACTATGCCGTCGAGCTCGGCGCCACGGGACTTGCGCTCGGACCCGTCTTCGCCGCCTCCACCCACGGCTACGACACGGTCGATCCCTTCCGGGTCGATCCCCGCCTCGGCGACGAGGCCGATCTCGTTGCCCTGATCGAGGCCGCGCATGCGCGGGGCCTGCGCGTGCTCCTCGACGGCGTCTTCAACCATGTCGGACGCGCGCATCCCGCCTTCCAGGAGGTTCTGCAGCAGGGAGAGCGAGCACCCAGGGCCGGGTGGTTCAAGCTGTCCTGGCCGCATGGCGGTCATCCGGGCGCGGAGCCGGACTACGCCTGCTTCGAAGGGCACCGGCAACTCGTGACGCTGAATCACGACGCGCCCCCAGTGGCCGATTACGTCGTCTCCGTCATGACGCACTGGCTCGCCCGCGGCGTGGATGGCTGGCGCCTCGATGCGGCCTACGCCGTGCCGCGGCGATTCTGGGCCGATGTCCTGGGCCGCGTGCGGTCGGCCCACCCGGACGCCTACCTGCTCGGCGAGGTGATCCACGGCGATTACGCCGCCCTCGTGCGCGACACCGGCCTGGATGCGGTGACCCAGTACGAGCTTTGGAAAGCCATCTGGAGCGCGCTCAACGACCGTAACCTGTTCGAACTCGCCCACGCGCTCGACCGCCACAACGCCTTTCTCGATACGTTCGTGCCGCTCACCTTCGTGGGCAACCACGACGTCACGCGGATCGCCAGCCGTCTCGTGGATGAGCGCCACCTCCCCCATGCCCTCGCGATCCTGCTCGTCTGCGGCGGCACGCCTTCGATCTATGCAGGTGACGAGCAGGCCTTCCGCGGCCTGAAGGAAGATCGCATCGGCGGGGACGATGCGATCCGGCCGGTTTTTCCAGACACGCCGGCCGATCTCGCCCCCTTCGGCTGGCCGATCTACCGGCTGCACCAGACGCTGATCGCCCTGCGCCGCCGCCATGCCTGGCTGCACCGCGCCCGCACGCGGACGCTTCACCTGACGAACACCCAGCTCGTGCTGTCGGTCGGCGACGGAACGCGACGCCTTCTCCTCGCCCTGAACCTCGCCGAGGACGCGGCGGTCGTTCCGGCGCCGGACGCCCGCTCGGTGGAAGCCGGAGAGGCTGTCGTGACGGACGCCGGAACACGGGATGCGCGGGCAAGTCTCGGACCCCATCGCTGGGCCGTGCTGGCCGTCTGACACGCTCGCGAACGGCCTGCGCGGGACAGAACGCTCGGCGCGAGACGGCGCGGATGCGTGCGTGGTTTGCGAACCGGCCGCGGTCCCGTATCCACGGTGTCGGTATCGGAACCCCGGGGCGGCTGTGGAAGAGGCGTTTCATCGGTGGATCGCGGCGTCCGGGTCGATCCGATCCAACGTCCTGATGGGGATCGGTCTGGCGTCGGCGCTTCTGCTGACGATCCACGTGCTTCTGCACAAGCGCGAGGTCGGCACGGCCATCGGGTGGATCGGACTGGCTTGGCTCGCGCCCCTCTCCGGGTCCGCGCTGTACCTGCTGTTCGGCATCAACCGCGTCACCCGCCGCGCACGACAGCTCGCGGTGCCCCCCTCGGAGCCGGCGCAGACGGAGCCGCCGCAGGCACCCGCGATCGCCCCGGCCTTTCGGGCGCTCGACCACGCTGTTCGACACATCACGCGCCTGCCGCTGGTGGCGGGCAACGCCGTCCGCCTGCTGCGGAACGGCGACGAGGCCTATCCGGCGATGCTCGACGCCATCGGCCGCGCGCAGCGGTCCGTGGCCCTGTCGAGTTACATCTTTCGCAATGACCGGACCGGTGCGGCCTTCTTCGACGCCCTCGTCGCCGCGAAGGCCCGGGGCGCCGAGGTCCGCGTGCTGATCGACGGCATCGGCGGCGGCTACTTCCGGCACCCGATCTACCGGCGCCTGCGGGGGGCCGGCGTGCCGGCCGCCCTGTTCATGCACTCGGCCCTGCCCTGGCGCATGCCGTTCCTGAACCTGCGGACGCACACCAAGCTCCTCATCGTCGACGGCGCGACCGCCTTCACCGGCGGGATCAACATCGCGGACGAGAACCGCGTCGGCTGGCATCCTCCGAACCCGGTCCGCGACACCCACTTCCGCATCGAAGGGCCGGTCGTCCGGCAGCTCGCGGGCGCCTTCGCCCGAAGCTGGATGTTCGCCGCGGGCGAGGATCTCCACGGCGACCGCTGGCAACCCGCCCCGGCCAGCGACAGCACGGCTTTGGCCGGCGGCACGGCGGTTTTGGCCGGCGGCACGGCGGCTTTGGCCGGCGGCACGGCGGCTTTGGCCGGCGGCACGGCGGCTTTGGCCGGCGGCACGGCGGCTTTGGCCGGCGGCACGATGGCCCGGGTCGTGACCTCCGGGCCGGATGCCGACATCGAGAAGATCGAGCACGTGGTGCTGCATGCCCTCAACGGGGCACAGCGCAGCATCCGGCTCGTCACCCCCTACTTCCTGCCGAGCGAAGTGCTGACGATCGCGCTCCTGCTCGCGGCGACCCGGGGCGTCGGCGTGGACGTCATCATTCCGCGTGCCAGCAACCACCGGTTCGTGGATTGGGCCACCCGTGCCCATGTCGGCCCGCTGCTGGCTCACGGCGTCCGGATCTGGCTGAACGATCCGCCCTTCGAGCATTCCAAGATGCTCGTCGTCGACGAAACCTGGTGCTTCGTCGGCAGTGCGAACTGGGACATGCGGAGCTTCCGCCTGAACTTCGAACTCAACCTGGAGCTCTACGACCCGGCTCTGGCAACCGAGCTCGGCCGGTCCATGCAGGCGAAGATGACGACCCGCCTGGAATGCGCCGAGCTGACCCGTCGCAGCCTACCGGTCCGGCTCCGGGACGCGAGCGTGCGGCTGTTGCTGCCCTATCTCTAACCCCCCGATCTCTTATCTCTGCCCCGCCCCGGGATCGGATCGTGGCTGGGGAGCGCGGTTCGAAGGCGCACGAATCCGCAGCTCGCCCGGGCAGGGGTGACGTCGAAGCGCGGAATCGGTCGCCCCCGCCGTGCCGCCCGCTCGGGCGGGCATCACGAGGGCTGTGCCGCCGCGTGCTCTGCCGAGGGATGCGCATGGAACCAGGCGCCGCCGAGATGGGGCGCCGACGACACCACGTCCCGCCGTGATCGTCCGATGACGGCGACGCCGCGTGCGGAATGCGGAACGCCCTCGTCGAGCCGGGGAGACCGGTTCGATCCCGGTCTCCCGCCTGTTCGACGCCGTCCGGCCGCCTCAGGCAGCCTTCACCGCCGTCAGGAACGTGCCCACCTCCTGGCGGAGGCTTTCCGAATGGTGCGAGAGCGCCTGTGCCGCGCCGAGCACCTGAGTCGCCGCCGTGCCCGTCGAATCGGCGCCGAGGCGCACGTCGTCGATGCTGCCGACGACCTGTCCGGTCCCGTTGGCCGCCTGCTGCACGTTTCGGGCGATCTCCTGGGTCGCCGCCCCCTGCTGCTCCATCGCGGCCGCGATGGCGTTGGAGGCCGCCGCCATGTGCCCGATCGTGCTGCCGATGGCCTGGATGGCCGCGACGGAATCCTGCGTGACGGCCTGGATGGACGCGATCTGCCCGGCGATCTCCTCCGTCGCGCGCGTGGTCTGACCGGCGAGCTCCTTCACCTCGGAGGCGACGACGGCGAAGCCCCGTCCGGCCTCGCCCGCCCGGGCCGCCTCAATGGTGGCATTCAGCGCCAGGAGATTCGTATGTCCGGCGATCTTGTTGATCATCGCGACGACGGTCTCGATCCGTTCGGCCGCACTGGCGAGCTGCCGGACCAGCCCATCCGTCCGGCGCGCCTCGTCGGCCGCCTGCTGGGCGATGCGGGCCGACTGACCGGCCTGCTGCGTGATCTCCTGGATCGACGCGGACATCTCCTCGGTGGCCGCGGCGACGGTCTGGACATTCGCCGAGGTCTGTTCGGCCGCCCGCATCGCGCCGGTGGATTGCCGGGTCGTCTGCTCCGCGGTGCCTGCCATGCCCTGGGCCGTGGCCTCCATCTCCGTGGCGGCGCCGGACAGACCCTGCGTGAGAACGGAGACATTCGATTCGAACGCCTTCGTCAGGGCGTCGAGCTGGTCGGCACGCCGCGTCTTCGCGTCCGCCTCCTCGGCGGCCGCAGCGTCGGCCTGCTCCTTGGCGATGAGCGCGTCCTTGAAGACCTGCACCGCCCGCGCCATGGCGCCGAGCTCGTCGGCGCGGCGGGCACCCGGCACGATCACGCCGTGATCCCCTGCGGCGAGGCGCTGCATCGCGCCGGTCATGGCCGTCACCGGCCCGGACACGCCGCGGCCGACGCGCCAGGCGAGCAGCCCCCCGATGACCAGGGCGACGGCTCCGATCCCGATCACCCGCTGGCTCAACTGGCTCGCATCCTCGGTCATCACCGTCATGATCTGGCGCTGCTCCTGGACTGCCCGTTCCCGGGTCTCCCGGCCGAGGCCGATCAGTCCGTCGCCGGTCTGCTTCAGGGCCTGATAGGCGACCTCGACGTCATTGGCCCCCTGCAGGACGCCGTCCAGAGCTGCCTTGAAGGCTGCGGCCTTTGCATTCGCCACCTTGAGGGAGGTCTGGAGCAGTCCGGCCTCGTCGAGCTGGGACAACGCCTGCAGCTCCCGGGTGTAGCGCCCGAACTCGACCGTGGCGGTGCTGGCATCCGCCGGGTTGTTGCTGGAGCGGAACAGATAGACGGCGCTCATGCTGGCCTGGAGCGCCCGATCGGCGCGAAAGGTCGCGGCGGCAAGACCCGGCTCTGGCGCGGCGCGCTGCGCCATCGCGTAACCGGCGTTCGAGAGCGTGGCACCGAGCTTCACCAGGTCGCCGAGGGCGGCTTTCCGCTTCTGCAGCACGCTCACCAGGGCATCGGCGCCGGTGACGTAGTCGAGAGCCCGGTTCCGGACCGCCGCGTCCCGGCCGTCCGCCTGTTGGCCGGCAATCTCCGCCTTGAGGGCGGCGAGACCGGTCTTGAGGTCGCTCAACATCTCGCCCTGTTCCGTGCGCATGTAGTTGAGCACCAGGCGCCGCGCCCCGTTGAGGCGCAGCTCGAAGGCGCTCGCCTCCTCGGCCGCCTGCATGCGGGCGCCGGTGGCCTCGATTTCGGCGTTGAGCACGCTGACGCTGCGGAAGGTCATGAGCGCGGACACGGTGAGGAGCAGCAGCACCACGCCGAAACCCGCGAGAATGCGCTGGGAGACCGAGAGGCGGTCGAGGCGGAGGAGGGAGTCGAGGCGGAGAAGGGAGTCCGGACGGAGAAGGGACATGGGCGGGAGCCTCGAAAGCTTTAGCGGACGGACTTGATCTGGCGGATCGTTTCGGCGCCGAACCTGGCGCTGAATCCGGCGGTCGCGGATTGCAGGCTCTGTTCGAAGGCGGCGCGATCGACGGAGGCGACCACGTTCATCCCAGCCTTGCGCAGTTCGTCCACCCCCTCCCGCTCCGCGCGCCCGGCCGCCTCGCGGGAGACCTGGCCCGCAGCCCGGGCAGCCTCGGTGAAGGCCTTCTGCTCGGCAGGGCCGAGGGCGTCCCAGGCCGTCTTCGACATGACGATGACGGCCCAGGAATAGACGTGACCACTGAGGGTCAGGTGCTTCTGGACCTTCTCGAAGCGCGAGGCCGAGATGACCGCGATCGGGTTTTCCTGCCCGTCGAACTGCCCGGATTGCAGCGCGCCGTAGAGTGCCGGGAAGGCCAGCGGCTCCGCCTTCACCCCGAGGCTGCGAAAGCCCGTGAGCATGATGTCCGATTGCGGCACCCGCATCGAGAGGCCCTTCAGGTCCTCCGGGTTCGTGACCGGATGCTTCGAATTGGTGATGTGGCGCATGCCGTTCTCGCCCCAGGCGAGCGCGACCATGCCTTTCTGCTGGAACTTCTTCAGGTAATCCTGCCCGACGGGGCCGTCGAAGACGGCGTGGGCATGGCCGGCATCGCGGAACAGGAACGGGATGTCGAAGATCCCGAATTCGGGGATGATGCTGGAGAAGGGCGCACTGGTGATGAAGGCGATGTCGAGGTGCCCCAGGCGGAGCTCCTCCGCCATCTCGACCTCGCCACCGATGGTGCCGTTCGGATACAGCTCGACGCGGGTGGTGCCGCCGGTGCGCTTGGCGACGTCCTTGGCAAAGCGCTCCGCCCCCGCCCCGAGTTGCGAAGTCTGGGCGAAGAGGAAGCCGAGCCGTAGAACGCGCTCCTCGGCCTGCGCCCGGGTGATGGTCAAGATCGAGCAGAGCCCGACGATCGTTGCTGCAACTCTGAGACGTCCAGGCACCGGCGTATCCTATGCGATAGTCGTCGGGTGCTTAAATGCCTGCGCTTAAAAGATCATTGACAGCGCCGGTGCCGAAGCTGGCCTTCGAGCGCTTTCGAACATCTTGAAGCGGACGCTATCCGCTACTTGAGGGGGCCATTCAGCGGGCGAAGGTGCTTGTCGAAAATCTTCGAAGGTGCGTATCGAAGTTCATGGAGGCTTACCCGACCAGCGAGGCCCGCCAGGCCTGCCGCCGCCGAGCATCCCACCGGTGCTTCACGACAACCGCCCGCGCGCCCGACCCCGTGACCTGTGCCTGAGGCTCCCTCGCACCCATCCCATGGTGCGCGAAGGCCTCCACACCCCCGTTGCGCGGAGCCCCCGCATGGGCTACCAGAGCGACACGGTCAGCACCCGTAGCTCAGCTGGATAGAGCGTTGCCCTCCGAAGGCAAAGGTCACACGTTCGAATCGTGTCGGGTGCGCCAATCATTTCATCACCTTCGCCCGATCTGGGTGGTTATCCTTGAGTGAGGGTTATCTCGTGCGCGCCTTGCGGAGGGGATTCCGCTCGGTCCAAGATGGAAGCCGGGAGATCACCACGCCGGCCCGTGAGACCTCCGGCATCTGACAGCCTTTCAAGCCTGCTCCAGTGAGCGTCGGCGTCACTCCGGTGGTCTTGGCACCGAGGGTGGATGCCGGAAGATTTCCGCCCAGAACAACGCGTGGCTGGAAGTATTCGGGGTTTGCGGGGAAGGTATCGGCCGCCACGCACGATTCTGCCGCGCCGGCGGGGGGGCGTGCGTGCGGACACGTCGGGGCTGGGGGCACGATCGACCTGGGACGGATCCCCTCAAAGACCGGCGATGCGTATGCCGGTCGTCAACCGCGATCCGCGCTGGCTCAGCCCACCAGCCAGTGCGCCACGAGCATCACCGCAGATCCCGCAACGGTGAAGCCAAGCAGCGTGACACTGCTGACCTGATCGACCTTGTCGACGGTATTGCCGACCCGGTGCTCGCGCTTCATAACGGTGCTGTCCAGCCCCTCGCGGCTGGAGCCGCCGTCGCGGATTGCGGACGTCGCCTGGTGCGGCTTGGCATCGAGATGGGTAAGTGTGGTCATGAACATGTCCGATCTGGCGAGAACGACGACGGGGCGGTTGTTATGGAAACGGTGATCGGCGGGGCTTGAGACGCAGCGGTCAGGAAAACGAGCCGAAACCCTCGAAATCGGACGACGGGGGAACCGTCGTGCGGGCTAGGCTGGAACCGGTGCCGACGACTGCGCCGCGATGATGGCTGCGGGCCAGGTCCAAGGATTGATGGCACCCGCCGACGCGGGGTCGCTGGCTCAATGCGATGGTCGCGGATGACCGTGCCCGTGGATCGGGCGTGATGTGGTTACGCATGCTGGAAACCCTGCTGGTATGCCAGGACTGACTGGGTGTGAGCAGGGAATGTCTCGCGAGAAGGGACGTTCCGCCGGTCGCGGACGCAAGGAGTCGCAGGCGATCTTGGTCTCCGAGCCTTGAATGAAGCGCGCTCTGCAGCAGGTGCGGCAGCCTCTCATCTCCCTAGACCGATCACCAAGGGACGGTTGAGGTATCGCCAAGATCCAGGGATGGCCAAGATCCAGGCATGGCCAAGATCCAGGCATGGCCAAAGTCCCGAAGCCGCAGCGCCGGGCCGACATCGTTGGTGGGTCGAGCCTGCACGGGCTGACCCCTGCAACCGCTGACCTCTGTATTAAAAAACCCCCGACCGCGACGCGGCCGGGGCTCCTTTATCACGCGTCAGACATCGCGTCTCGACGCGAGCCGTGTCATGCCGATCCGGCGATCAGCAATCGTCGCCCGACTTGCCGACAGCCTGGTTCGCACCGGTGTTGTTCATTGCGCCCACGGTCCCTGGCGCGGCCGGCTGCTGGCCACCCGCGAGGTTCTTGCTCGCGGGATCCTCATTGCCCTTGGCGGCCGTACCCGAACCCGGCTTCTCACCGACACCCTGATTGGCGCCGACATTGTTCATGGCACCGACGGTACCGGGGGACGCCGGCTGCTGGCCGCCCGCGAGATTCTTGCTGCCCTGATCGACGCTCGAGCTCTTGTCGTTGGCCGCGTGCTGCTCAGGCGTCTTGCCCTTCACCGCCCCGGTGTTGCAGGGAGCCGCCAGGGATGCTCCGGACGTCAGCGCGAGAATGGCAGCGGCGCCGGCAATCATCGAGAATTTCATCGTGCGTTCCTCCAGATTTGTTATCGGGAAGAATAATTCCGCATCGCGAACTTCGGTTCCCATCCGGCAGGATCGTTTGGCAAGTTTGGCTGCCACCATATCTTTGTCCACGCCCTGAAGACTCGCTGCAGCGCAGACCACCTCTCATGATCAGCGTTGGGGTGCGCCCCTCAGGCCGGGAGCGGTGCTTCGTGGTCCGCCAACGCTGCCAGCCCCAGGCGGTAGGTCAAGTCGCTGTAGGCCAGCGAATCCGCCATGAACCGATTGAAAGCGGTGATCCACGCCGGCATCAGGCGGATGAACTGTCGGCGCTCGCCGTGATGGCCGATGAAGCCCCGCTCCTTCGCGGCGCGCAGAATGTTGCGGATGTGCGTGCGGGAGACGACGAATTGCGGCGCGATCTCGGAGAGGTCGGCCTCCCGGATGGTGCTGTTGGCCTCCTCTCCGCCCATGCGACAGAGCGTGAACAGGATCGATAGGGCGCCCGTGGCGCTGAGAAAGAACACCACGTCGAGATTGCGCCACGCCACCGTGGCGGCGCCCTCGAAGACCGCGACCGAGGCGCTGCCATGGGCCTTCTGAAAGCGCGGGTCCCGCTCGAGGGCGAGGACATAGCCGGGATCCGGAAACATGACCTGCAGCGGTGCGAACACGTGCTGCTGCAGTTCCACGCGTCCGGCGAGAGCCGCTTTGCGGTCGGACGCCGCGACGTCCGGGTGCAGGCGGGGCAGATGGTCCTGTTCGACCTGTCCCAGCCGGTCGTCTGCGAGGCGCAGGCCGTTTCGGCCACCGACGTCATGATTCCCCGCAAGCTGCTGGGCGATCGCATCGCGACGGTGGAGACTCTGCACGGCCAGTCCCTCGACTGCCTGTCGGCCCCGGCCCTGCGGATGTTCCGGACCTACCTGTCCGGCCTAGTGAATTGTGCCGACACCGTCGAGCCCGGCCAGGCGCTTCACCTGTCGCAGGTCGTGGCGGCCCTGTGCGCCGCGAGCTTCGAACCGGTGAAGGGGGACGCCCGCGCCGCCGATCTCATGATCGACCTGGAGATGCGGCGTTTCATCGAATCCGAACTGGGCAACGAGGGCTTCGGCGTGGAGACACTCCTGAGCCGGTTCGATGTCTCGCGGACGACGCTGTACCGGCACTTCGAGGGCGATGACGGCGCTGCGAACTACATCCGCGAGCGGCGTCTGCTTCACGCTCTGCGTCTCCTGACCCGGTCCGGCACCCGGCCGCGGATCTCGGCGGTCGCCTACGCAGTCGGCTTCTCCGACGAGAAGACGTTCAGCCGCGCGTTCCGGCGCCGGTTCGGGTTTCTGCCCCGCGACGCGAGCGTCGGCGAGGCCTCCCCGCGCACCCGCGGGCGGGATGAGCCGGTTCTCCCGTCCTGGATGAAGACCCTGACGGTGTGACGGATCGGGGTGCGCCGTCGCGGAGTCGCGCGAAACCCGTCCCCCGGCGGTTTTCGAACTTCGCGCCCGCCGCGACGAGAGGCGATCCCTCGCAAGAGCCGAACATCTTCGACCGGACAACCCGGAGGTCCGCGCCCGTCACCGTCCGGAGAGTTCTGGAGGATCCCCATGAAGGCTCACCTGATGCCAAACCCTGAAGCCATCGATCTGCTCGGACGCGCCCTGCTTCCGAACGGGACCGAAGAAGCCTGCGCGATCCGGTGTCGTGACCCCGATACCATGGAGCTCGTTCTGGCTTCGACCGTCCAGCCGGGCATACGCCTGCTCTGCCATGTGGAAAGCTTGGGCGTCATCGAAGGCATCGTCGCCGAGAACACCCCAGGGGGCCGATGCCTGATTCATGTCCAGGCTACCACCGCGCATCTCTCCCGGCTTGGTGCGCGCCTCGCATGGCATCGACGCCGAGCGACGGAAGCGAGCCGGGCGCGCGATCACGACGGCGTCATCCCCCGGTTCAACACAGTCCGCGTGCGCACCGAAACGGGTTCGGACACGACCGGGATTCTTCTCAGCCTCTCGATGACCGAAGCGACCCTGCGCCTGACGACCCACGTCGAGATCGGCACCACCCTCGCCATTGGGCGCCGAAGGGCGACCGTCGTCCGGTATACCGATGACGGTCTCGCCGCGCGGTTTTTCCTGCCGCTTCGACCCGAAGACGTCACGCCCGACATTGTTTTGTAGATCTCACCTCAGGGCTTCTCCGAGGGGCGTGATCGGGAGCGGCTCCTGCTGTCGGCACGATGATCGGACGAAGATCGTCATCCAAGTCCACAGCCCCGATCTGGAGGCAACGTCCTCGTGCGTCGAGCGCTGTACCAGACGGAAATCCTGCTCTCTTCTCCACGCACGCCCAGCCTCGGCGCCATGAAAGCTTGCGCTGCCGCGCATCATTGCGGGTGCGCCGAGAAAGCTCCGCCAGCCCGTCACGCCGGTGCCGACGACCGAGGTGAAGCCTTCCGTCGAGCACGCCAGGACCGATCCAGTCGACGGCTCCGGCACTACAGGCCGATATGGCCGAGCGCGGGCAGCTTCAGGGCCGGACGCCGGATGTCGATCCCCGCGACCGCACCGAGGAGATTCAGTTCGATGCCCTCGATCCATCCCACGGTCAGGCCGCAATAACCGCCGAGATTGAGCCGAATTCCCGTGCGCGAGGGCGTCAAACCGATCCAGCGACCGTCATAGGGGAAATCCTTGCCGATGGCGGTGGACGGAAGGCTGGCCTTCATCTCGGGGACGGCACTCATCACGGCGGCGACGAAGGTGTTCGAGTTCGGACCCGGCCACACCGTGTAGTCGCCTGGCTGCGCGTAGCGGTAGGTCCGAATCGTTTCGCGGATCTTCGGGATCATGCTCTCGGCCGTCTTGCCATCGGCTTCGAAGATGGTCTCGGGGATGCTTCCGAACCAGCGCCCGTCTGGCACGAAGCGGTCGATCCAGATCGGTTCGCCCCAGGCCGTGTAGTCGAAACGCTGATAGGCCTTGGCATCGGCCGTCTTGATGACGATCCAGCTATGGGTCGCGATGATGCCGCGCCAACTCACCGTCCGGGCCGAGAAGACGCGGACAACGGCGTCCGGATTCGTCCTTGCCGGTGGCAGCAGCCCCGTACTGGAGCGATCGGCCGAACGCCAGTCTCCCCGGGACTGGCTGACATAGACGATGGCGGACAAGGCGATGGGGACCAGATACAAGACGATGAAGGCGAGCGCAGCGATCTTCAACACGAGGGTTCCGCAGGCGTGAACGAACCTCGAATATGGGGTGCCGCTTCATCGGACTCCAAGCGTCTGAAGAGTCGCGTCGCCGTCCTGCAAAAACGGTGTGTTCCGACGGCTGCGGCGGCGTGCGGGAACCGCTTATGGTCGCCTGAGAGATGCGCCCATCGAGCACCGGAGCGGGGCAGGTCTCAAAAATACTTTGACTGACTTGAAATTGTATTTTGACTTGAGAAGCTGCAGATTTCAGCTCCCTGCATTTGAAGCATGCCTTCGATCCTCAGACTGGCGGGGCGTACGCTCGCGCGAATGTCTTATAAATCCCCCGAGATCCGCCGCACGCATTATGTTGCGTTGCAAAATGAGCAGACCGCACCGCACAAATCTATGGTTCAATCACTCCATCGGCCACGCCATCGCGTCGGTCGTTTCGGAGATCTGTCATGCGTGTCGTTTACGCTCTCACCGTCGCGGTTCTCGCCGCCGTTCCCTTTGCCGTCACTGTCGCGCTGGCCGATGAGGCACTGTACCTGACGCCGCCCCTGTATCGGGATCAGGCCCGCGCGCTGCAGCAGACCCGGAACCTCAGCGACCTCACCACCACCCCGCAGCCGGTCGCCGCTTCAAAGCCGATGATCGCGTCGCGCACCGTCCGGATCGTGGCCGACGCCGCAGCCAACCGTGCGGATTGACGGGATCGCCGCTGTCCGGAAGGCATTGCGATCGCCCCAGTGCGACGCGTATCCGTCGTCCGCTCTCAGCCAAACCCTAGCGGCATCTGCGCTGCGGGATGCCGCGGTGGCAGCATCCAGGCATTTCGGGCTCTGACCAGACACGTCGTGCTGCGGCAAAGAGGAGCGACTCGCTCTTCTGCCGTCAAGTACCCAGCGCGGCCCTGACCAGATCGGCGAAGTTCTTTGCACCCAGCTTCTGCCGGATCGATGAGCAGACGTTGACGACGGTCTTGTACTTCATCGACAATTCGGTTGCGATGTCCTGGTAGGAGCGCCGCTCTTTGATCAGAGCGAGCACCTGAAACTCGCGCTCGGTCAGGTTCGACATTCTCGGCTGCTGCGTGTCCGCATTCAGCATGGCGATCCGCAAGGCAAGCTCATGTTCGAGGTAGTGCCGGCCGGTCCGAACGCACGCGAAAGCCTCGAGAAATTCCTTTGCCGGCGCGTCCTTGAGAACATACCCGGTCGCTCCGCTTTCCAACGCGCGCGCAACGATCATCGGATCGTCATGCATGCTGAAGGCAAGGATTCCCGTTCTGCGTTCCAATTTTCTGATGCGTCGGATCAACGTGAGACCCGAAACCCCTTGATCGCCGAAGGTCAGATCGCAGACGACAATTGCGGGATGTTGGCGGCAGAAGGCCCGGTAAGCGTCCACGACCGTGCTCGCCTCGAGAATGGTCTCGACGCCGACATCTTCCATGAGGGTGCGAAATCCCCGAAGGATCACCGGATGATCATCGGCGATGAGGACACTGGTCATCGCCTGATGGACGCCCCGTTGCACGGCCAGGTCCTCATTGTGCATCGCCCTGTGTGATCGCCTGGGCGGCGTAGCGGTCGGTCAGACGTACGAGAGCCTTGGTTCGGTCCAGGCCCTGCTGGCGAGAGTTGTAGTAATGTTGGCACAGCTCGCCGAAGAGCTGTTTGCGGTGGCTCGTAGCTGCGGCCGCCTCCAGACCATCGAGAAGGGCGCTGTAATCTTCGCCCTGTCCGGCTTCCGCAAGCATCTGCCCGAGCTGCACCGTGCGATTGGCGATCATGCGAGGGTCTTCGATGAAGGTCCGCTTGGCACGCGCGAGACTGTGCCTCAGGTGGTCTGTTCGCTCCGTGATGGTCTCGGCCGATTGTCGAGGTTCTTGGCTGGCGAGCCACAGCGCCGGTTCGGTCGCATCCGTGGGCGAAAGCCATTTGGGTCCCTCGGGACCGGATTTCGTCGCAACGACCGCCGGCTCCGGGGGCTGCTCGCCGCCATCGCAACCGGCCAGGAGGAGAGAGAGCAGGAGGAGCGCCTGCGCCGCGGCGGACCTCACCGGTCCCCTCCGCGCGCCACAGCGAGGCTACGCGGACCGTCCGGCACGGCGATCCGTGCCGTCTCCCGCAACGTCGCCATGTCGATCACCGACACGGAATCCGAGAACCAGTTGGCGACGTAGGCGGACGCCTCGGCGATGACGACGCCTTCGGGATAGCGCCCGACCGGTACCGTCGCCCGCCGCATACCATCGGTCGCATCGACAACGACGAGGGTTCCGCCCTGCTGGTTGGTGACGAGGATCAGGCCGCCATCCGGGCTTACGGCGACACCGTAGGGCATGCCGCCGATAGCAAAGGTCGCAATGGTCCGCGAAGCGACCGTGTCGATGACGCTGACGGTACCACTGCGCACATTCGCGACGTAGAGGCGATCCTCAGTGGGATCGAGCGCCAGGGCGAACGGGGCCTCGCCCACGGGTATCGTCGCGATGCGCTCCAGGCGCAGGGAGTCGACCACGCTGACCTGCCGGCTCTCGCGATCCGCCACGTAGAGCCTGCCGCGCCGATCGAGGACGAGGGCCGCGGGTTCTTTTCCGACCGAGACGGTTCCCTCCAGCGCGCCCGTCTCGGCGGACAGGCGCATCACCCGGTCGCCGGCCCAGTCGCCGACGAAGAGCCGTGCGCCATCGGCCGAGACCGCGATGCCGAAGGGCTGCCCGTCCACCGGGAAGGTCCGGACGAGCGATCCGCGCCGGGCGTCGAAGACCGAGATCTGTCGCGCGTCGGGATGGGTCAGGTACAACAGCCCATTCGGGCCTGGGGCGACCTGTGCGGGCGAGCGGCCCACGACGACGGGGCTTGCGCTCACCGATGGCCCCGGTGCCAGAGCGACCAGGGTGCCGGCGCCCTGGCTCGCCACGTAGACGGGCGAGGCCTGCACCCCGCCGGCGCCGAGGACGACGAGCAGGCCCACCAGAGCACAGCGCCAGGTCATGGCGCCGGCTTTCCTTCCACGCGGGCCTTCAGACCCTTGAGGCCGTCGGCGAAGTAGCGGTTCATGGCGGCCTTGCCGGCCTCGTCGCTCAGGTTCTCCGGCGGCTCGTTGCCGGTATCGCCCCGGTAGAAGCGTCCGAGCCATTCGACCTTCGAGCTGTCACCCTCCGGCGAGACCGTGAGGGTCGCCGTGTAGGACGAGACCGGCAGCCCTTTCAGGTCGGGTTCGGACAGGCGGTAGGAGTAGCTGCGGGCAGCGGCGTCCATTTCGTCGAGACCCTCGTCGAGGGTGCCGCCGGACTTGAGGGTGACCTTGCGACTGCCGCCGGATTTGTTTCCGCCGCTGCCCTCGCTCCTGGCCACGTCCGGGTGCCAGCGATCGATGCCGGCGAACTCGCCCACGACCTTCCAGACGGCGTCGGGTTTGGCCGCGATGACGATTGTCTGATCCACCTTCTGCGGAGTCGGGCCATGCGCCAGGGCTGCTCCGGACAGGAGGGAGAGGGAAATCGTGAGGACACCGAGACGCATCGATCAGGCCTTTTTCCAGGTCGGGAATCCGCGCGCGCGCAGAAGGGCGGAAAGGAAGGTTGCGAGGAGGAGGAGCAGTGCCATCGCGCCCAGCACCGGGCGCGGATCGAAGCGCCCCGGGACGGGACGCGGCGTGGCTTCGGCGGCGAGAGCGGAGGCGAGACCGGCCGGTCCGGCGAGAGGCGCGTAGGCGAGACCCGTCTCGCGGCCGAGCGCGCGCAGGTAGGGCTCGCGCACCGAGGACAGGTGCTCGGTGCCGGTTGCGGCCGCGGCGCCGAAGGGGGCGTTGCGCGGGTTGTAGCCGTCGCGGCTCTCCGCGTCGGCGGGTGGCGGCCCGAAGCGGTTCTCCTGCTGCACGTCGCCGGGGCCGTAGAATCCGGTCTCCCGGCCCCGGTCGTTGTAGCGCGGGATTGGCGACAGGCCGGAAGCCCCCGCTCCGACGATCAGGCCCCGAACGGCGCCGGGCCTGCCGTCGAAGCGAGGACCGCCGCTGCTGGGCAGGGGAGGCGCCTCCTGGCCGTCGGTGATGAAGACGAGGTCGGTGCCGAGTTCGGCCGCCAGGTCGATGCTGCGGAACAGGCCGGCGGAGATACGACTGTCGCCCTCCCAGGCCATGCGCCAATCGAGAGCCGCCAGCGCTCCGTCGATCGGCGCGAATCCGCTGCAGGTCTCGATCGGTGCGAACAGCAGGAAGGGGCGCCGCTCGGTGAAGAGGCCGAGCGCCAGTCGCGACCCGCACGGCAAGCGCGCCAGGAGATCGCGCAGGACCGTTTTCGCGGTCTCGATGCGGCTCGCCGGCTGTCCATCGGGACCGACGTAGTCGCGGACGTTCATGCTGCCGGTGATGTCGACGACCGCCAGGATGGATACGCCGTCGCGGGTCAGGTTCAGGGGCGGGACCACGAAGGTCAGCGCCACCAGGCCGAGGGCTCCGGCAAGGCCGCGTAGACGCCAGTCCCGCAGGTTGCGGGCGATCGGGCTGCTGGCCGTCACGGCTCGCCCCTGGGCTGGCCCGGGATGTCGGTCCAGATCTTCTTCGGCTCGGCCGCCAGGGCATCGCCGGACTTCCGATCGAATTCGGGAAAGTCACGGAGCAGGCGCGAGGCCACGTCGAGGTTGAACTTGGCGTCCCAGAACGTTGGCCGGCCCTGGAGCGCCCGCCGGTACGCCTGACGCGCCAGGGTGATGCGGGGGCCGGCCGGATCGAGGTCGCCGCGCTCGAGATGATCGAAGGCTTGGCGCAGATGGGCGTTGGCTAAGGCGTAGCGGGCACGCGAGGCTGCATCCACCGCGCCGCGCGTGTCGAGGGCCTCGACCAGCGGCTCGATCGCCTCGGTGGCGCCACGCCGGGCGAGGTGTAGGACGCGCGCGAGCACGAGCGAGGGCGCCGCCTCCGCCGAAACCGCGATGTCCCGCCCCTCGGACAGGGCGCGGATGGTTGCGGTGTCCCGGCTGATCCGCCAAGCAACGGCCGCGAAGCCCAGGGCGCAGGCGAGCAGCAGCATCGGTAGCAGGGCGAGGAGGATCGGACGGGCGCGCGCCCACCCGGTCCGAAGCGGCACCCGAACGAGCCGGGCGAATCCCAAGGCAGGGCGTGCAGGGATCGCGGGCGGTCGCGCCGGCAGGGTGACGCGCGTCGTCATGCGGCCAGTCTCACGGGGAGGCTCCGGTTCGGCGCGGCATCGGATGAGCCGGTCCGGCGCAGGTCGGCCTCACCGAGCTTGGCCAGGACGAGGATCAGCAATCCGATCAGGGCCATGCCGTAGGCAAAGCCCGCCAGGTCCCGACGCGGGCGCTGCTCGGTGTAGGGGATCGGGTCGCGCTCGAGCCGCTCGATCTGCGTGATCGCATCGGCGACCGCCTCGGCGCCCTCGGCCTCGAAGGCGCGGTAGGGGGTGCGCAGGCTCTTGAAGAACAGGTCGAGGTGGCGCTCGGGCGCCGCCTGCGGGGTATCCTCGCCCTGCGGTCTGTCCGAGATCGAGGGGGAGCCCTTGGTGCGCAGGAAGAGCCAGTAGAGGTTCGGCCGGAGGCGGGTGAAGGCGGCCCGCAGCGTCTCCTGCACCCGCGGGTCGATCACGGCTGCACCGTCCGAGACCAGCAGCAGGGCGCGCGAGGTCGAAGGGCTGGCCGCACCGAACTGCGACAGCCCCATGGCGAGCCCGCGCGCGATGTTGGTGTAGTCGAGCCCCGGGCGGTCGATGGCCGCGATGGCGGCGCGGACCGCGTCGTGCCGGTCGGTCATCGGCACCACCAGCATGGGCGCCGTCGAGAAGGCCGTGACGGCGAACTGGTCGTGCGTGCGGCTGCCCACGAAGGCGGCGAGGAGGCGCCGGGCGGCGGCGGCCTTCGATTCCTCGGCGCCCGACGGCTGCCGGCCCGCGAAGGTCTCGTTCATGCTGCCCGAGCGGTCGATCAGAATCGAGACCTGGGCTCCGATCCCGGTCCGGGTCAGGGTCTCGCCCTGCCGATAGGGGCCGGACAGGGCGAGGATCAGGCCCGCGAGGGCGAGGATGCCGCCGAGCCGCACGATCACGCCGACCGCCCGCGACAGGCCGTCCGGCGGGCCGGCCGCGATGGAGGCCACCGGCGTCGCGCGCTGGGCCGAGGCCAGCAGCGGCAGCAGGGCGAGCGGCAGCAGCCAGAGCAGGAGCGGGTGATCGGCGGAAAGGCGGGCCAGGGCGTCGGTCATGCGGATCGCTCGACGCGGGCGAGGCGGCGCGCGAGGCTCGCCAGATCGGCGCCCGAGAGGGCACCGGACTTCGCCTCCGCCTCCGGCCCGAAGAAGGCCCGGCGGGAGGCCTCGAAGAAGCGGGCGAGATCGGGACCCCAGCGCTTAAAGGCTTGGTGGCCTTCGAGGAACGCCCCGAGGTCGTCGGCCAGGAGCCGGCGCCCGGCTCTCGTGTCGAGGGCTTGATGCAGGGCCAGCAGCGCCTCCCGCGGCGCCGCATCGCCCTCGGTCCGGCGGGTGAGAGCGCGGATGCGGCGGGCCGCGACGGCGAAGGGGCGGCTGCGCCGGGCCTGGAACGGCCACCAGGTCCGGTCGTGGGCGAGGCCCGCGAAGGCCAGCAGCGCGAGGGCGGTGGAGGCGGCTGCGCCCAGCAGCAGGGGGCGCGGATCGCCGGGGCCGACCTGGCCGTCGGGACGCAGGTAATCGCGCGGGTCGCTCCGGGCGGGGGGCTGGACTTCGCGCAAGGGGGAGACGTTGAAGGACCAGGCCGGCACCTCGGCCTTGGCGGTGGCGGCGCCGTGGTCGCTCTCGCTGACGAAGGTCACGGTGAAGCCCGGGATCTCCAGGGGGCGGGCGTCGAGGGCGGCGTATAAGGTCTGGTAGGTCAGCCCGATTCGGACGCGCTGGGCGTCGCCGTATACCGACGCGGTCGCGTCGAGGTCACGCAGGTCGAGCCAGTAGGTGAGCGCGCCGGGCTGCGGAAGCGACGCGGCCTGGAGTCGGAAGCCCGGTTCGACCACGATGTCGACCTGGGCCTGGACGAGGTCGCCGAGGAAGTAGCCGAAGGGACGCGGCGTGCGGACCTCCACCGACCGGACCTGGGCCTCGGCGGCGGACAGGGTGAGGGCTGAGAGAATCAGCGCGAGGCGGCCGGCGGGGGGGATGCGCATGGCCGCCTCAGGTGCCGAGGAGATGGCGGCTGACCGCGTCGGGATCGAAGCGGCCGGCGAGGCGGAAGGGCGGCCGGCCATGGGCGGTCGCAATGCGCCGCAGGGTCTCGGCGCGCGCGGCTTCGCGGGCGATCCAGCGCCGGCGCAGCGCGGGGCGCATGAACACCACCCGGCGCCCGGCGCCCTCGAGATCGTCGAGTTCGAGCAGGCCCCAATCCGGCAGGCCCTCGGCCTCGGCGGCATCGCCGAGCACCACCGGGACGAGGTCGTGCAGGCCGAGGGCGGCGAAGACCTCGGCGATCAGCGGCTCCGGCCAGCGGAAGTCGGAGACCAGGAACACCATCTTGGGGCGGCCGGTCAGGCGGCGGGCCGCGGCCAGGAAGCCGTCGGCGCGGTCGCCGGTGCAGGCGGCGTCCGCGAGGCGGCGGCTCACCGCCGCGACCTGGCTGCGGGCGCGGCTGGCGGGCAGGAACACGTCCTCTCGCACGGCGCCGTCGCAGCCGATCAGCCCGAAGGGATCGCCGATCCGGGTGGCCGAGGCCGCGAGGCCGCGGCAGAAGTCGGAGGCCAGGACCCGGCGGTCGGCGGCGCCGGAGAAGCGCATCGAGGCGGACAGGTCGACGAGCGCCCAGACCTCGATCGGGGTCCGGGCCTCGAACCGGCGCACCACCGTGCCCTCGAAGGGGTCGCGCAGGGTGGCCCGCACGTCGATGCGCCGTGCATCGGGCAGGCGCAGGAACGGCACCTGATCGCGGAAGGTGCCGAGGCCGCCGGATTCGCGGCCGCGATGGGCGCCGGGGCGGGTGCCGGACGGGCGCCCGCGCGGGCGGTAGACGATGTCGGGCTGGCGCGATTCCCTCATGGCGCCGGCACGGTCTCGAACACGGCCCGGCACAGCTCGGGCACGATCGCGGCGCGGCGCATCTCGTAGATCGGTTCCAGGAAGACCCGGTGGGCCATGACCTCCGGGAAGATCGCCCGGATGTCCTCCGGCACCATCCAGTCGCGCCCCTCCAGCCAGGCGCGGACGCGGGCGGCGCGGACCAGGAAGGCGACGCCGCGCGGCGAGGCCCCGCCCTGGACCAGGGCCTCCATGTCGAGGCCGGGCAGGCGGATGCCGGCCTGCGCCGGCCGCACCAGCGCGTCCCAGAGCCCGATCACGTAGGCCTCGATCGCCGGGCTCGCCTGGACCCCGTGCTGGATCGCGGCGGCGATGCCCGGCAGGGCGGCGTGATCGAGGACGCCGGCGTCGAGGCCGGCGATGAGGGCGTCGGTGTCGTGGAAGCGGGGATCGAAGACCAGGGCGCGCCGGCTCTCGGCGTCCTGCGGCGCCTCCAGGCCGATCTCCATCAGGAAGCGGTCGCGGGCGGCCGCCGGCAGCTCGAAGGTCTCCTCGCGCTCGACGCGGTTGCGGTCGGCGAAGACCTGCAGGTTGGGGAACCGGTACTCGCGGTTGAAGGCGGTCAGCGTGCGCTCGGCCATCAGGCGCAGGAGCAGGGCATGGACCTGCGGCCGGGCCCGGTTGATCTCGTTGAAGAAGAAGATCGACAGGTCCTCGGATTGCCGCAGCACCGGGCCGGGTTCGACGCGGGGGCGCCCGTCCTCGGCGAGGTAGGTGTGATAGACGAGGTCGGAGGGCATCATGTCGACGGTGCCCTCGACGCGCTCGTAGGCACCGCCCAGCGCCCGCGCCACGGCCCGCAGCAGGGTCGTCTTGCCGACGCCGACATCGCCCTCCAGCAGGACGTGGCCGCGGGCGAACAGCGCGATGGTGAGGAGCCGGATCGCCCGCGTCTGCCCGAGCACGGCGCCGCCCAATGCGGCCTCGAAGCGGCCGGCCGCCCCGCGCCAGTCGGTGAGCATCGCATCGCCGGAGCGGACCTGATTCATCATGCTCAGCCTTGGGGGAAACGAAGACCCCGGGGGGAAACGAAGGCCCCGGGGGGAAACGAAGACCCGGGGGGAAACGAAGACCCGGGGGGAAGCAGGACCCGAGGGAACAAAGACCCGAGGGAAGGAAGACCCGGGGCAACAGCGTCCCGGGGGAACGACGACCCGGCGACGGCAACCGGTGCGACCCGGGACGGGGCGTCCGGACGGCCGCCCCGCCGGGTCGCAAAGGATCAGGACGGCATGGTCAGTTCGACGACAGCTTGGTGACGTCGTACTCGAACTTGCCGGTCTTCTTGGCGGCCTCGATGCGCTTCTTGTTGCGCTCTTCCATCGCCTTGATCGACTCGGACTGCTTGTTGAGTTCCTTCGGGTCGTGCTTCGGGTCGTACTTGGTGCCGGCGATCTTCTCGGGGAATCCGGGCTTCGGCTCCCAGCAATTGCCGGCCGCCTTGCACTTGGTGCCGTCATAGGCCATCGCCGGAACCGCGAGCAGCGCGCCCGCGCCGATCGCCAGGGCTGTGATGAAAGTCCGCATGGTCGTCTCCTCTGTTGATCGGTGTTGTTTCGATCAGTGTTGCGGCTGTGCGCGGTGGTGCCTCACGGATGGCGCCGTGACTTCCTCGGACGTTACTCTTCCAGCGGCGGGCACTGGCCCTTCACGTCCTTGGGGAAGGTCTCGCCCTGCTTGTAGGGCGTGTAGTTCTTCTTCTGCGCGTCGTTGAGCCAGACGGCATCCTGGACCGGGCCGGTATAGAGATGCCGGATCCAGGCGATGACCTGGAGCATCTCGTCGGGGGTCAGGTTCTCGTTGTGCGGCCCCATCATGCCGTTGGCGCCTCCGAAGATCGTGGCGAACAGGCCGGTATCCTCGGTGTTCGACGGATAGGTCCAGTAATTGTCGTTGAGGCCGGGTCCGAGCTTGCCCTCGGCCAGATGGCCGTGACAGCCGGAGCACGAGGTCGCGAACAGGGACTCGCCGTTGCGCAGGCAGGACTTGTCGTCGATGTAGGCGTTCTTGCCGGACTGGAAGAACTGCTTCACCGCCGGGGTGTCGCGGCCGCCCTCCTTGCCTTCGGCGACGTTGAGCTGCTCGCCCGTGACGGTGTTGCGGAAGACGAAGCCGGTCTGGGGACCGGCGGCCGGCTGGGCCAGGGCCGCGACGCCGCCCAGGACGGCGGCGACGCTGAGGCAGATGGCCAGGAAGCCTTTGGAATCACGCATGACGATGACCTGATGACGCCGAGGGGCGAAACGGCCGGGCTCGGAGGCGAGCGCCGGACAAGGGAGTGGCGGAGGAAAGGGCGAAGGCGAGGGGAGGGCGGAGGCGAGAGGAGGGTGAAGGGGGGCCGGCGGTCCGCGCCGGGCCGGCCTCAGTTGGTGGCGGGCACGAGGGGCACGCCGTCCTGCTTCAGGATCGCCTCGATCTGCGGCTTGGCCTTGACGATCGCCGCATCGAGGGCCGCCTTCAGGGCGGTGTCGTCCCGGCGCACGCCCATGGACTGATCGAAGCTTTGCGGCATCTTGCGGCCGTCGCTGCGGGTGGTGTCGTCGGGCACCAGGCTCATGCGCAGGGGCTGGGGGGAGTCCTTCACGTAGCGGGCGACGTCCGGGCCGAAGGCGACCGCCACGTCGGCCTTGCCGGTGGCGACCTCGCTGATCATCCGGGCCGGATCGATCTGCGTGTAGGTGTTGCGGGCGGCGCGGAAGTTCACCAGCGAGTAGAGGTACGCCATGTCCTCCTCGTAGCGGCCGATATCCTTCAGCATGACCTCGCCGGGCGTGCCGAAGCCGACCACCATGTGGTCGACGGTCTTGAGCCGCGGGTCGGCCCAGGACTTCACGTCGAGGTCGCGGTCGGCGCGGGTCACGAAGACGTAGCCGCTGCGGTAATAGGGCTTCGTCGTCAGCACGCGCTGGTCGTCGCTGTCGAGGCCCACGACCACGTCGCAGAGCTTCTTGTCGAGGCTGTCGCGCACCAGATAGATCGCGGCCTTGTCCGACCAGACGAACTCCGCCTTCCGGCCCATGGCCTCGGCGACGGCGGAGGCGATGCGGTTCTCCAGCCCGCTGCCGTCCTTCAGCGAGAGCGGCGGCTGGTTCGCGGCGCAGACCCGCAGGATCCTGTCGTCCGGCCCGGCTTTGGTGTCGCCTTGCGCGACCGCGGCCCCGCCGAGGGCGAGAAGAACCGCAGCGGACAGGCATCCTGTGGCGAAGGAGCATCCTGTGGCGAAGGACATGGGAGCGTTTCCGTTGTTCTTGTTGGTCGGAGTCTTCTGGGACCGGGGCGCGGCTCCGCGGCCCGTTGCGGCAGAGCAATCACAGATGAGGCACACCGTCATTCCGGGTTGCCGTCGGCGAGCCCGGAATCCAGAGCCGCCGACAGCGTAAGAAATGGCACCCCCTGCGTTTCTGGATCCCGGGCTCCGCTGCGCGGCCCCGGGATGACGGGGTGCTGAAATCAGTCGTTCGGCAAGCAGATCGCAGGCAAGCAGATCGCAGGCAAGCAGATCACAGACAAGCAGATCGCAGATGCGGTCACCCGACCCTCGCGGGGAGGCGTGAGTGGTGGGGGTGGTCGGGTGATCCTCGACGGACGAAGGCCAGCGGAGCCACCCCCACCCCTGACCCCTCCCCACAAGGGGGAGGGGGACACGCTCACGATGCGGGCGCTGCCGTGTCGTGCTGCCTACTTGGCAGCCGCCGTCTGGTACTCGCCGACGTTCGGATCGTCGTAGGGGCCCTTGCCGTTGAGCGAGAACACCATCACGCCGCCGCCCATCTGGGTGTAGTTGGCGAGCTTCTTGAACGCGCCCACCGCGCCGAGGCCGGCGGTCGGGTCCTGAAGGTCGAACACGAGGCCGACACCCGGCCAGCCGCCGACGCCGTAGTAGATGGCGACGTACTGGTCACCCTTGTGGGTGTAGGTGATCGGGTAGCCGATGGCGCCGGACGGCATCTTGAACTTCCAGAGAAGGTCTCCGTTGTCCGAGTTGCGCGCCTTGATGTAGCCGTCGAGGGTTCCGTAGAACACCAGCCCGCCGGCGGTCGCCGTCGTGCCGCCCCAGACCGCGAAGCGCTCCATCTTCTCCCATTTGAACTCGCCCGTGATGGCGTTGTAGCCCTTGATCTGGCCCAGACCTTCGTAGTTCTGGCGATCGCCCTTCGGGCCGGGATACATGTTCAGGGTCGCGCCGACGAAGAACTGACCGGCACGATAGGGCAGCATGAAGGGCTCCCAATCCATGCAGATGTGGTTGATGCCCATGAAGAAGAGCTTCCGCTCGGGATCATAGGAATCGTGGCCCTGGTTGTGGTAGCCCATCGCCGAAGGACAGATGTCCTTGCCGAGATGGTCCATCCGGGTGCCGTATTCGGGATCGCGCACCGGCTGGCCGGTCTTCAGATCCACCGACTTGAACACGTTGACGGTGTCGTCGATCTTGTTGGCCGAGACCAGCGAGCCGTCCGTCCGGTCGAGGGTGTAGACGATGCCGTTGCGGTCCGGATGGGTCAGGAGCTTGCGATCCTTGCCGTCCTTGTCCTTCTGGTTCGACAGCATCATCACGTTGACGCCGGCATAGTCCCACTCGTCGTGCGGGGTCTTCTGGTAGCCGAACTTGGCTTCGCCGGTATCGGCGTCGCGACCGAAGATCGTCATGGTCCACTTGTTGTCGCCGGGACGCATGGTCTCGTTCCACGGCGCCGGGTTGCCGGTGCCGAAGTAGATCAGGTTGGTGCCCGGGTCATAGGCGTACCAGCCCCAGTTGGTGCCGCCGCCGATCTTCCAAGCATCGCCCTCCCAGGTCGCGGTGCCGAGGCCCTTCTGACCGTAATGGGCGTTCTTGATGTTGAAGTCGTCGGCCAGCATCAGGTCCTTGTCCGGGCCGGTGGCGTAGGCGCGCCAGACCTGGGCACCGGTCTTCACGTCGTAGGCGGTGAGATAGCCGCGCACGCCGAGCTCGGCGCCGGACGAGCCGATGATGACCTTGTCCTTGACCACGTAGGGCGCGATCGTCAGCGTCGAGCCGACCTTGATGTCGGAGTTCTCGACCTTCCACACCGTCTCGCCGGTCTCGGCGTTGAGCGCCATGACGTTGCCGTCGAGCAGTGTCTTGAGGATCAGGGCCGGGGTCTTGCCGTCGCCGGGCCAGTAGGCGAGGCCGCGATTCACCAGATCGCAGCAGGCGACCGCGCGGGCGGCCGGGTTCTGCTTGGGCTTGTCCTGCCACAGGATCTTGCCCGGATCGTCGAGGCCGAGCGCGAAGGTGTTGTTGGGGAAGGAGGTGTGGACGTACATCTTGCCGCCCACGACCACCGGGGCGCCCTCGTGCCCGTTGAGCAGGCCGGTCGAGAAGCTCCAGGAGACCTTCAGATCCTTCACGTTGCTGGTGTTGATCTGCTTGAGCGGGCTGTAATTGTCCGAATCGTAGTTCTTGCCGGGCATCACCCAGTTGGCGTCGTCCTTCGCCATGTCGACGAGCTTGTCGTTCGCCGAGGCCATGCTCGGCAGGCCGATCGGCGCGAGGGCGCCGATCGCCAGCACCGAGACCGAAGCCAGAAACCTGTTCATTCGACCGTCTCCTACCCTGAATGCCGCTCCCGTTGACCGTTCGGTTCGGGGCAGCGTTTGATTTCGCCGGATCAGAGAAGGCCCCTGTATTGAATTCAGGGTGTCCTCATATTCATAAGACTATCCTGAGGCAGGATCGTTCTTATAAAGTTTTTATTACTGATCGGCTGGCTATTCATAAAAGCATTTGTCTTGGTCCCTGTCTGCGGGATGTTGGCACTTTTTTATCGGGATCAATCGGCAATCCCGGGGGCTTGGATTCGGAAGAGCGCAAGTGCAGATCCGCCCCTGTCGTTGAGCGGAAAAGTCTGAATTGACACGGCGACCTGAGACGACCGAAGGTGTACATCGCTCGACGACAGATCATCGCACGGTTCGGCATCCTCCATGGTTCGACATCTTAGATTTATCTTATTGCTGTCTTGCGGGTTGTGCGCGACGGCGGAGGCGGCGTCCTTGACCCTGGACGATCCGGTCGCCCGCTGGCCGCGCACGCCGACCCCGGACAAGATCGCCTTCGCCACCCGGATGGCGAAGGCGTTCGCGACCGTCTCGCCCGAACTCGACCGGAACTACTTCGTCCGCTGCCTCGAGGAGACGGCCAACATCGGCAATCCCCGCGACATCAAGCTGGAGCAGGCGGTGAAGATCTGCGTCGCGGTGCACCAGAAGGCCACCGAATAGGCCGAGCCCCAGGCGGACAGGCGGACAGGCGGACAGGCGGACAGGCGCGGCGCGGATGCGGGGCTCGCGGCACATGCACGACATCCGGCCCAGCCAGGGCTTGCGGCTCCGATGGATCATCGGGCGCGGCCTGCGGGCGTGCAGCCGGCTGGCGATCGGGTCAGGGCTGATCGCGTGGGGCGCTCCCGGACTGCTCGCCGCCGCCGGGCCGGACCCGGCGGACCGGGTCGCGGCCCTCTATCCGGAGGACGGGCGGCGCGAACTGGCGGGCGCCGATTACGCGCGCTATCCCGGCGCCGGCGTGCTCTACTGCCGGGCCGAGGGCATTCCCCGCAAGGCCGCGGCGGCCTGGCTGATCGGGAGCCGGCGCCTGGTGGTGATGAACGCCCATAACTTCCGCAGCCGGCACCTGGAGCCGACGCGGGACATCGCCGACTGCTTCTTCCAGATCGGCGGACGCAACTACGCCTTCCGTCCCGCCACGCTGCATTTCGGCACGGTGCCGGGCGCCCTCTCGCTCCACATCACCGACGACTGGGCCCTGGTCGAGCTGGCGGAGGCGGCCGAGGGCGTCCGTCCGCAGCCGATCCCGGCCGCGCCCGACCTGCCGACCGGGACCGGGACGGTGCCGGTGGTGATGGTGTCGCCCGGGGGGCACGCCAATTATCCCGGCCAGACCAGCCTCGAACCCTGCGCCATCCGGCAGATCGATCCGCCGAGCGAGGACGCCATCCGCCGCGTCCGGCACGATTGCAACAACGGCTATGGCGGCTCGGGCTCGGGCCTGTTCGACACCCACGGCCGGCTGGTGGCGCTCCACAGCGCCTCGCTGTCGATGAACTCGCGCCGGGTCTTCGACATCGAGTACCATTACGGCTCCGCCCTGATGTTCGAGGGCGCCCTGCTCGATGCGATCCGCGCCCGGGTCGCGCCGGAGGACATCGGACCGCCGGCGCCATGAAACCCGGCGGCCAGCGCCATGACATCTCGCCGCCGGCGCCGTGACATCGATTCAGCGCAGGCCGCGCGCCGCCATCTCCTCGGGGGCGAGCGGAGCGGCCTCCTGGCGCGCCAGCAGCGTCGCCAGGTCGAGCGGGCGGTAGTCGCAGGCATCGGCGCCGACATCGCAGGACCGGCTGGTATCCGGCAGGCAGGCATGGGTGTGGCCGTAGAGATGGCGGGTCTCGCGCCAGAAGCCGGGCCAGGACCGGTGCGGATAATGCGACAGGAAGAGCCGCCAGGGCCGCCCGAGGGCGTCCGCGACGGTGAGGCGGGCGCTCTCCACCGGCGGCTCGGCCCAGGGCAGTTCGAGGACCCGGTTGGTGTCGTGGTTGCCCCGCACCAGGCGCTTGATGCCGTTGAGGCGGGCGAACACCGCGGCGCAATGCGGGCGGCTGGCCCCGGCGGCGAAGTCGCCGAGGTGCCAGACCGTATCGCCGGGCGCCACCACCGCGTTCCAGCGGGCGATCAGGGCCTCGTCGTGGCCCTCGACCGAGCCGAAGGCGGAGCGGCGCCGCGCGACCAGGGGGGCATCGCCGAAATGGGTGTCGGCCGTGAAGAAGGTTGTCATCCTGCCGATCATCGCGTGTCCGGACGGGGCCAGATGGCGTTCCCCGGCCGGGCGGCAACCCGGTGCGCTGTCGCGCCCCGGATGAGGGGTGGCCGCTCAGGCCTCCGCCGCCGGGGCGATCAGGGGCGGGGTCTGCTGATGCTGGACCACCCGCCACACCTCGGGCGAGAGCCGGCGATAGGTCGAGGTGCAGTTGGCCTCGTAGGTCTCGTCGTCGCGGGAGGCCTTGGCGTGGTAGGCGATGACGATGAGGCCCTCCTGGGGTCGGGAGATCCGCCCCTCGGACAGTTCGACGCGGGACCAGCGCGGGGTGTCGGCCACCGCCTCGATCGCCTGGGCGCCGCCGAGCACGAAGGGGGGCTGCGGCAGCACCATCAGGCATTCCTCGTCGACGAGTTCGCGGTAGTGGTCGGCGTCGCCGACCCACAGGCTCTCCTCGAACGACCAGACGCGGGCATCATCCATCGGTGTCTCCTCGATCTGTCACGAATCGACAGGATGACGCCGCCTGGGAGCGGTTCGTTCCGTGGCGGTCCGCAGGTCGCGGTGCCCGCCCTACGCGTCGGCCGCGATGGTGAAGGCCATGCCGCGTCCGGGTCCGAGATCGGCATAGTCGACGAGGACGTAGCCGCGCTCGGCCAGGGCCGCGTCGAGGCTGTCGCGGTGCTTGCGGAAGGTCTGGCCGATCGCGAGTGGCGTCAGGCGCGGATTGGCCTGACGCAGGGGGTCGACCCCGATGGTGAGGGGCGCGCCCTCCCGGTCCGCGATCCGGATCAGCGCGGAGGCCAGGTCCGCCGCCTTCGTCTCCGCCGCCGATTTCGCCTTGAAGGCCATCCCGTCATCCTCGTCCCGCCCGCACCCATCCTAGACGTTTTTCGCCGACGGATCGCCACGCGGCCGGGGGTGCGGCGAACCGGCGCCGGCCGGCGCTTCGATCGGACGTGAATCACAAAATAGTGAGCGACAGCCGCGCCGCAACAAAGGATATTGATCTGTGTTGCGGAAGTATTCCGATCTAAAAAATCGTAAGTCCTCGTTTACGCAAGCGCTTGAGGAAGAGAAAAGATCTGGCCCGCTAAGAGGGGCGCATGATGCTTACCTTCGTCACGCTGATCGAGGCCCAGGCGTTCAGCTTCGTCCTGGCTGCCGCGACCATCTGTGCCCTCAGCGCCTGGCTGATGGTCCACCTGCTGCGCAGGGTCGAGGCGGCTCCGGCGGGACGCCCCGTCTGGCTCGCCGGCACGGCCGTGGCGGCCGGCCTCGGCGTCTGGACCACGCATTTCATGGCGATGCTCGGATACCGGACCGACATCATCCTGGGCTACGATCCGGCCACCACGCTGGTCTCCGTCCTGATCGCCGTGCTGGCGGTCGGGCTGCCCTTCGGGCTCTCCGCCCTGCCGGCGGGCCGGGTCGGCCGGTGTGTCCTCGGCGCCGCGTCGGGTCTGGGCATCGGTGCGATGCACGTCACCGGCATGGCGGCCCTGGAGGGCTGCACCCAGAGCCAGTCGGTCTGGGCCAACGCCCTGGCCGGCCTCGTGGGGGCGACGCTGATGGCGGTCGCGCGCCTTCTGCCGGACCGGCGTTCGCCGGACGCGCCAGTGCCTGCTTCGCCAGTGCCTGCCTCGCAGGTGCCAGCTTCGCAAGTGCCTGCTTCGCAAGTGCCGGCTTCGCAAGTGCCGGCTTCGCAAGTGCCGGCCTCGGATGGGTCCGGCTGGCGCAATTCCGGCCTCCTGGCCTGCGGCCTGATCGTGCTGGCGGTGTGCGGCACGCATTTCATCTCGCTGGCCGGCACCGTCGTGACCGGGCAGCGCCCCGACGGACATCTCTCGGACATCCAGGTCGCCCTCAGCCTGCTGACCGCGGCGGGTGCGGCGATCCTCATCCTGGGCGCCGTCGTGGTGCTGGCCGCGACCCGGCGATTCGAGGCCCAGGAGACGGCCCACCTGACCGTGCTGGCGACCGCGCTCCAGAACATGTCGAACGGCATCCTCAAGATCTCGTCCGGCGGCATCGTCGAGCTCTACAACCAGCGCCTCTGCACCATGCTCAACCTCGCACCGGACACCATGCGGGTGGGCATGCGGGTCGATGACTTTCTGGCCGCCACCGGCCGGGCCAACGGCTGGGATGCCGCGCGCGTCGCCCGGGTTCTGGAGAACCACCGGCTCTGGATGGAGCGGGCGGAGGAGACCCTGATCGAGCATCGCTTCGACGACGGCCGCATCCTGTCGATCGCCTGCCAGCCCGTCGCCGGCGGCGCCGTCCTGACCTACGACGACGTGACCCGGGACCGGCGCGCCCAGGAGGAGATCTCGCATCTGGCCTACCGCGATCCCCTGACCGGGCTGGGCAACCGGCGGGCGCTCAACGAGCGGATGCGCGCAGCCCATCGCGACGGCGAACGCGTCGCCCTGCTGCTGATCGACCTCGATCGCTTCAAGGCGGTCAACGACACCTTCGGCCATACGGTCGGCGACCAGCTCCTGGTGGCGGTCGCGGCCCGGCTGCGCGACTGCGCCGGCGACGGTTTCATCGCCCGCCATGGCGGCGACGAACTCGCGATCCTGATTCCGGGCCGGGATGCGGATGCGAGCCAGGACCTGACAACGAGCCAGGACCTGACAATGACCAAGGACCCGACAACGAGCCGGGACCTGACGACCACCCAAGACCTGACGACCACCCAGGCCGTGACGACCGCCAACACACTGGCAACGGCCAACACCTTGGCAACCGCCAAGACGTTGGCGGACCGGATCGTGCGGGCGATCGAACGGCCCTACAGCCTCGACGGAGCCACGGTCGTGATCGGGTGCAGCATCGGGCTGTGCGTGCGGGCGGGCGACCCGAAAGGCCTCGCCGGCCCGGACGCCCCGGCCGGCCCGGACGACCTCCTGCAGCGGGCCGATATCGCCCTCTACGAAGCCAAGCGCCGCGGCCGCGGCCAGGCGGTCTGCTACGCACCCGGCATGATCGAGGCCCTGGCCGAGCGCGGACGCCTCGAGGCCGACTTGCGCGGCGCCCTCGTCCGCCAGCAGTTCCATCTGGTCTACCAACCGATCCTGTCCCTCGCGAGCGACCGGATCGTCTCGTTCGAGGCGCTGATCCGCTGGAACCATCCCCATCGCGGGCTGGTCTCGCCGGCCGATTTCATCCCGCTCACGGAGGAGAACGGCCTGATCGTGCCGATCGGCCGGTGGGTGCTGGAGCAGGCCTGCCGCGACGCCGTCGGCTGGCCTCCGGAGCAGCACCTCGCCGTCAACGTCTCGGCGGTCCAGCTGCGCTCGCCCCAGTTGCTGTCGCACGTCACCGAGGCCCTGGCCCGGAGCGGCCTGCCGGCGAACCGCCTGGAGCTGGAACTGACGGAAACCGCCCTCGTGGAGGATGGACCGCAGATCGCCCACACCCTGGCGGCCCTGCGCCGCCTCGGCATCAAGATCGCGATGGACGATTTCGGAACCGGCTACTCGTCCCTCGTCCATCTGCGGGACCTGCCCCTCGACCGGATCAAGATCGACCGGAGCTTCGTCGCCGCGGCCCTGACCGACCGGCAATCCCTGGCGGTCATCCGGGCGGTGACCCAGATGGGCCGGGACATGGGCATCCCGACCCTGGCGGAGGGCGTCGAGACCGCCGAGCAGCTCGCGCTCCTGCGGACGCTCGGCTGCGACGCGGTCCAGGGCTACCTGATCGGCCGCCCGGCCCGCACGTCATCGAATTCTGCGTCGAATCCCGCGTCGAACACTTCGTCGAACCCCGCGCCGGACCCGCTCGGCCGCGCGGCGTAGCGCCGGGTCCAGGCCGCCGTCATTCGGTCGCCGTGACCCCTTGCGCGAGCAGAAGGGCGGCCTGCGCGAGGACGGTCTCGCGGAAGCGCCATGCGCTGGCACGCGCGCGCTGGGAACGCCCCTGGCGAGGCCGGCCCGTCTGTGTGACGGACCGGCCCCGGACGGTGGAATCCCGGCGGGGTGCCGCGGCTTACGGCAGGTCGGCCAGGGAGGCCGGCCGGTTGCCCGGGGTGATCAGGGTCGGCCATTGGTGTGAGCCGAAGGGGACGCGCGGCGGCAGGTTCGTCGGCAGGCCGCGCGCCTTGGTCTCGGCCACGATGGTGTCGCGGGCGTCGCCTCCCATCAGCTCGTAATCCATCAGAAAGGCGTTGCCGAAGAAGGTCTCACCGACGGTCCGGTCGGAGATGATCCGCGTCAGGGATTCCAGCATCTCGCCCGGCGTCGTGGTGAAGCCCATCGTCTCGATCAGCATCAGCCGCGCGTTGATGTCCTCGGGCTTGAAGAACTGCGCCAGGGTGCTGAAGAGCACGTTGTTCTGGCGCGCGACGTAGATGGTGTTGCTGGCCGCATAGACCTTGTCCCAGTCAGGGCCGAGCTGCTGCTTCCAGTCGGAGAGCACGCCCATCCAGTGCTTGACCTGCATGTCGGCGGCCCATTGGATGGGACCCGGTCGAGCGTGAGCAGACATCGCTCCGCCCGTCGTTGAGCGTTCGGTCATCGGCATCCGGCGACGGTCGCAGGAGGGGCTGAATGCCTCGGCGGGTGATCCTTGGTTCTTCCTGGGTCGTCGTCTCGGCGCGTCCTCCGGGACCGGAACCTTGACGGGATCCCGGGCGTCTGAATCCCGGAGGCGCGCCAAGGGCCCGCTGGGCCGGCGCCCGGAGCGGAGCGAGCCCAGGGCGCGAATCGGCGGCAGGCCCGCCCTTCAGAATCGCGGCCCCTGGCTGTTGCCGTGCGCCCCGAGGCCGATCCCCGTATTGGCGCTGCGCCCCGAGCCGCCGCCCATGTTGCCCATGCCGCCATACAGGCTGCTGACGCCCTGCCGCTGAATGATGCCCAGGGGGTCGCGCCGGCGGTCGGCCTCGCTGCGGACGGCGTGTGGCGGCTCCGTGATGGCGGGCCGGAACGGGCGGCTCTTACGCCGTGCGGGCTCTCCCGCAAAGGCGGGCAGGGCCATGAGGATTGAGAGGGCGACGGAGATCGATGCGGCTTTGTTGATCATTATGATGAACCTCGATGCAGTTTGGCGTCACATCAAGGGAGACGGGCGGCCGATATTGCCTATTCCAAAGTCTTAGTGCATTCAGAATAGGCAAGTGCCTGAAGGCACGGATCGAAGCCGTCATCGGTCGAAAGGGTGTCGACCAGGGGATGAAGGCCGTGCGACGGCTCGGGAAGAGCCCGTTCGTCCCGATCCGGACGGCACCGGAGGCGCGCACGTCATCGAGGGCCGGCCGCAATGCCGGGACAGCAACGCAGGCCTCACGGGTTCATCGCTTCGAGGACGCATGCCCGTACCGGTGTCGTGATGGTCGGACGTGATGGTCGGACGTGATGGTCGGAATGGAGACACGCGACCCCCGGCAATGTGACAACTGTACCCCTTTCCTGATGAGAAACAGTCCTTAGAACCGATCTCATCAGGAGACCCATCGGCGCATGAGCGACCACGACGACGGCGCGCGCATCGACGCCGAAATGACCAGCACGGTGCCGGGCTCCGATCCGTTCGCGGCCGCCGTCCGGGCCACCCGGATGCCGATGGTGATCACCGATCCGCAGCAGGCGGACAATCCGATCATCTACGTGAACGACGCCTTCGTGACGCTGACCGGCTACGCCCGCGACGAGATCGTCGGCCGCAACTGCCGCTTCCTGCAGGGGCCGGAGACGAACCTCGCCGACGTGGCCCGGGTGCGGGAGGCGATCGAGCGGCGCGTGACCATCGAGATCGACCTCAAGAACCACCGCAAGGACGGCACCGCGTTCTGGAACCGCCTCCTGGTCTCGCCGGTGTTCGACCCGGACGGCACGCTGACCTACTTCTTCGCCTCGCAATACGACGTGACCCTGGAGAAGGAGCGCCTCGTCCTGCTCCAGAAGGATCGCGATGCCCTGGAGGCGGAATCCGAGCGCCGCTCCCTCGAACTGATCCACAGCGAGGAGCGCCTGCGCTTCACCCTCAAGGCCGGGCGCCTCGGCGCGTGGTCGCTCGATCTCGGCGTCATGCGGCTGCTGGCCTCTGACGGCTTCAAGGAGAATTTCGGCCGTCGGCCGGACGAATCCCTGACCTACGACGAGATGCTGGCCACGATCCATGCGGATGACCGGGAACGGAAGCTGGCCGCCACCGCCGCCGCCATCGACGGGCATTCCGACTACGACATCGAGCTTCGGGTGGTGACGCCCCGGGGCGAGATCCGCTGGCTCCAGATCCGCGGCCAGGCCTCCTACCGGGCCGACAACACGCCCCTGAGCATCGCCGGGATCAGCCTCGACATCACCGACCGCAAGCGCGCGGAGGAGCACCGCGACCTCCTGGCCAAGGAGCTGAATCACCGCATCCAGAACACCCTGGCGACGGTGCAGTCCATCGCGCGCCAGACCCTCCGGGGCGCCGCCTCCCTGGAGGAGGCCCAGGTCGCCATGGAATCCCGGCTCCGGTCCCTGTCGGCCGCGACCGAGATGCTGACCCGGGGCAGCGGCGACTGGGCGACGCTGACCGAGGTGGTGATCGCGGCGCTGCATCCCTTCGGGGTCGAGCAGGACCACCGCTTCAAGGTCGGCGGGCCGATCCTGCGCTTGGCGCCGCGGGTCGGCCTCGCCTTCGCGCTGGCGATCCACGAACTCGCGACGAATTCGGTGAAGTACGGCTCGCTCTCGCGGGATGCGGGTCGGGTCATCGTGAGTTGGGACGTGGTGGACGGATCGAGCCCGGCGCGGCTCTGGTTCCAGTGGCAGGAGGTGGGCGGCCCGCGGGTGTCGCGGCCGACCCGGACGGGCTTCGGCTCGCGCATGATCGAGCGGGCTCTGGCCCAGGAGATCGGCGGCACCGCCGAGATCGACTACCGGCCGCGCGGCGTCGTCTTCACGGCCGAAGCCCCCTTGCCCGAAATCACGCGCGATTGAGACCTCGAGCGATCAGGGTCGCGGACGATCGCGTTTCAGAGCAATTCAAGATTTAAGGCGCATGAAACCTTAAGCGATCAAGATTTCGTGCAGTCAAGATTTTTGGGGTCGAAATGACGCGCGATCGAGCGGCCGCGCGGAGCTTTTCGCGGCCTCGGGCGTATCGCCCAGATGGCAAGCTCCCGATCCTCGTCCCCTCCGTCGTTCGCCCTGGTGGTCGAGAGCAACGCCCTCGTGCGGATGGACGCCGTGGACATCCTGGAGGATGCGGGCTTCCGGGTGCTGGACATGGCCACCGGCGACGCGGCCGTGGTGATCCTGCGCCAGCACGGCGCCGCCGTGACCCTGCTGTTCACCGCCGTCGGCCTTCAGGGCGCGCATGACGGCTTCGCCCTGGCCCGCGTCACCGCTGCGGACTACCCGCATATCAGCATCGTGGTCGCCTCCGGCCACGAGACACCCGGCCCGGGCGACCTGCCGGAGACGGCCTGCTTCATCGAGAAGCCCTTCAGCGCCGGGATCGTCCACGCGCACCTGCAGCGCATTCTGCCGGAGGACAGGAAGCCCGGGCCGCTGAAGGAGCAGGCGAAGCTCGACCGATAGTCCTATGTGTTGCAGCAGACATAATTCAAACGACCCGTAATATCCGCGACAGATGGTGGATCTTATCGTATGATTGTTGAAGTTTATCCCTATTCCAGAGCCGATGTTTGATGCCGCGATTCTATTTCGACTTTGATTGTAATCACTTGCGTGTGGTCGAAGGCGACGCCTTCGACCTTCCGGATGCGGCTGCGGGCCGCGACGAGATCCTGAAGGCTTTGGCGGAGATCGTGAAAGACGCCTTGCCGAAGAACGATCAGCAGACGTTCCAGGCCTCCGTGCGCGATGAATCCGGCCATCTCGCCTACACCGCGACCGTGACGATGACGGGCCTCTGGCACGCGCCGTACACGACCTGAGCGCCTCTCCTCCGACGACGCGTTCCCGGCCACCTTGCCGGCGGATCTGCTGATGGAGCGCGGCGCGGCTGGAGGGTCGATCCGGGTCGCCGCGGTGGGCGCGCCGGTGAAGGAGAGTGTGGCGTGAATCTTAACCGAACCGGGCGATCAAGCCTGCGGGGACCGGCGGCGGGGGGCACTGCGGAACCCTCTCCGACGCCGATCGCCGTTCGCGAATGCCAGGTCCTTCGATGCACACCGATGCCCGGTCGTTCAGCCTCCCGTCCTGGCGCCTCACGCGCTGGCTGACGGATGCGGGTCCCGACGTTCCCCTCGAGATCCGCGCGGCCCTGATCCGCAGCCTGTTCGGCACGTTTCCGATCTTCGCCGGCGGCGTTCTCAACACGATCGCGGTCTCGACCCTGGTGGCGCTCCGGCTGCCCCGGCCGGAATTCCTGATCTGGTGCGCCCTCGAATACACCATCTGCCTCACGCGCCTCGTCGTGCTGGTGATCGCCCAGCGTGCCGCGACCGCGCGGCGCCGGACACCAACGGATCTCTACCTGGTGCTCGGGCTCGCCTGGGCGGCCAGCGTCGGCTACGGCACCCTGATCAGCCTGATCAGCGGCGACTGGGTGGTGGCGACCCTGGCCTGCCTCTCGGCGGCCGCCATGGTGGGCGGCATCTCGTTCCGCAATTTCGGGGCGCCGCGCCTCGCCGGCGCGATGATCGTGCTGACGCTGGGCTGCTGCTGCCTCGCCGCGCCGTTCACCGGCGAGCCGATCCTGCTCATCACCTTCCTGCAGATCCCGTTCTACCTCGCCAGCATGAGCGCGGCGGGCTTTCGCCTGAACAAGCTGCTGGTGGCGACCATGCGGGCCGAGCGCGAGAACGCCTTCCGGGCCCATCATGACATCCTGACCGGCCTGCCCAACCGGGCCGGACTGGCGGAGGCGATCGAGGCGCGCGGCGATGCCCCGAAGGCGCTGCTCTACCTCGACCTCGACGGCTTCAAGACCGTCAACGATACCCACGGGCATGGGGTCGGCGACGCTCTGCTGCAATCCGTCGCCGATCGCCTGCGGGCGGGCACGGGGCCGGGCGACGTCGCCGCCCGGCTCGGCGGCGACGAGTTCGTCGTCCTGGCCGACGGCCTCGCCCCCTCGGCGCTGATCGGTTTCAGCGAGGCGATCGCGGCCCGGATCTCGGAGCCCTATGCGCTGGAGGGCGGCCGGACGGCACGGATCGGCGTCAGCATCGGCATCGCCCTGGCGCCCGAACACGGCACCGACCTGCCGCGACTGCTCTCCGTGGCGGACAAGGCCCTCTACGAGGCCAAGGCCCAGGGCAAGGCCCAGGGTGAATCCCGCTGTGCCATCGCACCACTGACGCGGGCCGCCTGAAGGAGGGCCGCTTCGAGGGATGGCGTCGGCGTGAAACCACCGAACGGATGCGCCCGCCGGTTCGCCTACGCGCCGGACCCGGATGGCGGCAGGCCCTGCTCGGGGGTCGGCACCACGCCGAGGCCGCCGGCCGCATCCGGCGGGGCGGCACCGAGACGGCGCAGCAGGGCTTCGTAAGTCTGGACGGCCGGGCCATCGGGCTGGCGTTCCCGCGTGACCTCCAGGAGCTGGCGGACATCCGCGGCGAACCGGCGCTTGGCCTCGTCGCCGCCCGGGACCGTTTCGAACAGCCGGCCGATGGCGACCTCGTACAGGCCGGTCAGAAGTTCAAGCTTCTGAACTTCGAGCTCTCGAACCTCGCGCTCTCGCCCCTGGGGCGTCTGGACATCGTCCGCCATCGTCGGGATCAGGCCTGCCGTTCGAGCTGCTTGGCCAGCCGCTGAGCCTTGAGCCGCTCCGTCTTCTCGTCGCGCGCCTGGAGCGATTCCCGCAGTTCGGACCAAGCCGCCTCGGCGACGCGGTCGCGCTCGGCAAGCTTGGCCGCCTTGGTCTCGATGCGGTCGACGACGTGGCTCGGCGGTGTCGGCATGGGCGCTCCTCATTCCTGCTCCCAGGGAAGATAGGGCAGCGAGCGCCGAAGTCTGCGTTTCGTGGTCAAGTCTGGGTTTCGTGGTGACGTCTGCGGTCGGTGTTGCGGAAAGGATTCATCAACGCTGCGGCGCCCGCGTGTCGGAACAGTCCGGAGCGGGCAGGATTTCTCCGATCATGTCGGATCGTGTCACGTCAGAGCTGGAAGTGGTCGTCGCTCGCCTGAGGGCGGAGCAGGACGTTCTGCTGCTGGACGCCGAGGCCGACGAACGGCCCCCCTGTCAGGCCGTCCTCCAGCGGATCGTCGAACTGGAGACGAAGATCCAGTCGGTCGAAGACCTGATCGAGGATCGCTGAGGCCAAGGCGTCGACCGACCGAACCCGCCGCGGCCGGAACCGGGCGGGCGTGAGAAGGCCAAAGCTTGATCAGGTTACGGCTCGATCGGGCTACGGCGCGATTGGGCTACGGCGCGATTGGGCTACGGTTTGGGCTTGATCATTTCGTAGCCCATGCGCTTCTCGCCGTTGAAGGCCCAGATGCTCTTGTAGCCACCCGCGTCGTCCTCGACGAGAAGTGCCGTTCCACTGGTGCCGTCGCTGGTGAAGCTCGCCGCCATGATCCGGGCGTCCCCCACGGCGTAGCCGGTGTACTTGTCGCCGGCAATGTTCCAGCTCAGCTTGAAGGTGTCTTTGCTGGTCTGGACGATGATCAGCGTACCGGAATATTCGGTGTCCGGCTCTCCGTTGCTGCCCTTGACGCTGTAATTGCCGGCGCCGCCTGCCAGAGCAGGCAGACTCGCGCACAGCGCGAGGCCGAACACAGCCGATGTGCAGATCCTCGATGCAAATCTCTTCATGATAGCGATGCCCCCGATGACGTTGATCTTGTACGCCCGAATTTTCGGGCTCCCGGACTTACGCGGCTGGACTTAACAAACCGAACGCCTGAGCCACGGCGACGCCATCGGTCCGGGTTCCGCCGGGTCTTCGCTGCCGCTTCGATTCTGAGGTGGCCGCCACCGACACGGAGCCCACGGGAGGAAACTACGCCAGCAACCCGTCCGGCGCCCGGCGCTGCGCCGGCGCGGCCGTGATCTTCGTCATCAGGCGGATCAGGTTCTCGGCCGATGCGTGGCCGGACGCCTGTTCGGCCCCGGCACCCGGCGTGGGTCACCCTCCCGGGCGGTGCCGTCTCGCCCGGATGGCACGTCCGGGAGCTTCGGACCTATCCGGTCCGCATCACCGGCATGAGAATCGACGTGTGGATCGATGGGGGCCGCTGAGGCCTGCCCATCGCGGCGCCTCGTCCGTTCATCGTCAGTGCGCGGTCCTGAGACCGGCATAGCGCCCGACCGAGGCGTGACTGCCTCTGAAGCGGGGCGGTGTCATGACCGATGCGGGCAGCCCGGCCGATGCAGCCAGCCCGGTCGACGGCGGCTGCGTTCTCCCGGCGCGCTCTCCCGGAACCGAGGCGAGCAGCGCACGCCGCAGAGCCGTCACCTCGCTGCGCAGCCGTGCATTCTCGCGCTCGACCTCTCCGAGGTGCAGGACGCCGGCCGGCGGCAGACCCCCGAAACGTCGGCGCCAGCGGTAGAAGGTCCCGACCGAGACATGCGCGGCGGCGCAGATCGCCGGGATGGCCGTTCCGTTCTCCGCCTCCCGCAACAGGAAGGCGATCTCTTGATCGGTATGTCGGGATCGACGCATGCGCAGGAGCCAATCGAGTCGGTATCCGGGACGGCCTCCAGCAAGAAACGAACCGTCGGTCGCTCGACGCGCAAAGGTGTGCCGTCCGGCCGATTGTGCAACTTTTGACGTTTGTCGCACCCGGGCGCACTCACCTTGAGCGGAACGCCTGGGTTTTACGCAAGGCACGGGCGCCGTGCAGCCTATTTGGCCTTCCTCCTCACGCCCTCAGCTCGGACAATCGCGGCGTCACGGAACGAGGCGAGAGCGATGGTCGAATTCACGAGACGCAGCCTTCTGGGAACGGCGGCGGCCCTGGCCGCCCCGGCCCTCATCCGGCCGGCCTGGGCCGCCGACACGGTCAAGCTCGGTTGCCTGTTCTCGTCCTCGGGCACCATGGCCAACATCGAGGGCCGCCTGAATCACGTGGTGCGGATGGCGGCCGAGGGTCTCAACGCCAAGGGCGGCGTCAACGGCCGGCGCATCGAGGTCGTGACCTCGGACCCGGCCTCCGACTGGCCCCTCTACGCGCAGATCGGCCGGCAGATGCTGCAGCAGGAAAAGGTCGCGGCCCTGTTCGGCTGCTGGACCTCCGTCTCGCGCAAATCCGTCCTGCCGGTGGTGGAGCAGAACGACGGGCTGCTGTTCTACCCGCTGCACTTCGAGGGCGACGAGAACTCGAAGAACATCGTCTACGTGAACTCGCCCCCGGCAAGCTCGGTGCTGCCGGCGGTCGATTACCTGATGGGGGCCGAGGGGGTCGGCGCCAAGCGCTTCTTCATGATCGGCTCGGACTACGTCTGGCCGCGCACCATCAACAAGCAGCTCAAGGCCTACTGGACATCCAAGGGCGTGCCCGAAACCGCGTGGCGCGAGGAATACGTGCCGCTGGGCTTCTCCAACTTCCAGACCCTGGTGAACCAGATCCGCAGCTTCGCCGCGCAACCCGGTGGGCAGCCCATCGTGGTGCTCACCGTGGTCGGCTCGTCGATTCCCGATTTCCTGCGCGAATTCGCCAACCAGGGCATCCGCGCCACCGACGTGCCGATCCTCGGCCTCGACATGGTGGAGGCCGACCTCGAGGGCCTCGATACCGCGCCGCTGGTCGGCCACCTCAATTGCTGGGCCTATCTCCAGGCCGCCAAGGCCGAGGCCAACACCCGGTTCCTGTCCGAATGGGCGGCCTACGTGAAGGCCAAGTCCGTGCCCTTCAGCGCCGACACCGTCATCGACCCGATGGTCTCGGCCTATGACAGCGTCCAGCTCTGGGCGCTCGCCGCCGCCAAGGCCGGCAGCTTCGACGTGCCGGAGGTGCGCAAGGCCTTCCCGGGCCTCAGCTTCGCCGATCCGTCCGGCTACACCCTGACCATGGGGGCCGAGAACAACTACGTCGCCCGCGGGGTCTTCATCGGCTCGGTCAACGAAAAGCAGGGCTTCGACATCCTCTGGCAATCGCCCGACGCCCCCAAGCCCGTGCCGTTCAGCCCGTATGGTTGAGGGGGTGAGACGGCTCGGTCTCGTCGCCCTCCTGGCGTGGGGCGCAAGCCTGGTGATGCCGCCGGCCCTCGCGGCGGATGCGCCGCTCGAGCGCGGCCCCTTCGCCGCAGCCCTGTGCGGGGACGGCGCGGCGCAGACGAAGGCCGTCGAGGCGTTCCTGCACCGCGCCGCGGAGGTGGAGGCCGCCGAGATCTCCTGGGCCGGCGCGGCCTTGCGCGCGCTCCTCGACCGGCGCCTCGCCTGCCTCGGCGAGACCGCCCTGCTGCTCGACCGTGCCGGCGCCGCCGAAGGCGTCGAGGCCACCACCGGGACGGCGCGTCCGGCCGCGGGCGGGCGCTCCCCGGTGCTCGGCCTGCGCCAGCGCGCCCTCGTGGAGACCGCCTCCGGGGCGGCGGCCCTGCTGACCGGGCCGAGCGTCGAGGCGCGCCGGGCCGGCCTGTCCATCCTGGAGCGCCGCATCGGCGCCGTGCCGGAAGCGTTCCTCCTGCGCGCGGCCTCCGCCGAGACCGATCCCGGCCTCAGGGCCAGCCTCGCGGCCGTCGCGCAATCCGCCGCCCTGTCGTCGCCGGACCCGGCGCGCCGCCTCGCGGCGATCCGGGCCGTCTCGGAGGCGCCCTCGGGCGCGGCGTTCTCGCGGCTCTCCGCCCTCAAGACCGACGCGGCCTACGGCAGCGATCCCGCCTTCCGCAGCGCCCTCGACGCCGCCCTCGCCCGGGTCGAGCGGGCCGTGTCCATCGGCAACGGTCTCGCCGTGCTCTACAACGGCCTGAGCTTCGCCAGCATCCTGTTCATGGCGGCCGCCGGCCTCGCCATCATCTTCGGGCTGATGGGCGTCATCAACCTCGCCCAGGGCGAGTTCATCATGATCGGCGCCTACGCCACCTACGGCGTGCAGGAGGTCCTCCGGCGTCTCGCCCCGGCTTGGCTCGACGCGTACCTGCTGGCCGCGATCCCGGTGGCGTTCCTGGCCTCGGCGGCGGTCGGCATCGCCATCGAGGCGCTGATCCTGCGCCACCTCTACCGGCGCCCGCTGATGAGCCTGCTCGCCACCTGGGCCGTGAGCCTGTTCCTCATCAACGGGGTACGGGTCGCGGTCGGATCGCAGAACCTGCAATTCGCCATGCCGTCCTACGTCAGCGGCGGCGTGCCGCTCTATGCCGACTTCGTGGTGACCTGGAACCGCCTCTTCGCCATCGCCTTCGCGGTCGCCACCCTGGCGCTGACCCTCGTGATCCTGAAGCGGACGCCGCTCGGGCTCGACATCCGCGCGGTGACGCAGAACCGCGACATGGCCGCCTGCCTCGGCATCCGCACCCGGCGGGTCGACCGGCTCGCCTTCGGCTTCGGCTCGGGGCTGGCCGGCCTCGCGGGCGTCGCCCTCTGCCCGATCTACAGCGTGAATCCCGGCATGGGCGCGAACTTCATCGTCGACAGCTTCATGGTGGTGGTGCTCGGCGGCGTCGGCACCGTCGCGGGCACCCTGGTGGCGGCGCTCGGCATCGGCAGCGCCAACGTGCTGATCGAGCCGCTCTACGGGGCGGTCGCCGCCAAGGTGATCGTGCTCGCCGGCATCATCCTGTTCCTGCAGCGCCGGCCCGAGGGCCTGTTCGCCCTCAGGCGCCGGCGATGAGCGGCGCCGTGGACCTGTCGCCGCGTGTCCCGGCCGTCCGGCGGATCGGCCCCGCTCTGGGACGCGACCCGCTGCTGGCGAGCCTCGTCGTCCTCGTGCTGGCGGCGGCCCTCGGCCTCGTGCTGCTCCAGCCCGCCCCCTACCTGGTCAACATGGTCGGGCAGCTCGCGGCCTTCGCCATCCTGGCCGTCTCCCTCGACCTCGTCTGGGGCTATCTCGGCATCCTCAGCCTCGGGCACGGGCTGTTCTTCGCCATCGGCGGATACGTCTGCGCCATGCACCTGCTGGCCCATGCCTACGCGGTCACCGGCACGGCACCGGACCTGATGCAGTTCATGGGCTGGAAGAGCCTGCCGGCCTACTGGACCGGCCTGACCAGCGCGCCCTACGCCCTGGTCCTGGCGCTGGGTCTGGCGGCGGCCGTCGCCTTCGTGTTCGGCCTTGCCTCGTTCCGCTCGCGGGTGAACGGCGTCTACTTCTCGATCATCAGCCAGGCGCTGGTCTACGTCGCCATGCTGCTGATGTTCCGCAACGATACCGGGCTCGGCGGCAACAACGGCATGACGGGTTTCTCCGTCCTGTTCGGCTGGCCGATGGGCAGCCCCGGCGTGGTCACGGGCCTCGCGGTGGCGGCCCTTCTGACCCTGGCGGGCGTGCTCGTCGGTGCCAAGGTTCTCGTGGCGAGTCCGATCGGCCGCCGCATGCTCGCCTGCCGGGACGACGAGGCGCGGCTGCGCACCCTCGGCTACAGCACCACCCGCCTGAAGCTCGGCATCTGGTGCCTCTCGGCCGTCATCGCGGCGCTGGCCGGCCTCCTCTACGTGCCCCAGGTCGGCATCATCAATCCGCGGGTGCTGAGCCCCGACCTGTCCATCGAGATCGCGGTCTGGGTCGCCATCGGCGGCATGGGCCGGCTCGGCGGCGCGGTGATCGGCGCCGTGGCGGTGAACGCCCTGAAGTTCTGGCTCAGCGCGGCGATGCCGGAGGCCTGGCCCTTCATCCTCTCGGGCCTCGTCCTCGCGGTGGTGCTGGGCCTGCCCAACGGGCTGCTCGACCTCGCCGCGCTCCGGCTCCGGCCCGCATCGCTCAAGCAAACAGGGCTTCGGCCCACATCGCTCAAGCCCACATGGCTTCGACGCGGAGGCGGGCTTCGATGAGCGCCCTCGTGGTCGACAGCCTCTCCGTGGTGTTCGGGGCCTTTCGCGCCCTCGATGACCTGTCGCTCGCCGTCGATGCCGGCGAGGTCCGGGCGGTGATCGGCCCCAACGGCGCGGGCAAGACCACGCTGCTCGATGCCATCACGGGGATCACCCGGCCGCGATCCGGGCGCATCGTCCTCGGCGACGGTCTCGATCTCACCCAGCACGGGGAGGCCGCGATCGCCCGGGCCGGCGTGCGGCGCAAGTTCCAGAAGCCGAGCGTCTTCCCGGCCCTGACGGTGCGCGAGAACCTGAGCCTCGGCTGCGGTCCCGGATGCCCGCCGGGCGCGCAGGCGGACCGCATCGCGGCGGCGCTCGCGGAGACCGGCCTGGAGGCCCGGGCCGGTGCGCTGGCCGGTGCCCTGGCGCATGGGGAGAAGCAGTGGCTGGAGATCGGCATGGTGCTGGCCTCCGAGCCGCGCGTGATCCTCCTCGACGAGCCGGTGGCGGGCCTGTCGGATGCCGAGACGGCCCGGACCGCCGAACTCATCGCCACCCTGCGCCGGTCCGATCGCGCCATCCTGGTGATCGAGCACGACATGGCCTTCGTCGAGGCGGTCGCCGACCGGGTGACGGTGCTGCACGAGGGCCGCACCCTGTTCGAGGGCGGCATGGCCGCCGCCCGGGCCGATGCCCGCGTGATCGAGGTGTTCCTCGGCCGATGAGCACGCCCTGTCCCCCCCGCCCGGCCGGCCTCGCGGTCTCGGGGCTCGACCAGCATTACGGCAGCGCCCAGGTGCTGCGGAACGTCGACCTCGCCGTCGCGCCCGGAGCCTGCCTCGCCGTGCTCGGCCGCAACGGCGCCGGCAAGACCACGCTGCTGCGCTGCCTGACCGGGCTGATCCCGGCGAGTGGCGGGACGATCCGTCTCGACGGCGCCGACATCACGCGCCTGCCCTCCGACCGGCGCGCCCGCGCGGGCCTCGCCATCGTGCCCCAGGGCCGCGAGATCTTCGCCGACCTCACCGTGGCGGAGAATCTGCGCGTCGCCGCGCGCGCGCACGGGCTGGAGGGCGGCGACGCCGTCGACGAGGCGATCGCCCTGTTCCCCGCCCTGCGCGACCTCTGGCATCGACCGGGTGGAAACCTCTCCGGCGGCCAGCAGCAGCAGCTCGCCATCGCGCGCGCGCTGGCGACGCGGCCGCGCGTCCTGCTCCTCGACGAGCCGACCGAGGGCATCCAGCCCTCCATCGTCTCGGCCATCGAGGGCGTGATCGCGGGTCTCAAGGGCCGGATCACCGTGGTGCTGGTGGAGCAGTACCTCGATTTCGCGATCCGCCTCGCCGATGCCTTCGTGGTGCTCGCGCGCGGAAGCGTGGTCGAGCATGGCAGCCGCGAAACCCTGAACCACGACGCCGTCTCGCGTCACATCACCGTCTGATCCGACACAGCAAGGACCCCGCATGTCGCAGCACCACGAGATTCCCGCGACCCCCGAAACCATGGCGCTGGGCTACTTCGACGCCGCCCTGCCGCCCGTCCTGGAGATCGCCTCCGGCGATACCGTGACGCTGCACTCGTTTCCGGCCGGCGGCCGGGAATCCCTGCACCCCGATCCCGCCCGCGTGCCGGCCGATTATCGCCTCGCCCTCGACACGCTCGCGCAGGGACCCGGCCCCCACTTCGTCACCGGGCCGGTCCATGTGCGCGGGGCGGAGCCGGGCGACGTGCTCCAGGTCGAGATCCTGGACCTGAAATTCCGCATGGATTGGGGCTTCGTGGCGATCCTGCCGCTCCTCGGCACCCTGCCGGACGAGTTCACCGACTACGAGACCATCCACCCCGACATCGATGTGGCCCGCGGCGTCGCCGTGCTGCCCTGGGGTACGGAGCTGCCCCTCGATCCGTTCTTCGGCATCATGGGCACGGCGCCCCCCGCCGCCTGGGGCCGGGTCGGCACCCCGGTCCCGCGCGGGTTCGGCGGCAACATGGACAACAAGGAACTCAAGGTCGGCACCACCCTCTACCTGCCGGTCTACAATCCGGGCGCCGGCTTCTATGCGGGCGACGGCCACGGCGTGCAGGGCGACGGCGAGGTCTGCATCACCGCCCTCGAAACCGGCTTGACCGGCACCTTCCGCCTCACCGTGCGCAAGGACCTCGGCTATGCCTGGCCCTTCGCCGAGACGCCCACCGACCTGATGTCGATCGGCCTGCACGAGAGCCTCGACGAGGCGATGCGCCAGGCCGTGCGCGAGATGGTGCGGCACGTCTGCGATCGCACGAGCCTCACCCGCAACCAGGCCTACATGCTGTGCTCGCTCGCCGGAAACCTGCGCATCACCCAGACGGTGGACGGCAACAAGGGCGTGCACATGCTGATGCCGAAGAGCGCTCTCGCGTCGCCGGGGGCGTCGCCCGCGCCGACGCAGGCCGCGCCGAAGGGCTGAGCCGTCGAGGCCGGAAGCTCCCCTGCACGCGCCTCATCCTTGCACGCGACTCACCTGTGCATGCGCGGTCGCCGGGTCGCGCATGATGCGGTGAGAAGGAGGGACCGGCTCGGGACCGGATGGCCTCGGCGCGCGTTAGATCTGCATTCAGCCCCGCGAGAGAGCCCCGATGCAGACGAACCGACTGGCCGAGACCGAAGCGGTTCTGGCGCGCACCGATCAGGCCTGGCGTTCCGAGATGACGCGTCTCTACGGTCCGGACGGCGTGCTCCGGTTCGGCTACAGCCAGGAGGGGCGCGGCGCCGACGGCACGCCCGTGCGCCGGGCCTACGAGGCGCGCCGGCATGCGGTCGCGCTCTGGCGGCATGAGCGGCGGGTCGAAGCCTAGATCGCCCGGCGGGATTCTGGGAGCGTGCCGCGCCGATGGGGATGATGTCCGTCCTCGCCCTGTGGTCCGCGTACTGGGCGGCGATGTTCGCCCAGGTCGCCTATCTGCGATCCCTGGACGACGGCGAGGGCGTTTCCGGATTCTCGTTCCTGTCGAAAAGCCTTCTGGTCCTCGGCGCAGCTCTGTTCCTGCTGGGCAGAGGGAGCGTGACCACGTGAGTCTCACCGGTCGGCCGAGCGATTGCGCCGGCCTCTGATCCGGCTGGACGGAACCGCCGGACACCGGTCCCCGATCTGTCATGCGGGCGAGGGCGGTCGCCCCGTTGGCGCCCCGGATGCGCCCGATCTCCAGCGAAGCGTCACGCCGACGATCAAGGCCGCTTCGGGGACGATCCTCGCCCTCTCGCCTCGGGATGGAACCGCTGACGGAAGGCCATCCGCCAAAGGCCACCCTTGCCCCTGAGTTTTTGAGCGAAATGGTTCGATTAATTTGTCGGCCTAGCGGTACTCTTCTTTAACGAGATAAATACTCTGCCGATTCAGACGATGGAACCAAAGGCAGTATTTGCTCTGTATTAACTTAGCCGTTCTCATCATCCGCCATCGATCGCAAGAAAGTCAGCGACCCATGGCGGACACGGCATTGTTTTCGGCTCAGTACACCTCCGGCACCGCAGGTGCGGATCGGATCGACCTCTCGTCGCGCGGGACGCGCGCACAACTGATTGCCGGCCAGGATGGTGATGACATCATCATTGGTGCATCAGGCAACGATACCATCAACGGTGGCGCCGGAAACGACATCATGACCGGCGGGCTCGGCGTCGACACCCTGACGGGCGGAGCCGGGGCCGACCGCTTCGTGTTCAGCAAGGCGGATCTCGCCGGTACGGCCACCCTGACGGGCGCCGCCCTCGACCGGATCACCGACTTCGAGGGCGCCGGCGCCGCGGGCGGCGACATGGTGGTCTTCCGCGGCTTTGCCGCCAATGCCAACGTGGTCGAAATCGCCCGGCAGGGCGCGCTGCACACCTACGAAATCCGCGAGCACGGCGTCGCCGTCGGCCGCTTCACCGCTGTCCATGCCGGGGAGGCGCTCAAGTCAGGCGACTTCGTGTTCGAGGCGTCGGAGGCGTCCGTGGTCAAGCCTTCTCCGGAAGCGCTGATCACGCCGGCGGCGTCGAGCACGCTCGCGCCGGTGGTTTCCGCAACCGCACCGGTCAGTTCGAGCAGCGGCCCGATCGCACCCCTGGCGGCCCAGTACACCGCCGGCACCGCGGGTGCGGATCGGATCGACCTCTCCTCGCGCGGGACGCGGGCGCAGCTCATCGCCGGCCAGGACGGTGACGACATCATCATCGGGGCGTCGGGCAACGACACCATCAACGGCGGCGCCGGCAACGACATCATCACCGGCGGGCTTGGCGTCGACCTGCTGACGGGCGGGGCCGGAGCCGACCGCTTCGTCTTCAGCAAGGCGGATCTGGCCGGCACGGCCGGCCTGACGGGCACGGCCCTCGACCGGATCACCGACTTCCAGGGGGCCGGCGCCGCCGGCGGGGACACGCTGGTGTTCCGCGGCTTTGCCGCCGATGCCAACGTGGTCGAGATCGCCCGTCAGGGCACGCTGCACACCTACGAGATCCGCGAGCATGGCACGGCCGTCGGCCGCTTCACCGCCGCGCATGCCGGGAACGCCCTCACGTCAGGCGATTTCGTCCTGGAGGATTCCGTGGCGCCCGAAACGCCGCCCGTAGTCGTTGCGCCCCCCGCGCCGCAGCCTCCCGAAGTGGCCCTACCGCCGGCGCCCCCGGAGCCGCCCGTCGTCACCCCGCCCGTCGTCGACCCGCCTGTGGTCGTCGCTCCACCCGTCGTGGTGAACGAGCCGGCGCGGGCCAGCGTGGCACCGACGAGCACGATCAAGGCCAACAATGCCGTCCAGGCCCTCAGCGGCACGGCCGGGCACGACGACATCTGGGGCTGGGACAAGGGCAATGCTGTCCTGACCGGCGGCGCCGGCGACGACACCTACCACATCTGGCAGTCGAGCGATCAGGTCGTCGAGGCGCCCGGCGGCGGCGTCGACACGGTCATCATTGCCTGGCGCGACTACACCCTGCCGGACAACGTCGAGAACCTGATCTTCAGCAACGCCAAGAGCGGCACCGGCAACAGCCTCAACAACATGATCACCGGCGATGGCGGCGCCCAGACCCTCAACGGCAAGGCCGGGAACGACATCCTGACCGGCCGCGGCGGGGCCGATATCTTCGTCATCGCCAAGGGCGAGGGCAGCGACATCATCACCGACTTCGCCTCCGGCGTGGACAAGGTCCGCATGGAGGGGGTCAACCTGCACAGCTTCGCCGAGCTGAAGATGGCGGCCAGTCAGGTCGGGTCGGACACCGTCATCGCGCTCGGCGGCGGCGAGACGCTGACCTTACAGAACGTGGCGCTCACGAACCTCAAGGCCGGCGATTTCGCCCTGCCGGCGGACCCGTCGCATCCGGGCATGACGTTGAGCTTCGCCGACGAGTTCAACACCCTCAGTGCTTCGGCCAATGGCCAAGGCACGGTGTGGAAGAGCGCACTTGGCGTCGGCACCAGCCAGGATCGGACCCTGGGGTCGAACCACGAGGCGCAGTACTACTCGGACAGCTCGGTGGGCACGAACCCGTTCTCGGTCTCGAACGGCGTCCTGAGCATCACGGCGGCTCCGGATCACGACGGCAACCCGCTGGGCCTGGCCTACACCTCGGGCGTGCTCACCACGGCCAAGTCGTTCGCCCAGACCTACGGCTATTTCGAGATGCGCGCCGAGCTGCCGGCGGGCCAGGGCATGTGGCCGGCCTTCTGGCTGCTGAACGCCGACGGGACGTGGCCGGCCGAACTCGACGTTCTGGAGTTCCTGGGCCACGACAAGGACACCGCCTACGCCACGGCGCATTCCTCGATCGGCGGTCATACCCTGACGAGCATGCCGGTGCAGACGGAAGACCTGACGGAGGGCTTCCACACCTTCGGCGTCAACTGGCAGAAGGACACGCTGGAATGGTACATCGACGGTGCGAAGGTGGCCGAGACGGCAACGCCGGCCGACATGCACAAGCCGATGTACATGGTCGTCAATCTGGCGGTGGGTGACACCGGCAGCTGGCCGGGCAAGTACGACGCCTCCATGCCGACCACGCACCTCGACGTCGATTACGTCCGGGTCTGGGCCAACGACGCCATCCACTGAGATCCTCGCGCTCGACGCCCCCGATGCGCGAACCGGCGCGGTTCCCGCGCCGGGACCGGTATCGGCGGGCGGTCTCCGTCTGCCGGTGGGATCGGTGCAGCGCTGCGCCCGTGACGCTGGAAACGCAAGACGGCTCCGACGCAGGACGCGCCGGAGCCGGTCAGGTCGCTCTCGCGCGAGAGCAGGGTGAGGAGCAGGGTCAGACGATCAGGATGTGCCCGGCATCGAGGGTCGACAGGCTGAGGTTCAGAAGCTCCATCGTGTCCGAGCCATGCGTGATCACCACGTCGTCGATCGCGCCGTCATGATCGGCATCGACGAGGTGGCTTGCGGATTGGACGGCCGCGACGCTGGTGAAATCCGCCTTGGAGATGCGGAGCAGGTCCTTGTCGGAGCCGGAACCGCCCTGGAAGTCGAGCACCCGGTCGTGGCCCGACCCGAACACGAAGATGTCCGAGCCCGCGCCGCCCTTCAGCACATCGTTGCCGGCGCCGCCGTCGAGGGTCTGACGCCCGGCACCGCCCTGGATGACGTTGTCGAGGCTGTTGCCGGTGGCCGTGGTGTTGGCACCGAACGCGAACAGGTTCTCGACATTGGCGGCCAGGGTATGGTTGGCATAGGCGATGACCGTGTCGGTGCCGCCGCCGCTGCTCTCCACCACCTTGTCCTTCGAGACGTAGTAGGTGTCGTCGCCGGCGCCGCCCGTCAGCGTGGAGGTGCCGTTGCCTCGGAGCGCATCGGCGCCCGATGTGCCCGTGAGGGTCTGGTAGCTTCCGCTGGCGACGAAGCCCTTGGTCGCGACAGCGCTCTCGTAGAGGGGCTTATCCTCGGCATTGAGCGCGAACAGGGTGCCGCCGGTCGGGCTCTTGTCCGGAGAGGAGGGGGCGGGCGTCGGGGTGACCGGAGTTGTCGGGGCGGCCGCGGTGCCGTCACCGGAATAGACGTGGATGTAGTCGATCTGCATCTTGGACGGAAACGTCGTCGTGGCGTCCGGATTGCCCGGCCAGGTCCCACCGACCGCGAGATTGGCGACCATGTACATCGGCTTGTGCATGTCGGCCGGGGTGGCGATCGAGGCGACTTCCAGGCCGTCGAAGTACCAGCGGATGGTGTCCTTCTCCCAGTCGACGCCGTAGGTGTGGAAGCCCTTGGTCATGTCGGCGACGGTCGAGCCGATCGAGGTTTCGACCAGCGATCCCGTCTGCATCGATCGAAGCGTGGTCACCAGCGAGGTCGGCTTGCTTCCGACCACCTCCATGATGTCGAGCTCGGGGGGCCAGGTGCCATCCTGCGGCATCAGCCAGAAGGCCGGCCACAATCCCTGCCCGGCAGGAAGCTGGGCGCGCATCTCGAAATACCCATAGGTTTGGGAAAACGATTGATGCGACTGGATCATGCCGGACGTGTAATTGTAATTATTGATATAGGGCTTGATCGCGGCCGGAGCTTTCGCGGCAGTGATTTCAAGGACGCCGTTGTTGATCGTCCAGGGCTTGACCGAAGCGGTCGGCGTATAGTTGCTGTTGATGTACCATTCCAGCTCTTTGTTGCCGGCCAGTGTGCTGCCGTTGACGTTGAGCGAAGACCCTGCCTGGGTCGTCTCCCAGGTCCCCGACTTGCCGTTCCACAAGCTGAGGCTGTTGAACTCGTCCGCGAAGGTCAGGGTGCGGCCCGCGGTCGATACCGGAAGCTGGAAATCGTCCGCGGTGAAGTCTGCAATCTTGTGGTTGCGGAAGATGAGCGCCTCGCTCCCGCTCAAGGCCAGCTTGACGTCCGATCCGACCTGCGACATGGCCGACTTCACCTGGGCGAAGCTCGTCAGGCTGTAGCCGTCGAGCCGCGCCAGGTCGCCGGCCCCGCTCGTCTGGAAATCGACGATCACATCGCTGCCGTCGCCCTTCGTCACCAGGAAGGTGTCGCGCCCGCCGCCGCCGATCAGGACGTCGTTGCCCAAGCCGCCGTCGATCGTCTGGGCGCTGCTGTCGCCGCGGATGATGTTGGCGAGGCCGTTGCCCTCGACGCGGGCGATGCCGTTGATGTTCAGATTCTCGATGTTGTCGGCCAGGACGTAGTCGCGCCACCAGGTGGTCACGGTGTCGACGCCGCCCCCGGCCGCTTCGATGGGCTTCGTCTTCAGGTCGGGCAGCGCGTAGCTGTCGTCGCCTGCCCCCCCGGCCAGCGATGACACGGTGTTGGCCTTACCGGAAAGCGAGTCGGCGCCGCTGGTGCCGTTGAGGGTCTGACCGCCATAGGAAGTGGTGAACCACTTCGCCGGAGATGTACTGTCTCTCAGTGCAACACCAGATGAATTGAGCCAACTTGCCATACAACCTCACAATAGTGGTGAACGAATACGCAGGTCCAGGTCACGGATACGCGCTCAAAATGGCTAACAAACGATTGATGGTGCGATCAAGGTCGCTGTTCCTAAAAGGGCACACCCCCGCGGGAATCTGAGTGTCGAACAGCGGCTAAGCCTTCGTCGGACGCGAAGGGTCGTGCCGGCTCGGACGGGCGGGTCGCAAGCGCCATCGCGGCGGCCTCCCGCGTCACCTCCAAAGGCGCCCGCACGGCTCGAGCGGTTCCGGCGGCCGCCCGCGATGTCGTCGGCGACGCCGGCCGCCAGCGCGCGGCGCATGCGAAGGCCGATTTGAGGGGGCGGCCCGGCGGGGGAGGGGCCTGCCGGGCCTGCCGGCGATCGCCCGGTGCCGGCGCGGCCGATTCGGCGGCCGGACCTCGGGCCTCGATGCCTGCCCCCGCGGGGCCGGCCCCGGCACTCCGAAGCCCGACGAAGGTCGCCGCTGCGGCCTCCGTCCGGGTTGTACGGCACGTCCGCAGCCGGGGGCGACAGGGGATGTCCGACAATTCCAGGGGCCCGCGCAGGCAAACGGCAGCTTGGGACTTTCGGTTTGGCGTGAACCGTCCTCCCCGAAGGCCGTTTTCACCTCCACAGGAGGGACCGTCATGACCGTCGTCGCGTCGAACAAGATCTGGCTGGAGGGCAGTGCCGCGCGGAGCGAGGGCCAGCCCGTCTCCGCCAACCCGTATCCGGCGGGATCGCAGGAGAGTGCGGACTGGCTGGAAGGGTACACGACCGTCGAGGCCGAGCAGCTCGTGGCCAGTCCCGAGCCTGGCGAGAACATCTAGCCTTCGGCGGATCGGTCGCCGTTGCGGTTCGATCAACGAACGCAACGGCGCCGATGCAACGCGCGATCGCAGAAGGACCGCTCGACCCGAGGGCGGGACCGGTCCGCCTGGGCGATCCCCCGAACCGATGCAGGGCGCCGTCCCGGCTTGCCGCGCACCTGCGATCTGCCTCTTCCCGGCCGAAATCTCCCGTCCCGTGCCCGATCACGCGCCGCTGCGCGGCGGCTCGCAGGCCTCACGCTGACCGTCGCGGTCGCGAAATCGGCGGGGCGGAGACCCCTTCCCGCACCGCGCGAAAGTTCCTCCACAGCTCGGAAACATGCTTCGGACCCGTTTGGTCGGACGCGCGTTCGCTGCTCACCAGCGTTTGGATAGAGGAACACCGCCATGACCGACACCAGTCAGATCCAGGAGCACATGCCCGTCGTCGGCTCCGATGGCGGACATGTCGGAACCGTGGATCACCTCGACGGGCAACGCATCAAGCTCACCCGCACCGATCCCGAGGCTCAGGGCCGGCATCACTTCATCCACATCGACTCGATCGCCGCCGTCGAGGGCGGCGAAGTTCGGCTGAATCGCACGACCGCGGAAGCCAAGGATGAGTGGGGCACGGCCGAGTAACACGATCCTGTCCCAGGGTAGGGAGCCGATGGCCCCCTACCCGCATGAGCGACGGACGGCTTATCGCCTGGTCCCGCAAAGTATTTTTGCGAAGTCCGAAAAGCTAATTTTTGGGCAGCATTGCTGATTTTGGGCGGCCTGCACTCAGGACATGTCTTTCTTCGGTCATCATTGGCCCCGTGCCCTTGCAAAGCTGCGATATAGTGGTCACCGGACGGCGGGCGGGCATTATGCTGCGTTGCAAAATCGGCAAACCGCAGCGCACAAAAATGTGGTTCAATCTCTTCAACGGCGGCCCCTTGCCAGCCGATCAGGAGATTTCCCATGCGCGTCGCTCGCCTTCTCACCCTGACCGTTCTCGCGTCGGTGTCCTTCGCCGGCGGTGCCGCCCAGGCGGGTGAAGCCCTCTACCTGACGCCTCCGCTGTTTCGCGAGCAGGTGCGTGAAACCCAGCAGGTGCGCAGCGTCAGCGACCTGACCACCACGCCTCAGCCGACCGCTTCGGCCGGGCCTGCGGCGACGCCGCGGAGCGCGCAGGCGGCGGGAGAGGTGGAAACGACCGGCTCTTTCTGAAGAAGACCGACGGCGTCGACCCTGCGGGTTCGCCGCTGACCGCCTCGAACCGGGCTCATCGAGCGATTCCCGCGGGGATCTTCCTTAGTGAGCCGGTTTCGTTTTCGGGCCGGCATCGGTCCGGTTCTGGCAGGTATCCCCGTGAGCCTGTCGCGATGATCCCACCCCCAAGCGCCGCGCGCATTCGGGACCGCCTCGTCCCCATCCGTGGCGGTCCACCCGGTCCCGAGTTCGGAATGCCAAGTTCGGAATGCCAAGTTCGGAATGCCAAGGGCCGGAAGGGACGTTTCGGCGTGTCGGTTCGGCGTGAACGTGGAATCCCGGACGGGCTGCTTGGCCCGAGGCGCCGGGTTAGGATTAACGATATCTTAAACCCGTCATCGACCTATGCTCGGATCTGTGATGTTCTGAAACGAGCAGACAATCGCGCGCGTGTTGGCGAGGACCCATCGTGATTCCCGACGAAGATCCCCTCTGGTACGATCGCGAGGAATCCGAGCCGCCGATGCAACGATTGGCGCTGCTGTGCGGCCTGGTCCTCGTGTCCCTGGCCTGCGTCCTGTTCTTTCCGCTTCGCCTGTGGGAGAAATTCAAGAGGGGCGTCGTGGTCGCCTTTCGGGATGTGGAGCCGGTGTCCCGCAGGCCTTGAGCTTCCGGCGACGGGCCGGCGCGGCGCCGTTCGATCCGCCATCCCCGACCTCGCAGGGCTCAGCGTCCCGCCCTCCGTCCTGATCTGCGCCCGCAGGTCTGATCCGAGGGCTCCACGAGGCGGATTCTTGCGCGGGCGCGGAGCGGGCAGGAGGGTAGGAATGGTGGATCGCGCTTCGGCTTATCCGTCCGCAAGGCAGCCGCAGCGTCGGCTCGCCGCCCATATCGACTCCCTGCGGCAACTCCAGGCCTTCAACGATCGCGGCGGGATCCCGGTCCATTTCGACGTGATGCGCTCGATCGCGCCGGAGATCGAGATCGACGGGCGGGTCGACGCGTGCATGAGCCTGTGGGCGACCCACACGATCAGCGGCTTCGTCACCAAGCCGAAATACGACGCGGCCGTGATGACGTTCCGCTTCGTCACGCGCGGCCACGTCACCTACCGCCACCGCGCCGGCAATTCGATCGGAACACCGACGCACGCGACCCTCGTGGGATTCGAGGATCTGCGGGAAGTTCAGGCCTCGGGCAGCTTCAGCGCCCTCAGCGGGACGATCGCCGTCGAGACCCTGACGGCCGCCGACGCGGCCCTGATGGGTGATTCCCGCGGCCTGTCGTCCCTCGCGCCGGTCGCCGACATCGCGACCCCGGGCATGAAGGCCCTCGCCTGCTCCCTGCGCGAGATCCAGCGTCGGGTCCAGGAGGCCGATCCGGCGTGTGACTACGTCCTGCCCCTGGTTCAGGAAATTCTGAGCTATCAGCTGCTCTCGGCCTGGCCGAAGCGGGTGGAGCCGAAGGTTTGCGACAGGGTCGACGTTCCGTCCCGCAGCCTCCGGATGGCGCTCGACTATATCGAGGCGAACCTGTCCGGCCCCCTCACCTTGGCGGACATTGCGGCCGCCGCCGGGATCAGCGTCCGCGGCCTGCAGACCCGGTTCCGCCGGGACGTGGGACAGACGCCATTTCAATTCCTCATCGATCAGCGCCTGAAGCGGGTCCATCAGGATCTGATCAGCGCGCGCAATGCCGCCCTTCCGGTGGCGGTGATCGCGAAGCGCTGGGGCTTCGCCCACATGAGCGACTTCGGCCAGCGTTACCGGCGGCTCTACGGGTGCACGCCCTCCGAGACCCGTCGCTCGACTGCCTAGAGGCTATTCCTGAACGGGCCGCGGGTTCAGTGGCCTGTTCGTGCATGAGGCAGGCGAAGGCGACTCTGGGAGGTTTGCTCGCGTGCTGGGATCGCGCTCGTCATCCTTGACGAGGCGGCGAAAGCACGTGGCCCAGGCGAAGGAGCGCTCGACGACCCCCCCGGCGCGGCAGCAGGACGAAGCTGCGCTTGGTCTCCGGCGGTTTCGCGACCTCCCGTTCGATCCCGTGGGCGCGGGCGGCCTTGGCCGACTTCTCAGCCGTCCGGCCCGCTCGCCGCTCTCGGGTGAGGAGCGCAGGGTCCGGCTGTCGAGGATGGCCGAACGCGGCTCGGGCGAACGTCCGGAGGCCAGACGCAGAAGGGCCCGCAGATCCGCGGCCGGTTGCTCGAAGCACCCGGCCGCCAGCCAGCGCTGCGCCTGCTGGTAGACGGCCTCCCAGGGCGGAAGGTCGTTGGGGCATCCACCGCCACGGCGCGCCCGTCTTCACCACATCGCGCAGCCCGTTGACCACCGCGCGCAGGCTGTGCTCACGCTGTCCCGCATCCGCGCGCAGCAGCATCAGACAGGGGGGGGCGACCAGCGCCCATTCGTCATCGGAGACGTCGGACGGGTAGGCTTTGCGTGAAGAGGTCATGCCCCTTCATCTGGAATCCAGCCGTCATAGGTCCATAACAGCCTCTAAGACTAAATCTGAGACAAACAAACCGATGGGGGTCATGTGAGCCAAACAATCCACGCGCTCTATGTTCCGCCTGAAACGTACGAACTTCAAATATCCATCCTAGGTGTTCAGTCCCGAGGTGAGGTGGGTCGGATCGTATCTGAACCGGTCCGGATCGTCTGCCCAGGCTCGGCAGGTCGCTTCGTATGGCGTGAGGCCGCGTAAGGTCTTGAGTCGCCGGGCGAAGTTGTAGGCATCCAGGAAGGCGGCGAGGTGTTCCCGCAGTTGGTCGTGGCTGTCGTAATGGTAGCGCTTGACGGTCGCCTCCTTGAGGGTCCGGTTCATGCGCTCGACCTGGCCATTGGTCCACGGGTGGTTTGGCTTGGTGAACCGATGCTCGATGTCGTGCGCCCGGCAGATCTGGTCGAAGCGGTTGACGCGGTACAGGGCAGTCGGGCCTCGGATGCCTTTGACCCAACTTGATCGGGCGCAGCTCTAGAGCGGTTTCCACCTACTCCGGATCGTAACCGGCGGCAGCGAAGTAGTTTGCGCACTCGGTTGGGGTGAAGGCGTCGAGCAGATTGCCGACGACAGTCCAGAGCCGATCGACCGTGCGCTCGGCC
>NZ_JAGHKN010000070.1:0-9593 GCF_023093475.1 Methylobacterium sp. 37f
CACATGACCCGGCGCTTGTCCCAGGTCTCGCCCCGGAGCACGACCCGGATGGATGCCGTCACCTGGCTCACCTACGATGAGCTTGCCGAACGCCTCGGGATCGAGCGCGAGAGCGCCCGTCAGCACGTCAAGCGCAAGCGCTGGGCGCGTCGGCCGGGCAATGACGGCAAGGTCCGCATCGGTGTGCCAGACGAGGCCCTTGGAGAGCGTTCTGACGCTGGTGAGGGCGAGACAGTCCCGGTTCAAGAGCCGGAGCACGTCCCGGTTCAGCCCCCGGCACATGACCCGGGCGTGACGGAGGTTCTGACCCGGCACATCGAGCGCCTTGAAGTCGCCCTTGAGGCAGCACTGGCCCGGGCCGCAGATCGCGATGTCGTGGCGTCGGATCGGGATGCAGTAGCGGGTGAACGCGATGTGCTCACGGTCCAGGTCGAGGCGCTAAGGGCGGCTCTGGCAGCATCCGAGAAGGATCGGGATCGCTGGCACGAGACCGCAACGCGCATCCCAGAGCCGGTAGCGCATCGTCCGTGGTGGCGTCGGCTAGCGGGCTGAGCCCACGCGACTAAGGACACCACCTCCTTCGCGACGAAGCGCGCTTTGAGCACGACTGCCAAGCGCTCTACGGGCCGGCAGCCGGTCAGTTCGTGGAGGAAATCTACGCGATGAAGGAAAGCCGGGAACTGCGAGCGCCAGACATTCTGGGTGTCTTGCTGATCTGCGATTGCGAGATACGCCGTCCTGGCACGCAATCTGGCACATTCGGGTTGGACCACCTCGATCAGGCGGCCCTCTTGAGCGAGGCGTAGCAGACAGCTGAGACTGCCCTGCGGGATCTGGGAGCACCAGGCGGTTGATGGGGATGGAGACCCGGGTCAGCGGGAGCTTCACGGGCTCACAGACCGGCTCCAATGGTGCCGAGGGAGCTTCGGGCTCAGCAGGCGCTGGCGCCCGCTGACGAGCTTCCTGGACCGCTTCGCGGGCCTTCTGGTGAAGCTCTTTCGCCAACGCCCGGATACCGTTCGTCATCGTGAGCGTCGGGCCGTCGAAGCTCAAGCGCCACGGGGAGCCGGGACGGGCACAGGCGAAGCGGTCGCGGATGCCCGGCAGCGCGAGCCACGACCTCTTGGTGCAGTAGGAGGCCCAGCCACAATCCACGTCGAGCCTGAACTTGATCTGGAACTTTGCGGCCGGTCCGGTCCAAGGCCCCATGGCTCGCCGTAGTGCCTGCCGAAGACGAACGAGGCTGCGGCGACTGGTGCAGGCGAGACCCAGCGCGCCATGAAGGTGTAATCGAAGCTTACCGTCCTTCCACTCCTCTTCAATCGTGGCGAGCAACGCGACCGGCCCGAAGGCAGCACCGAGAGCTTCCACGACGCGCTTGCGGAGCCACAGGAGCGGCTTGCCGGTCGCGTAGGCCCGTTCGCTAATTTCGGTGGAGCACCAGGCTGTGAAGGCGACGACCGGGCCGAGCGCCTGTAGGGCTTCAAAGGCGAAGTGGCCCTGCACTTCATCCGTTAGGTAGCGCCAAGGAGATGGTGCCTTAGTCATGAAGGCGGGCAAAGGGCCTGAAGGCTCATCCCCCTTAAGCACACCTACTATAGCTGACACGCCACTCTGGACCGGCGAGATGCCCTTCTTGATGCTGTTAAGTGCTTTGTATTCTAGAAGAAAATGCCGGTCTGCGAGTAGGCTGATACGGCGCGGCTTAGCCCGCTTTTTTTGCGCATCCAACGCCGAGCCGCCGCAAGGGTGCGCGTCGGCTTGCATGGATAGCGAGGAAATATTACCTATTAAGAGCATCGTGTTGAAAGAGCCGTTCGCCCTGGCCGGGGCGAGCGGCTCACTCCTTTCAGGCTGCGATCTTGTCGGCTTCCGGGTCGTTCCTGCGCACCCCGACCACGCGGACTGACTGGAGCAGCCGCGGGTCCAGCACGATGTCCAGGTCGTCAGGCGTGCCGCAGATGACGGCGCCAGCGGAAGCCTGGGTCGCCAGCAGGACGTGATCTCCGACATGCTCGCTAGCAGCTGACGTGACGAGCCACAGCGAAGTGGCAAGTTCGCGCTCCGGGGTCCACCAGCAGCCGACGCGGCCCGCGCGGTAGTCCTGCAATGACTGCGCCCGGTAGAGCAGCGTGGGCATCGAGTCGGACGGGGCCGGGAGCAGGAGGGCGAGACCATCCGCCAGCAGATGATCCTGGCCGAGCAGGTCCAGCGTCAGGGTCCGCTTAAGACCGAACGCATCGGACGCGCTGCTGCACCACGCAGCCTGGAAAGCGTCCTGGATGACGCTGGGCATGGTCTCGAGGGCCAACAGTCCCGGCAAGGCAGCCGCCCAGCCGCCCGCCCACGTCAACTGGACAGCGGCGCCCAAGAAGGCGTCTGCGTCGCCCTGAGCAGCACCAGCTACCAGACGCTGAAGCACGTCGTCGCGGTGCTGGTTTTCGAGAGCAAGGCGAACGATGTTCACGACCGTGCCTCCCCAGCGGGGGCAAGCTCGACGGTCACGGCATTGACGATGGGGCGCATGATCTGAGCCGCATGCTTGCGAAGCAAGCGAGCGAAGTCAGTCGCGATGCTCGCAGTAGTCGCGGTCCGGAGCGTGATTTCGCCAGTCTCGCCGTCCTTGATGGCGAACGTGACGGCCTTCACATGGCGACCGATATAGACCCAGTGGTCGCGACCCAAAGGCACGCCCGTGCCGCTGTTGGACTTAAATTCTAAGCCCAGAAGAGGCGCGCTGCCGGTCGCGGCGTCGATCACAGCGGCGATGAGACGAGCCTGATCTCCATCCAAAAGGGGCAGGCTGGCATCGCGGATCGAGACGAACAGGAGGTCGTCGTCCACGACAGCGACTTCGGCAAAGCCGGGAAGCGTATCGTCAATCTCGCCTGCCTCAATGGCCTGGCGGATCGCGTGCTCCACGACCTCGACGGCAGAAACGCCGCGCCGATCAGCGAGAGCACGAAGCTGGGTGAGGCGTTCGGCAGGGAGACCAACGGACGTCTGCGTCGGCCTGATAATGCGGGTGGTCACTTTAAGCTTTCCATGTCTGATATTTTGGTCACAGACATGTGTGTGCTCAAAGCGCATCTTTCAAGAACAAGAAGTGAACAGATTTTTCGGATCAATGCGAATAGGCCGCATTCTCATAGATTTCGTGAGTAGAAATCTGCTGCGGGCACATACTAGACCCCCTACGGCAAAGCCACTTTTTTCTAAGACTTCGACATTTATCCCACTCTACTCGATAAAGAGGCTATCAGACACAATACTCATAGAGTTACAGATCGTCGTTTTTGTCTTCACCCTCACGAACAAGATCTTCATCGTCAATGAATGAAACAGCGTCTGATGTAACGTCGATCAGGGTGCCGTCGAGCGCGTCTTCTTCGTCCTGCTTCCGACGCATATCCTCAATCTCGCCGCGAGTCATGTCCCGGATCAACAGCACAGGCATTTCATCATCGCTCACATCATCGTCAGAAATCCCTAAAGCGCTACGCTTGAGACTGTGAAGTCTTTCGAGAGCAGCGGCGGCGTTGGTCAACATCTTGATTGCGGCGGCAGCGGCAAACGTCTGGCTCGGGTCAGCAGCGGCGGCGTCGAGCCGGTCCATGATCGCGCGCTCGACCTTCGCCGCGTTGGAGTAGGTGACTTCCCGGATCGTCTGGGCGCGTTCTGCGAGCGTTTCCACTTGCGCAGCCTGCTCCTCCATCACCCTTGCGGCGACCTGGACAGCGAGCGCCTTTGCGCTCTGGCCCTTCTCAATGCCACGCTTGGCAAAACGGGCCTGTAGGCCGCGCTCCGTCACGGCGAACCGGTGGGCAAGCTCAGGGAGCGTCGCGGAGCCGGAAGCCCATGCGGTCTCGGCCTCGGCCCATTGGTCATCCGCGAGCCGGGTGTAGCGGCGCTTCATGGACTGGGCGCTCACAGACTGGGATTCTCTTGAAATCACGATCAGCCCTCCTTCTGGGCGGCCAGGGCGCGGTGGACGGAGCCTTTGCCAATGCCGAGCCTGGTCGCGATGGCGCCCATGGACAGCCCCTCGGCCGCGAGCGCCTTGATCTCGTCTGCCTTGGCCCGTGCGGTAGGCTTGCGGCCCTTGTAGGCCCCTTCCGCCTTGGCCTTGGCAATGCCCTCGCGTTGGCGCTCCAGCATCATCTCCCGCTCGAACTGCGCGACCCCGCCGAGCACGGTGAGCACCAGCTTGCCGGTAGTGGTGGACGTGTCCACGCCCAGATTTTCAATCCGCAGGGCGACGCCCTTGGCTTCCAAGTCCGCGAGGATCGCGCCTAGGTGGGTGACGGAGCGGGCGAGCCGGTCGAGCTTCGTAACTACGAGGGTGTCGCCAGCGCGGACGATGCCGAGCGCGGCGTCGAGTTCCTTGCGAGGGCCTACGGATGACGCCTGCTCCTGGAACAGCTTCTCGCACCCGAGCGCCCGCAGATCGCGGATTTGGGCTTCGAGACCGGCTTCCTGTTCCAGGGTCGAGGTGCGGGCGTAGCCGATGAGCATGGCATTCCGTTCCAATGAATTCTTAGACATTCTCCTTCAGTCCGTTCCAAAAATCAACATGATTCTTTTGGAACGAATTTGACGCGCGACTGGAACGTTCCACATGGGCAAGCCCTATTGGAACGATGAGACCAGTGCACCGAATGCATGGGTATCGGTTGCTACGGGTGGGGAGCGGACCTTGGCCTTCTGCCCCGAAGCGGACACCGAACCATTGGAGTGCAGCAGTTCACCGTCTACCGGCAGAGGCCAAGCTGCCTCTGTCAACGATCTCGACCGCGCCACGACGTAGCTCGACCAGACCAGCCTCTGCCCATTGCGCCAGAATGCGGCTCACCACCTCGCGGACGCTGCCGATGTCATCGGCAAGCTTCTGGTGCGTCACCGCGACGATGCCTCGCGGATCGGCCTCGGCCAGGAGCCGTTGAGCGAGGCGCTGTTTCAAGGGCACGAAAGCGACCTCGTCGATCAGCGTGAATAGGCCAGTCATCAGCCGCGTGTAGTCGTCCAGGACAAAGCTGCGGAACGCAGCGCTTTCGGCCATCAAGTGCTGGAACGTGCCCACTGGGAGAGCCGCAAGCTCCGTCCGTTCCTCGGCTATGCTCTGGGCCGGGAAGGTGCCACCAGATAGGAGGCACTGCGTTGTCAGGGCACAGGTGCCCCCCGGACCAACCTTATAGATCAGCACCTCACGGCCGCCTTCCGACATCCGGAAGATGCGTGTGCGCCCCTCCAGGCACATCAAGTAGTTCGCGCATTCGCCATCCAGCTCGTAGGCAGTCGCGCCGGCCTCCAGCACCGGGAACTGCACCGTTCCGCGAGCGAGCTGCAGGTGCGCCGGGCTCAGGGCATGGATCAGCGGAAAACGGTCGATCCAGCGCTCGACCTTGTGTGCGTCCGTCATCACTGGCGCTGTCCCTCACCGTGACGAAGGGCGGATCGTCCGGTTCTTGTTGTGTTTTTCTCCCGCCCCGTCGGGATTGTGTGACCTGGGTCACCAACCCTGCGGGGCAGTTGAGCATAGCATGGGACACAACGAACACGACGTGAGTAGCCGGCCGACGCGCCAGGCGCGTCGATGGGAGCGATCACATGCGCCGTCTTGCCATAAGCTTCATGCTCGCAGCCCTTGCCGCCGGCCCCGCCGTTGCCGAGCAGGACCTCTTGCTCGGTGCCGACATGGGCTCTGCGGCGATGACGAAGGCCGAGATGACCCGTGCCGACGTCGAGGCGCTGATCGCCAAGGCCGACGGCAAGCCCATCGACCTTTCCGATAAGGCGCTCGCCGGCCTCGACCTGTCGGGCCTGAACCTCAAGGGTGCGAACCTGCGCACCGCCCGCCTCAACAAGGCCAACCTGCGCGGCGCCGACCTGTCGGGCGCGAACCTGGAGCAGGCCTGGTTCATCAAGGCCGACCTTTCCGGCGCCAAGCTCGTCGGCGCCAAGATGTTTGGCATCACCGCCCGCGACGCGAACCTCAGCGGGGCCGACCTCAGTCGCTCCATGCCCATCGGCGACTTCAAGGGCGCCAACATGGCCGGGGCGACGCTCGTCGACCTCAAGGGCGGAGCCGACATCAAGAACCAGTCCATGGGGCTGATGCGAGCCGTGTTCGTCTCGGTGAACCTCAAGGGCGCCAACCTCAAGAGAGCGAACCTCGGGCGCTCGCGCCTGGAATACGCCGACCTTACGGATGCGGACCTCACCGACGTGGTCCTGATGGGCTCGGACCTGTCGGGGGCCAACCTCACCGGCGCGACCATCACCGGGGCCGACTTCAAGAACGTCGACGTCACCGCTGCCCGTCTGATCGATCTCAAGGGTCAGGACAGCGCCAAGGACTGGTCGGCCCGCGTGAACGTCGACCGCGCCATCACGCAGGTCTCGAACTGAGCCTCGACTTCCACCTCCTGCCATCCATCACAGGAACACCATTCATGACCACCCGCCGCACCCTGCTCGCAGCCTTCGCCGTCGCCCCCATGCTGTTCGGAACCGCTGCCAGCGCTGCCGAGATGACCTACACGCTCGCCGCGTTCGAGGCCGCCCAGAAGGCCGACAAGCCAATCCTCGTGCACATCACCGCCCCGTGGTGCACCACCTGCGCCGCCCAGAAGCCGATCCTGTCGAAGCTTGAGGCCGACCCGAAGTTCAAGGACCTGCAGGTGTTCGACGTCGACTTCGACAGCCGCAAGGACGTGGTCAAGAAGTTTGGCGCCACGATGCAGAGCACGCTCATCACCTACAAGGGGACGAAGGAGACCGGGCGCTCGGCCGGCGAGACCAAGCCCGAGGCGATCTCATCGCTCCTCGACAAGGCGATCTGAGCCGTCATGCTCACGAGCTTGGGCCTCGCCTTCCTTGCCGGCATCCTCTCGGTGCTGTCCCCCTGCGTGCTGCCGTTGCTGCCGCTGGTGCTTGGCGCGGCGGCCTCAGAGCACAGGCTCGGCCCGGCGGCACTCGCCGCTGGCTTGGCGCTGTCCTTCGTGATCATTGGCCTGTTCGTGGCCACCGTCGGCTTCGCCATCGGCCTAGATGCCGGCATCTTCCGGACCGGCGCAGCCATCATGCTCATCCTCGTTGGGCTGATCCTGATGGTCCCGGCAGCACAAACACGGCTGGCCGTGGCCGCCGGCCCAGTGAGCAACTGGACGGAGAACCGGTTCGGCGGTTTCTCCACCGCCGGCCTGCTCGGTCAGTTCGGCGTCGGGGTGCTGCTTGGCGCTGTCTGGAGCCCCTGTGTCGGACCGACTCTTGGAGCGGCCTCGCTACTCGCCTCCCAGGGGCGAGACCTCGGTGCCGTCGCGCTGACAATGCTCCTATTCGGCGTCGGCGCGGCCCTGCCGCTGCTACTGCTCGGCACCCTGTCGCGCGAAGTGCTAATGCGCTGGCGCGACCGGATCATGGGGTTGGGCAAGGGGCTGAAGGCGGCGCTTGGTCTAGTTCTCGTCGCAACCGGCCTGATGATCGCCTCCGGCTATGACAAGGCGGCGGAGACCGCGCTGGTCAAAGCCTCGCCGGCTTGGCTGACCAACCTCACGACACGGATCTAAAACCGCCTGAGATCACTCCTGATCCAGCAAGTCCAAACGCACTGCTCCATCATCGCAGGTGTGCGTTTGGCGAGTTAGGTCGAGGCTACCCGAATTTCCGATGCCCGACGGAAACCTCTTCCCCAATCGCATTGAATGCAGCTTCAATCTGATCCAGGCGCGAGCGGTGATCGAGCCTGAACAGCCGGTCTACGCTTTCGCGCTTCCAGTTCAGCCTTCGCGCTAGTTCTGCCCGCGTCACGCCAGCAACACGCATCGCCTGATAAAGGCCAGCCTTTAGCGAGGTAAGGGCGGAAAGCCGCACAGCTGCTGCATCTGCTGCATCCATTTTCTGCTCAAGATCAGGCTTGAAAGGAGCAGGAATTGCCTCGCCTGCACTTATGCGAGCGCCTACTGCTTCTTCAAATGCTTTACGTGCATTTACGATAGCTTCCTCGCGTGTTTCCGCAAAAGTCGTGAACTCGGGAAATACAGGCGATGTAACAAGAAAAGTGTCGTTGTCGTCCGGCGTGAGATGGATCGGATAGATCAGCATCACTTCAATCCCAGATCTTTTTTTATTTTGTTTACAAGCCCGGTGCCTAGCTCCTTGCGAGAGCTGTGCATGGGTAGCTGAGACGTCATTCCCTTCCTACGAACGGTCAGATGTCCGGAACCGCCTTTATGGCTTTCGAACTGGCACCCTTGGGCGGCCAGCCATTTTTTGAGTTCCTGAGCATTCATAAAAGGTAGGGTAGTCCACAGAAGTGTGGAACTCAACAGAAGTGTTGAGTGTGGATAACTCGCAAGATACGCAGCAATTCCATGCACCTACCGCATGGCGATGCCGGTTCTCTCACTGCAGCCACCTCCCAAACCCCACCCTTCGATAGCCCCTTGCGGCGCTCGTCCAAGCCGAGGACGGGCTTTGAATGAATCATTTGTATTCGTGCCCGTGCGGCGGTGAACCCCACCCCCTGAACCGCGAAGCTCGAGCCATGACGTCCACGCCTTGGCGATGATGCGCACGATGTTCGTGTCGTTCCGGTAGCGGGAGACGCGCCGCTCCTGGACCGTCAAGAAGCCGAGTGCCCTCGCCTGTCGGATTGCTCGCTTCACAGTGGACTCGCTGACACCTGCGATGGCCGCCACGGCGCCGATCGCCATGCTGCAGGCGTTCCTCTTAGTGACCTCGACTGCGATCACTGCCAGTGCGGCTTGCTCGCCTGGAGTGAATTTGCAGGCGATGGCTGGCGGCATGCGACCGGCAGCTGCCCAGCGGCGAGACCGCTCCCGCGCCTCAGTCCGATCAGGGGGCCGCTGGTGCTTTCGCGGAAGGGGTGGCTGCCGCACGAGGGGCAGTCTACCGCCAGCGGCCGCCTGATCGGTCTTGTTAAGCAACCTGCGGGCATCGAGCGCCTCGGACAGGCGCAAAGCATCGTCGTCGTTAAGCTGCCCGGCGCTAACGGCAGCCCATAACGCCCGTGTGACATCATCGAGCGCAGCACCGTGCGCTTGGCCGATCATCTCGGCCATCCCCTCAAACCGCATAGCTCCGCCTCTCGGGTTCAGAACCCGTCGTGAAGGGGCGCGACACAGTCGGCAAAGCTCCGCCAATGCGGAAAACTCGCGTTTTCAGCTTGCAGAGCATCGAGTTTTCGGGAAGGATCAAGTCGCCAAACGTTGATCGATCCCGGCCCCGTGCCGGACGTGCAGCCCGCCCTAACCCGGCGGGTTGTTTCGTTTTATGGCCTCGACTCTCTCACAGCCGTGGTGCTGGTGACGATGGACGGCGAGATGAACCGCGTCAACGCCGGCCACGGTTGGCGAGCGTGCCCGTCGAGTTCTTAACGAGGCGTTTACCCTGAACCGCCCATGATCCGGGTCAGACCCTGGCACAGTGCCTGGATCAACACCGGCACATGACCCGGCGCTTGTCCCAGGTCTCGCCCCGGAGCACGACCCGGATGGATGCCGTCACCTGGCTCACCTACGATGAGCTTGCCGAACGCCTCGGGATCGAGCGCGAGAGCGCCCGTCAGCACG